>JAYTTW010000190.1:0-23799 GCA_043744855.1 Hyphomicrobiales bacterium
GAGCCCGATGCGCTGATTCCCGCCGACATTGACGAAACCCCGGGGCGCAACGAACTGCCGCGCAAGCTCGCGGTGCGGCTGGCGAGCGAGAAAGCCGCCGCCGCGCGTCGCATCGCGCAGACGCGGCCGGAGCTTGCCGGTTCGTTCATCCTCGCCGCCGACACAGTCGTTTGTACGGGCCGGCTGATTTTGCCCAAATGTGATCTCGTCGAAGAGGCCATCCAGTGCTTGCGCCGACTCTCGGGCCGCGCCCATCGCGTTTACACTGGCGTCAGCCTGATCACGCCCAAAGGCGCCGAGCGGCGCAAGCTGGTGGAAACGCGTTTGCGCTTCAAGCGTCTGACCAATCCTGAAATCGAGGCCTATATCGCGTCGGGTGAATGGCGCGGTAAAGCTGGCGGCTATGCCATCCAGGGCATCGCCGGCTGCTTTGTCGTCAAACTGGTTGGCTCCTATCCGGGCGTCGTCGGTTTGCCGCTCAACGAAACCATGGGCCTGCTTGCCGGCGAGGGTTTTCCCGCCCATCTCTTCTGGCTCAATCGCGTCTAGAACCGGGGGTGTTGCTTGTCCGAGCCGGTCGACGAATCTGCCGCCAAACCGCCGCGCGAACGCAAATGCGCGATTTGCCGCAAGCCGGCTGTGCCCGAGTATCGACCCTTCTGTTCGCGTCGTTGTGCGGATGTGGACCTCGGTCGCTGGCTCGGCGGCGCTTATGTTGTGCCGGGCAGGGCGCAAGGCGAGGGGGCTGAGGACGGGCAAGACGACGGCGATGGCGGCGAGGCGCCGAAGGATGCAGCGCCAAAAGCCATCTGATTTTGTGTGACGCGCAAGATCATATGGCAGTTGGCGGGATTGGGCGGAATTATCCGGGATTAGGCGGGCGAAAGCGAATAAAACCGGGAGTTTCCGGCGTTTTGCGGCACCCGGCGATGCATATAACGCGCAAGATCAAATGGCATGGACAATCGGCAAAAGTGGGCGGCGGCGGCGTAGGAATCTCTAACGAAATCAATGCAGCCATCGAAAGACGGCTGGCGAACTCGGAACTGGCGGGCAAAACTGGCAAAATCGACGTTCATGCCTGAACCTCAATGAAAGCGGGCCTTTGCAGCATCAGGCCATCAAACGGCAGGCGCGCTAACTTCCAACTTTTTTCGCTATTTTCTGACACAAAGTGACGGCTTTATGGCGCCTTTTAAGGGCCTTCAAACGTGCAGGGATGGCCGGGCGGATCGCCGCAGTTACGCTTGAGATCGCGCCAGCCGGCGCAGTTGCCATCCAGTTTGCGCCAGCCCGGTCCGCCCTTGCAGCCGCAGCCTTGGCACGTCGGCGGGCGCGCGCCTTTGCCTTCAAATACGCAGGCCGTCTCAGGTGGATCGCCACAGACGCGCCGCAGTTCGCGAACACCGACGCAATGGCCATCCTCGGCGCGATATCCCGGCCCGCCGTTAAGGCCGCAGCCGTATGGGTTCTGGGCATGGGCCGATGCGGTCAGCCAACAGGCGCCGAACGTGATCGCCAATCCGCCAATTCGCAAAGCTCGAAAGAATGCCGTCAGGTTCCCTGCCAGCATGTTCAGAGCCCAATAAATGGCGTGTTATTTGGGCCGCGCCGGAAGTAGGCGTTGGTTTCATTCTCGGTGGTTCGGCACCCGACCTGAAGGCTTTGCACTTCGATATAAGTGCTGAACCGCATCTTGGAGAGGCAGGCCTTTACCGCGAGAATGACAGAGCCTGACGGCGCTTTGGCCATCGCCTGCGATGCGCGCGCCGCGATCTCGAAAAACGCCTCATCGGGAGCAGTATTGGGAACGCTGACCGCTATTTCCGGGCCAACACGGTCTGAACAGGCGATCGTGACGACCGCCATGCCTACTGCGAAATTGCGAATAATATTGCCATTCAGGACGATATGACCGCCGGTCAGCCTTGCAACCTGCAATCCCAATGTGTCGCACGCCTGATCGGCCCGCGCCCGCGCCACAAAAACCAGCATTATGACGAGGTGAAGGATCACCACGCCGCCAATGAACCGCCAGAAACGGCCCCTCATGCCAGATTGAGATTGTCCCACCAGACCACTTTCCCCACGATCTTCAGCGACTTGTTCCGATCCACAATTTCGACCGGGTATTCCGCCTGATTGTCGCTGATCAGCGCTGCCCATTTCTCATCCAGCGTCTCGATGCGCTTCACCCTGTAGCCCATTTTGGAGTGAATAAAAACGAAGATGTCCGCCTGTTTCGTCCTGCGCGCCTCCTCGCTCCTGATTGGCGGATATTTGAGGAGCGACAGGCTGCGGTCGATCATCAACAGCGCGCCGGGTAGAATTGTTGGCGTCATACTGTCGCCCTTCACCCGAACGCACTCCAGATGCTGACTGTAGATTTTGAGCTGGCGCAAAAAGGCGCCCGGGAACTCGAAACTTTCCACCGTCTGTATCTGATCGGCGAAGCTGCTCGCGCCGGCTGCAACCTTAACGTCAAGCTCCCTGATTGTGACGGTGTCGCGGGGCGGAGCGGCTTTTAGAGTTCGATCATTCCTGGTTGCCTCGCCCGGCAACCCCGCCAGCCAGCGCAGATCGACGCCGGTTTTAGCAGCAAAATCGATCAGGTCGAATGCGCCCGGCTCATTGGCGCCGCGCCTCATGCGGCTCAGTGAATTCACCGGCAAGCCGGTCGCGCGCGCCGCCTCGGCAAGGCTTGGAAACCCGTCAATAACCTCGCGAACGCGGTTCGCCAGAGGGTCAAGTCGCGGGTCGCGGCTCTTCATCGGGGAAATCCAACCAAACATGGTTGAAACGGTTCCGCGAATGTGGCCAAATCCACCAAGATTGATTGACGGGAGATTTTAGTCACCGTGAAGCCGAAAACCGAACCACTCCAGGGCTGGCACCGCGCCGACATCATCGCGGCGGTGCGCAAAAAGGGTTCCAGCCTTGCCCGCCTCGGACGGTCGATCGGTCTCTCGCGGCCTTCCATGTCGTGGGCGCTGATCAAGCCGCATCCGCGCGCGAATGCAGCGATCGCCGAACTCATCGAAACTCCTATGCACAAACTCTGGCCGCAGTGGTTCCGCCCGCCGGAGGGCGCCCGCCACGGCTCCGCAAAGATTGCCCCGGTTTCGGGACAAAAGTCCACACCCCACAAAAAAGCCGCCTGAGGAAGCCTCATGAACGAAGCCGCGCACAAGCACGCCTGCAAAACCGCCGATATCCTCATCGATAACCGCCTTCGTCCTGCTGATCCCAACTGGGTGGAAGCCATTGCCGCCTCCATAGAGGCCAAGGGGCTTGAACAGCCCATCGCCCTGCGCCGGCAGAACGGCGCCATGCGGCTGGTGGACGGCATGCACCGCCTCGCCGCCCTCAAGGCGCTCGGCGTTGAAACCCTTAGAGAGGGCGAACATTACATCCTGCGCGACCTCAACGACGACGAGGCGCGGCTGGCGGAAATTGACACCGCGCTCATGCGGCATGAACTGACAGCGCTCGACCGCGCCCTGTTCCTCGCCGAGCGCAAGGCCGTGCATGAGCGCATGCACCCGGAAACGGCCAACGGCGGCGACAAGCGATCCGCCAAGATACGGAAATTGCACGACGAAACCAGATCGCAATCATTGCGAACTGGTATTTTACCAAAGCGTTTCACCGCCGATACGGCGGACAAGATCGGCCTTTCCGAGCGGACGCTTCAGCTTTCCATCGAACTCGCCAAAAAGCTGTCACCCGAGGCCATCGGCCATCTGCGCGGCACGTGGATGGCGGATAACCAGAAGGCCTTGCTCTACCTTGCTGACGAAAAGCCGGCGGATCAGGTTTCCATCGCCCGGCACATCGCCACATCGCCGGACAAGAACTTTCACAACGCCCGCGTCGCCTGCGGCCTTGCCCGGGCGGCGGTGGACGAGCCGCAGGTGCGCTACCAGGCGCTGCTTTTTTCCACATGGGCAAAGGCCAACAAGCGCGTGCGCGCCGCCTTTCTGGAGCATATCGGCGCGGAGAAAATCAAGTGAGCGCGGCGCCGCAACGCCGCGTGGCCGTGCGCCGGCCTGACCCGGTTCGCGAGGCTGTGAACGCCATCATCCGCCGCCACCCGCGTTCTTTTCCGGGTGAAAAAACCGGCTTCATGCTGGATCGCGGCGTCGATGATTGCGGCGTCTTTCAGGCTGATGCGACGGCCCTGGTGGCCGGCCTCGAACGCCTTGCGCGCGACGCTCGCGAGGATCGCCAATGAGCGCGCGCGCCAATTCTCCGGTCCTTACCCTGCCCAGATTGTGGGTGGTCGAATTGCCT
Source organism: Hyphomicrobiales bacterium (assembly GCA_043744855.1). Lineage (GTDB taxonomy): Bacteria > Pseudomonadota > Alphaproteobacteria > Rhizobiales > Beijerinckiaceae > Terripilifer. The sequence goes on from JAYTTW010000190.1 coordinate 4,294, forward strand.
GACGGCACGCGCCGCGTGGCGCGGCTGGTGAAGCATGCCTTTTCGGGCACGGCGCAAGCGCCTTTGTTCGATGCAAGCGAAGACGAGGACGCCATGGAACTCATTGATGATGTTCTTTTCTGGGCCGAGCGGCTCGCCGCGCAAGACGACGAAAGGGCTGCGTCATGATCGCCTTCACCGACAAAATCAGCCTCAATCAGCAAATCGAGGAAATTAGGCGCGTAAATCAGTTGGCCTCGCACTTCTATCAAACTCTCGTCGCAACAGGTGTGATGGAAAAAGGCATGGCGGCTTCCTGTCAGCTTCGCGTGGAAGCTGGCCTGAAAACGCTGGAATGGCTGCAAGTCGTCGAAAAATCCATTCCCGACAACGTGCTTGCGAGCGCTCCCTATTTCCGTCCGTGGAGGGTCCTATGATCGCCTACACCGACAAAATCAGCCTCAACCAGCAAATCGAGGAAGTCGCGCGCGAGATTGACATGCGCCGCAGCGTCTATCCCGGCCTCGTGAGCAAAGGCAAAATGCGCGAAAGCGCCGCCATTTTGCACCGCAACCGCATGCTAGCTGTCCTGCAGACGCTGGAATGGCTGCGCGCCAACGAGACGGCCATCCGCGAGGACGTTCTCGCGTCCGCCGCCCATCGCCGCGCGGGGTCCGCATCATGAGCGGCGTCATCACGATCAAGCGCAAAACCGGAACCACCCCTGCCGGGCATGGCTTTGTTTGTGTGCTCATCTTCGTCGATGGCGTCCAGCAGGCCGGCGTATCTTATTCAGACGAAGATGATTGGCAGCGGATCGAAGCGGAAAAAATAATTGAAAGCCTTCGCACGTCACTCGCCACTCATCGCCGCGCGGAGCCCCTCGCGTGAAACACTGGCTCACCTCCCTTGAACTTGCCGACCTCGCGCTACCCGGCCTGCCGGGCACGCGCGAGGGGCTGGCGAGGCACATCGAGCGCAAGGGCTGGAACCAGAAGGCCGGGCTGGTGCGGCTGCGCGCCGGGCGCGGCGGCGGGCTTGAATACAGCATCGACCTGCTGCCGGTTGAAAGCCGCGCCATCTACATTGCGCGCGAGCTGGGCGCCTGCGACATTCCCGACGCCATGGCGCGCGTCGCAGAGAGCGAACCCGCTGCGCAACAATTGCTGCCGCTGGCGCTCGAAAGCCGCGATGCGCGGCTGGCTCTGCTCGCCCTCGCTGATAAATATGCGGACGAGGCGGGCCTGACGCGGCAACAGGGCGACGCCACGTTTGCGACCCTGTGAAACACACAAGAGATCGAGGCGGCGCCCTGGCTGCGCCAGAGCGTCAGGCGGCTATCCCCCCGCACCCTGGCGCGCTGGCGGTCGCATATGCGCGCTGGCGCCGCCTCGAAACTTGGCGTGGATCGCGGCGCCGCCCGTCGCGGCAAGGGCGTGCTGGATAGCACGCCGGGCGTCGAGACTTTTGTCATGGGCGCCATCGGGCATCAGCCGCACCTCTCCGCGCACCATCTGCGCACGCTTGTTGCCGACGCCTTTCCCGCGCTGGAGCTGCCGCCGCTGCGCACCTTTCAGCACGTCATCGGCGGGTGGAAAAAATCGAACGACGTTGCGCTGACAAAGCTCACCAATCCCGACAAATTCAAAAGCCATTTCAGAGCCTCGGCGCGCGGTTCCTCGCACCCGGTTTCACGGCTGAACGAACTCTGGATGATCGACGCCTCACCGGCGGATGTGATGCTGAAAGAGGGCCGTTTCGCCATCTATCTCTGCGTCGATATTTTCTCGCGCCGCGTGTCGATTTACGTCACCAAAACGCCGCGCGCCGAGGCCGTTGGCCTGCTGCTGCGCAAGGCCATGCTCGCATGGGGCATGCCCGAGCGCATCAAGACGGATAATGGTAGCGACTTTCGCGCCAAATTCACGCAACGCCTGATGGCGGCGCTGGCGATCGAGGTTGAAGTCGCCGCGCCATTCTCGCCCGAGCAAAAAGGCCATGTCGAGCGCGCCATCGGCACCATGCAGCGCGATCTCATGCCGTTGTTGCCGGGCTTCATCGGCCACAATGTCGCGCACCGCAAAGTGATCGAGGAACGCAAGGCGTTTTCGCAGCGCCTCGGCGAGAATTTAGAGAACGTTTTGCGCGTCGATATGGACGCGGCAGCGTTGCAGCGCGCCGCCGACGAATGGGCTGCTCTGCGCTATGCGCACAGGCCGCACGCGGGCCTTGCCGGGCGCACGCCTTTTGAAGCCGCCGCCAGCTTCCCCGGCGCGATCCGCCAGCCGCCCGGCGAGCGCGCGCTGGACATGCTGCTGGCGCCGGTGCCGGGCGGCGATGGCATGCGCAAGATCACCAAGTCAGGCGTGCGCATCGGCGGCGAACATTTCATGACGCCCACTGTATTGCCGGGCGCCGACGTTCTCGTGCGCATGGACCCGCAGGACGCGGGCCGCGCGCATCTGTTTTCGCCCTCGGGCGATGAATATCTTGGCGAGGCCATTTGCCCGGCTCTGGCGGGTGTTGATCCCGCCGCGCTCATCGCGCGGGTGCGTGCCGCGCAGAAGGCCATGCTCGACGAGGGCACCGCTGATATTCGCAAGGCCATGCGCGCCATCAAGCCGCGCGACCATATCGAGGCGGTGCTTCGCCAGGCTGCGAAAGACTCCGGCACCCTCGTGGACTTTCCGCGCCGGATGGAAGCGCACACAACGCCGCAGATCGACGCTGCTGGCAGCGTGCGCGATGACGCCCCGGCGCCCGCCGCGAAAGTGTCGGCGCTGGTCTCGCGCATGCAGGCCGAAGTGGAGGCCGATCTTGCCGGCAACCAGGCCAGCGCGCCTGCCGCCAACGTCACGCCGCTGCGCCAGTCCGCGACGCGCGAACAACGGTTCCGGCGGGCGCTCGATCTGCGCGCGGCGCTGGCGCGGGGCGAACCATTGCCATCGGCGGAAACCCTCTGGCTCGGCGGCTATGAGGGCTCGTCCGAGTGGCAGGCCATGCTGCAGGTCTACGAGGACTTTGGCGACAGCGCGCTTGGGTAGGGCTGCCGCGAGAACGAGTGAATACGGGTGCGCGCGTAAAGAAAAAGGGCCAGCGGCGGCAACCGCTGACCCTGTAACCAAACCAGAAAGCGAGATTATTGTGAACATGAATGCACCCCTCGTCAAGCCGCAAGCCAGAACAGCGCCGTTAAAGAACGTCAGCGCATGCTTTGCGCTCGTGCAGACGCTCATCAATCGCGCGCCCGGCCTGCCCGGCATCGGCGTCTTCTGCTCGCCCTCGGGCTACGGCAAAACATGGGCCAGCATCTATGTGCAGAACAAGACCGGCGGCATCCGCGTCGAGGCCGGCGAAAGCTGGAACCGCAAGACCTTGCTGCGCGGCATCCTGCTCGAATGCGGCGACAACAACCCGCGCGGCACCGCTGCTGATCTTATGCACGAGGTCATCAGCCGCATGGGCGATGATCCCGACCGCCCGCTGCTGATCGACGAGGCCGACAAGCTGGTCGACAAGGGCATGATCGAACTCGTGCGTGAAATCCACGAGCATGCGCAAATCCCGGTGCTGCTGATCGGCGAGGAAATGCTGCCGAAGAAATTGCAGACCGTCGAGCGCGTCCACAACCGCGTGCTGAAATGGGAGCTGGCGCAGCCCTGCGATGCGCAGGACGCGAGATTGCTGGCGGGCGTCTATCTGCCGAAGGTCGCCATCGGCGATGTGTTGCTGGAGCGTGTTCGCGCGGCGGCGGATGGCCGCGCACGCCGCATCGCAACCAGCCTGCACAACATGGCGCAATGGGCGCAGAACGAGGGCGCGAAAACCATCCCCGACGACTGGAATGGCGAGATTGTCACCGGCATGGCGCCGCAACGCCGGAGGGTGGCATGAGCCTCTCGGGCACCGCCCATTACTGGGCGCAGATGAAGCGCCTGACGCGCGAAAACGGCGCTTTCACCGCCGCTGAAATCGACGGCGAAAGCAATCGCATCGTGCGCGATACGATCAAGCTCTATGTCACGGCCCTGCTGCGGCAGGGCGACATCGAACGCAAGGGCCAACGCGCCGCTTCCGCTGGCCGCTTCGCCGCGCCTCTCTACGCGGTCACGCATCAGTCGGCGCGCGCCCCGGTGCAGAAAAAGCACGCGGGAAACGGCGACCGTGGCCAGCGCCAGCAACAATTGTGGAACGCCATGCGGGCGTTGCCGGCTTTCACCATGGGTGAAATCTGGATGATCGCCTCGACCGAGGAAGTGCAGGTCAGCCCGGCGACATCGCGCAATTACATCGGCGCCCTCGTCAAGGCTTCGCTCGTCCTCGTGATCAAACCGAAGTCGGGAGGATTGCAGGGCTGGCGCTACCGCCTCAAGCCATCCGCCAACACCGGCCCGAAGGCGCTCGTTATCGAGCGCAAGGGCGGGCTTCGCGTCTATGATCCCAACCGGCAGCAATATCTCGGCGAGAGCGGGAGGATTGCGGCATGATCGACAATCTGAACCCTCTTTCAAAGGCGCGTCCAAGCCCGCACGGCAAGGCTTTTCTCGCCTGGCATGGCGATGCGCCCGACTGGGTGCTGGCGCTGGCTGAAAAGGTGGACCAGCGCAATGGCCGCGAGGCCGGGCGCCTGATCGGCTATTCCGCCGCCGTTGTCAGCCAGGTCCTCGGCAACATTTACAAGGGCGATTTGCGCACGGTGGAGGGCCGCGTGCGCGGCGCGCTGCTCGGCGACGAAGTCACCTGCCCGGTGGCTGGCGACATCCGCCGCGACCGCTGCCTTTCCGAACAGAAAAAAACCCACACCGGCACGTCGGCGCAACGCACGCGATTGTTTCATGCCTGCCGCTCGGGTTGCCCTCACTCACGTCTGAAGGGAGGCGGCGATGCCAGCTAATCCAAATCTCAGCGAGCGCCTGATGTTCATTTCCGATGCCCTGGAAAGGGTGCTCGATACGCCATCGCCATGGGAGGCCAGGCTTCCTGTTTTTCGGGCCATTCAACTGGCGCTCCTGGATTGCGAGCGCGCCGCCATCGAAATGGAAAGCGGCAGCGCGTCGGTCCTGCCGCGCCACTCTCACCTTGAAGGAGGCGGCGATGCGAACTAGTTCAAGCCTCAGCGAGCGCCTGGTTGATCTCTCCAACATGCTGGAAGGGCTGCGGGTGGCGAGCCGCCCGCATGAAATCACGCCGAAAGCGTGGGAAGCGTTTCACGAGGAACTCGATCGTTGCACGCAACTCGCCATCGATATGGAAATGGCGCAGGCAGCGGGCAATGAGCGGCCAGCGCCGCCATCCGTTCATCCGATGTCGCCTTTACGCAATTGCGCGCCCATTCGCGACAACGTCATCCGCGCGGCTTTCCCGAATGCTGCGACTGCGGCGTGCGACAACGTCGAGCGATCGCTCGCCGCCATAAGGCGCATGACGCAGGACGCGAAGTCTGGCGAGTTCGGCGCGTTCGTGAAGGACTTTTACAACAGGGAAAAAACGGGTCCTGACAATGGTGGAGACGCGGCATGAACAAGCACTTTCTGCAACCCGGCGGCGACATCAGCATCGCGACCATTATCGAGACGGTTTCCGCCGTCCTTGACGTGCCCGTGCCGGCGATAAAAGGCACGCGCAGAAACAGGGAACTTGTCGAGGCGCGCGGCGTCGCCATGTGGATCGCGCGAGAAATCACGTCGTCCACCTTAACAAAAATCGCCCGCATTTTTGGCGATCGCGACCACACGTCGGTTTTCTACCTGCTTCAGCGCACAGACGAACGACTTGCCGACCCCGACAGCGGGCCTGCACTCCGTTTCACGATAGAGACCATCATGGGCGCCCTTGCCGCCCTCGCCAATTCCAGCCTCCTCGCGCAAATCGTCGATATCGACCCGCTCGAAGTCGCGCACCGCATTTCGGCGCAGCCCGCACGCAACGCTGTTGCCGCAAGCGCGCTGGAAGTAATTGCCATGGCGGAATTTATCGTGCGCGGCGAGCCGCGCGACGCCCAATCTGAACCCGCACCTGTGGAGACTATCGATGGCCAGTAAAACGAAAACACGCGGGCTCAATCTGCCGGTGCCGCAAAGCCGCGAGGAGGCCTCGAACTTTGTGCGGATGATCGGCGAAAACGAACGCCAGCGCGCCCGCATCGAGGCCGACATGAACGACGCGATCGCGCGAATTAAAGAGGATGCTGAATTGCGCGCCGAGCCGCTCAAATCCGCCATCGTCGCGATGACGGAAGGCCTCAAGACCTGGTGCGAGGCGAACCGCGCCGCCCTCACGGATGGCGGCAAGGTCAAGCACCATGAATTCGCCGCCGGCAAAGTCTCGTGGCGCCTGCGCCCGCCGAAAGTCACCATCCGCAAGGCCGAAGAAGTCATCGAGCGCATCAGGGCGATGGGGCTGAAAGCGCGGTTCCTTCGTATCGCCGAAGAAATCGATCGCGAGGCCATGCTGCGCGATCCCGACCGGGCTCGCGGCATTCCCGGCGTGACCATCGGCAGCGAAGGCGAGGAATTTTCTGTTGAGCCTTTCGAGGCTGCTTTGTCGGAGGTGGCGTGATGCGGAATTTAATTACAACAGAGGCGTCGGCCAGCGAAATCGCCGAGTACACACGAAAAACCGGGATAGCGCTCGCGGGAGTGCTCAACGAAGTCGGTCTCGCATGGCGGGAACGCGTGCCTGCAATAGCGGCCTTTGAGTTGGAGGAGCTTCTCGACAACGACGGAAGGCGGCTGTTGCGAAAACTCGCCGCAATCATTGAGACGGAGAAAAAATCATGACGCCTGAAGAAATGCAAAGGAGCGAACAACTGGTCAGCGAATTATCGCAACAAATGACCGTGAGCCTCTGGCAATTGGTCTGTATGCTGACCCCGGCATGCGAGCATCCAGCATACGCTCTGCAGACGGTTCTGGATGCCAGTATTTGCAGCCTCGTCGCGACGGCCCGAACCGCCGCACAGAATGGCGTCGCCCCGTTCAATCCTGATTTTATAAAAGCCAGGCTCGACTATGTCATCAGCCTGCCCGTGACGCTGGTCCCCTCCGACGAGATCAACCAGAAAATTCTCGGGCTGGATCCCGCCGGGAGGAAACATTGATGCGCGCCCGGCTGCTCGATATCGCGCTTCTTTGCCAGGCCATGGCGGCGGGCGCGGCGACGCTGGCGTTGCCATGGCCTCTGGCTTTCGTGCCCGTCGCCCTGTGCGGCCTCGGCTATTTCGCCCTCGTCGCGTGCCGCGAGCCGCAACGCGAAAACCGTGGAGAGGCGTCATGACAAATCTCGCGCAATTCCGCGCCATTCATGCTTTGCGCCGGCAAATCGGACTGACGGACGACGAGTATCGCGGCCTGCTCGAAAAGCAGCACGGCAAGTCGTCGTCTAAAGACCTGAGCGAAGCGCAGGCCGGCAGTTTCATCGACATTCTGAAACAGCTCGCCGGGCAAAAGCCGGGCGTTTCTTTCCCCGCGCGCCGCGCCTCGCAAACCGCTAGTGGACCCTATGCCGGGGTGCTGCGCGCGCTGTGGATTGCCGCGTACAATCTGGGGCTGGCGCGCTCGCGCGACGACGCCGCGATGATGGCTTTCGTCGAGCGCCAGACAAAGCTGAAACACACGCGTTTTTTGCAGGACCATGGCGACGCGACGAAAGCGATTGAAGGCCTCAAGGCCTGGCTGGCGCGCGACGGCGGCGTGGCATGGCCGACGCGCGCGGGCGGGCAGTCGCCAAAGCAGGCGATCTGCGAGGCAGTCGCGAAAAAAGCGCAGGACTGGGGCGCTTTCACGCCAATGGTGCCGGGCCGCAATATCTGGCCCGCCGACGTCGAGAACTACGGGCGCCAGAGCGGACTACCGGTTTCCTTCGAAGCCTATGCGCCCGCCGATTTTGACACGCTGGCCAACAGGCTCGGCGCGCGGTTGCGCACGCACATCGCGAAGCTCGCGACGCGCAAAAAAGACAAGGCCGCATAATGTCCGACGCGCCCGCCAGCACCCGCATTTCTTTCGACGGCCTTGGCCGCGCGGAATTACTGGCGCTGGTGCGGCTGGCGCGCGAAAAAGGCGCGTTGACGGGCAACGCCGAGGAATGCGCCTAGGCGCGCTGGCAGGCCGAGCAGATGCAGGCCGACGCTGCCTGTTCGCACTGGCGGCGCTGTAGCCAGGAAGCCGTCGAGCTGGGGCGGGCGGCGGCAAGGATGGGCTACGCCACGCGTTTCGACAAACGTAAAGCCGAATACGAGGCCGCATTCAGCGCGTCTCTCGTCGCCGCAAAAACAACAGCGCATGCGCATTATGTCTGGCAACGCGCCAGAGCCCGCGCCGAACGCGAGCGCCAGCGCTATGAAATTTTCAAGAGGATCGCCGCATGAAAAAGACGCTCGCTATTGTCGGTCTGGCGCTGGCCCTGTCAGGATTTGTGTCGGCGGCGGCGCAAACCTTGCCGCCGCCGTCCATCCATTTTTCGCCCGGCGAGAACCTCGAAAAGATCGACGTTGAATTGCTTGGGCTCGCCCGCAAGAGCATCGACATCGCGGCCTATGTGCTGACGGACGTTCCGGTGATTGAGGCGCTGGCGAATGCGGCGCAGCGCGGCGTCGCCGTGCGCCTGTATCGCGACGCGGGCGGGCGTGATCCCGGCGCGCGCGTGCGCGATGCGCTGGCGGCGATGGACACGGCGGGAATTGTCTCGCGGCGTAAAAAGCCAGGGCCCTTCATGCACCTCAAGGGTTATGTGGTGGACGGCGAATTTCTGCGCACGGGCGCCGCCAACTTTTCCGCGTCCGGCCTCAAGCGTCAGGACAATGACCTCATCGTGATCCGCGATCCGGTGCAGATAAAGGCCTTTCAAACCGCTTTTGAAACCATGTGGAGCCGCTGATGGTCGCGTATTCTTTCAAGCCGCAGTTCGTTGACGCCATTGTCGCCGGCGACAAGCGCCAGACCATTCGCGCGCCGCGAAGCCGGCATGCGCTGGTGGGCGAGCGCATTCAAATCTATGCCGGCATGCGCACACGCGATTGCCGCAAGCTCATCCCGGATCCCGTCTGCATCGGCGTCGACGAGGTGGAGAATGATCCGGGCTATCCCCTTCATCATGGATATGGCGGCTTATTGATCGTCAACGGAATTGAGTTGCACGGCGGTGAGATGGACACCTACGCCATTGGCGACGGCTTTTCATCCTCGGCGGGCATGATGCGCTGGTGGTCTGTGAACCACGGCCCGGGCCGCTTTACCGGCGTCGCCATTCGCTGGGAGCGCCGCGATGGGTAAGGCAAGCGTCGCGACGGGCAAGGCTTGCGAAATCGAAGACGACGACTTCGACTGGTTGCCGCCGCAACTCGCCGACATTGCCGGCGTCATCGGGCTGGAAGCCGCCTTGCGCATCGCCAAACTGAAAGGCGGCGCGCGCTGCTACATTCCCGCCCGCGCCGGCGAGGACCACTGGCTGACCAGCATCGTGGGCCGCGAGACCGCCAACAGGCTGTGTGCGCATTACCGCGTCATCCCCGGTTCCGGCACCGGCCTTGGCGTTGAAATCACCCTGCCGAGGGGCATTCACACGCTGGCCAAACGTCGCTTTTACGAGCTGCGGGCGCAAGGCGTTTCGGTGGCGCGCGCGGCGCGCGAATGCGGCGCGCATCTGCGCACGGCGCGCCGCTGGGAGAAAGACAAGGGCGCGTTGAAAGCCGCCAGACGACGCACTGGCGCAATCGCTTCGCCACAACTCGATCTGCTGGATTATCTCGCCGGGAAACCGCGCGCAGCTTGACTTTTCGCAGCGCCTCCCGCCATCCTGCGACATCCCCTCTTTGATTGTTTCACGTGATGCAGGTGGCAGCGCCACCCGTATTGCGGGACGACGCCCGCCGCATGGTTTCCTCTACGCTTTTGCAGGGGAACAGCACCATGTCGCCATGGCCGAAACAGTCTGAATGCGACGCCTTCTATGGCAATCCTCGCGGCAGCACGAGCGACTGGAACCGCGACTGGTATCGCAAGAACATCGTCACCGTGCCGGTGCCTTTTTCGATGCACATGGGCGACCAGCGCATCGCCAAAATTTCCGTTCATAAAAAGTGCGCCGCATCGCTGACACGCGTTCTCGCCGCCATCTGGGCGCGCGCCGGTCACGACCCGAAAACCATTGCCTTGTGGGGCGCGGATGTTTTCTCCGGCTCCATGGCCTATCGCCCGATGCGCGGTCGCCGGCAATTGTCGATGCACGCCTATGGCTGCGCGCTGGATTTTGACGGCACGCATAATGAGCTTGGCGACGCGCATGGTCATTTCACGCCGCACAGCGTGCTGGTGGAGGAATTCAAGCGCGAAGGCTGGGTTTGGGGCGGCGACTGGCAGGGCCGGCCCGACCCGATGCATGTCCAGGCCGCTCGCGTCTGATTGTTCAGTTAACCCAAGGAGAGAAAACATGTCCGGTTTCCGCACCTATATCGCAGCCGCCCTCGTCGCCCTCGGCGGGCTGATTGCCCAGACCGACTGGATCGCCTTTCTGGCAAATCCCAAAGCCGGTCTTGTGGCGCTCGGCTCCGGCGCCCTGATGGCGATCATGCGCACGATGACCACGACGCCGCCCGGCGTTGCCGCGAAATGAACCCGGGAGCCTCATCATGTGGATGATGCTTGTCGCGCTGTCGATACTGGTCCCGCTCGGGCTGGCGTTTTTCGCCTTCCGGAAACGTGCTGCCGAGGCCGCGCAACGCAGCCTTGATGACGCCCGCGCCGATGGCGCAGCGCAGGCTGAAAATGAAACCATTGCCGTGATTAGCGAGGGCGCGGATGCACAAGCTGAAAACAACGTTGTTCACAATTCTCCTGGCGATGTCGCTGCAGGGCTGCGCGCCGACGCTGCAAAGCGCGCCGCGCGTCGTCGCAAGCGTTGATGCCTCGCGCGGCGCCCGCGCTGCGCCTTTGCGGGTTGAGGAGAGAAAGGTTTTGATCGTCAAAAAGATCGCCCCGCGTTGCGGCTCGCCTATCGGCTGGAGCGTCGCGCAGACGGAAATTGTCGCCAGCTTTATGGAAAAGACGGCGGGCGAGGAAGGCCAGAAGCTGGAAGCAGCGGAGCTTGAGCGGCTGAATAATGCCGTGAAGATTTGCAGGGGCGACAAATGATGGGCGAAAAATAATGGATTTGGGAAATCTCGCGCAGATTGGCTCGTTCCTGATGGCGTTTTCCGCCATCGTGATCGCCTTTATTTCAGCGGGTAGCAAACATCACGAGGAAGTATCCCTGCGGCTCGACGCGCGCATCGACGTGCTCGAAAAAGACGTGACGCGCATCAAGGCCGATCTGACGCATGCACCGAGCCGGGAAACAGTGCACCGGCTTGAAAATGCCATGGCTCAATTGCAGGGCGAATTGAAGGTCATGGCCGAAAGCCTGCGCCCGGTGGCGCGCATCAGCGAGCGCCTGCAGGAGTTCCTTCTCGAACAGGCGACGCGCAAATGAGCTTTTCCGACTTTGTTCGCCAGGAGGCCCGCCTTGTCATTCTGCGGACCCTCAACGAGCAGCCCGACGGGCGGCTGAATTCATCTTTGCTGCGCGATGACCTGGATGAGCGCTGGGGCATCAACAAGACGCGCGAATGGGTCGACGAGGAGCTGAAATATCTCGAAGGCCTCAGCGCCGTCGGCTTGACGACGTTCGGCCCGATTTTCATCGCCACCCTGCTCAAGAAGGGCCGCGACCATGTGGAGCGGCGCGTCATCATCACCGGAGTGAAGCGGCCTTCGCCGGCGGAGGAATGATGCGCGAGACACGTGGCCGTCTGTCGTCGCTCGATCTGGCGCCCGAAGAGGCGCAAGAAGATATTCTGTGGGCGCTGGCGCAACTCAATGAGCGCAAGCGCAGCCAGGCCGATATCCTGGTCGAGCTGAACGACCGGCTGGCGGTGAAGGGCTGCGAGGGCATTTCAAAATCAGCGTTCAACCGCAAGGCGGTGCGATGTTCCGCCGCCGCGCGTCGCGTCGACGAGGCGCGCGCCCTGTTCGCCGGCATAGCGCCTTCCTTCACGCCGGAACGTCAGGACGAGACCAATCTCGTCATCGGCGAATTGATCAAGGTGCTGATCGCCGAGCTGCTGGAAAGCGACAAGATCGACAGCAAGGGCGCCATGGAACTCGCCCAGGCCTATGTGAAGTCCATTCAGGGACAGGCCCTGTCGAGCCTGCACCGCGAAAAGCTCGAAGCCAAATTCGCCCGCAAGGCGAGCGAGGCCATCAAGGCCGTCGGCAAGGCGCGCGGCCTGACTGCCGAGACGGTCGAGGCGCTGCGCGCGAAAATCCTTGGCGTGGAACCGAAGGGGCGAAGCGATGCTGGCCCCCTCGCGTGATCCCGCCGCAAAACTCGAACGCGAAAACCGCGCGCTGCGGGAGACGATTGACGAGTTGACAGAGACCATAAGGCAAATGAAGGAAGCCGCTACAAATGGCGAGCGGCCGGGAATTTTGCTGTGGCCGCAACTCGATCTGACGAGGGCGCAGCGCCGGTTGCTGGCTTTGCTGTATGAGCGCTCGCCACGTCTTGTGACCGGGGAGGATTTCTTTGCCGCTCTGCATGGCGGGGCGCCGCGCTGCCAGGGCTTGATGAGGGTTCATCTCCACAGGCTGCGCAAACAATTGGCGCGCGTCGACGTGACCATCTCAAATGTCCATGGGGAGGGCGTCCGTATTGACGCGGAAAACCGGGAGAAATTGCGGGCGCTGGTGGTGATCGCATGAATTCGCCCGTCGCCGACGACCTGTCGAAATCCGCGCGCCTCATCAGCGAGGCGGAATGGCGCGAGACCCGCCGCGAAAGCCTCGCCCGTGCGCCGGCGCTTGTTGACGGCGCGGGATCCATCCCCGTCGCGCTGATCGCCTATCAGCAGCGCCTGTTGCAAACCACAGCGGCGCATTCCGTTACAGTCGTTGAAAAGTCGCGCCGCACCGGCATGACATGGGCTGCGGGCGGCGACGCCGTGCTCACCAGCGCCGCAGACCGCACGGCGCGCGGCATGGACACATTCTATATCGGCTACAATCTCGATATGGCGCGCGAGTTCATCGACACCGCCGCCATGTGGGCGCGGGTTTTCAATCAGGCGGCGAGCGAGATTGGCGAGTTCCTGTTTGACGATGGGCGAGACCCCAAGGGCGCGGATCGCAACATCCAGGCCTTTCGCATCCGCTTCGCCTCGGGCTTTGAAATCATCGCGCTGGCGTCGCGGCCCCGCTCGCTGCGCGGACGCCAGGGCTATGTGATCATCGACGAGGCGGCGTTTCACGACACCTTGACGCCGTGATCAACGCCGCCATGGCTTTGCTGATGTGGGGCGGCAAGGTGCTGATTATCTCCACCCATTTCGGCGAGGAAAATGCGTTCAACCGCCTCGTCAAAGACATCAGGGGCGGACGCAAGCCCTATGCCCTGATGCGCGTTGATCTCGACGACGCCCTGCGCGAGGGGCTTTACCAGCGTATCGCGCTGGTCACCGGCAAGGACGCGTCGGTCGAGGCCGAGGCGAAATGGCGCGCCGATCTCATTGCCGCCTATGGCGAGGCGGCGGACGAGGAATTGTTTTGCGTGCCATCGGAAGGCGGCGGCGCATTTCTGCCCGCGCCATTGGTGGAAGCGCGCATGGTTGAGGCGCCTGTCGTGCGGCTGGCGCGCAATGCTGATTTTACCTATTGGCCGCAACATCTGCGCGAGGCCGATATCGAGGATTTTTGCGAGCGGGAATTATTGCCGCTGCTGAAAAAACTCGACCCGCACCTCTGCCATGCCCTCGGCGCTGATTATGGCCGCGTGTCCGATCTGACGGTGCTGTGGCCGCTGGCGACGACGCGCACCATGCGCCGCACCACGCCCTTCGTGGTGGAGATGCATAAAATCCCGTTCGACCAGCAGCGCCAGGTGCAGGATTATGTGATGAGCCGCCTGCCGCGCTTTACCGCCAGCAAGCATGACGGCACCGGGCTCGGCTTCGCACTGGCGGAAGCCGCTGCGCAAAAGTTCGGGGCGTTGCGCTCGGAAATCGTGAAGCTTTCCATCGAATGGTATCGCGAGAATGGCCAGCCGCTGAAAACCGCTTTTGAAGACGGCGCGATTGATATTCCCAGAGACGCCGAACTCGCGTCGGATATGCGCGCCGTGGTGCTCAAGCAGGGCGTGCCAAGCGTGCCGGCGCTCAAGAACGGCGTTCACAAAAACCGCCATGGCGACGGCTTTGTCGCCTTGCTGCTGGCCTATGCCGCCAGCCGCGCGAGCCCGCTCGCCTATGAATACCAAAGCATCGACAGCCTGCGCCGCGAAGGCAGGCATGCGGATGATGATTACCGGCTGGCGCCCAGAGGACTTTACTGATGCCTGATTTTCCGCAGCCCGACCCTGGCGCTACCGGCATGCACGGGCCAAGCCCGATCCTAGGCCCCGATGGCCAGCCCTTGCGCCGCGTCGTGCCGCCATCGGAACGCAAAAAGCTTGGCGAGGAAATCGCAGCGCCGCAATTGATCGGCGTGCGCTCCCAGTGGGATCAGTCGGTCGCATCAGGTCTGAGCCCGGAAAAGCTCGCGGCGATCCTCAAGCAATCGAAGCGCGGCGACATTCGCGCTTTTCTGGAACTGGCCGAGGAAATGGAAGAGCGCGACGCGCATTATGCGGCGGTCCTTGGCGTGCGCAAGCGGGCGCTGTCAGGCATCGTGCCGTCGATCTCGCCGGTCTCGGTGAAAATCGCCGACAAAAAAATCTGCGCCGCCGTCACCGAAATGATCGAGGAGGATGTTTTTCCCGATCTCGTCGAGGATTTGCTCGACAGTCTCGGCAAGGGATTTTCCGTCGTCGAGATTGTCTGGGTGGAGAAAGCCGGGCAATGGCGCCCGGCGGGCTATGTGTGGCGCGATCCGAAGTTTTTCACCTTCGACCATATTTCGCGCAGCGAGGTGCGGCTTGCCGAGGACGGCACGATCGACGGCGTCGCGCTGCCGCCGGCCAAATTCATTGTGCACAATCCCAAGCTCAAATCCGGCACGCCCATTCGCGGCGGCGTGGCGCGGCTGGCGGCATGGTGCTTCCTGTTCAAGTCGTTTTCGCTGAAGGACTGGGCGGCGTTTCTTGACGTCTATGGCCTGCCGTTGCGGCTCGGCAAATATCATCCCGCCGCGACCGAAAGCGAGAAGCGCGCGCTGCTGAACGCCGTCGCCTCGATAGCGTCGGACGCCGCCGCCATCATCCCCGAGACAATGCAGGTCGAGTTCGTCGAGGCGAAGGGATTTTCTGACAAGCCGTTTGAAACCTTCGCGCGCTATCTCGACGAGCAAATATCTAAGGCTGTCATCGGCCAGACAATGACGAGCGACAAAGGCGCGTCGGGCGGGCTGGCGCAGGCGCGCGTCCACGATGAAGTGCGCGGCGATATTTTGCAGGCCGATGCCCGCCAGCTTGCGAAGACCCTCAACCGCGACCTCGTTGACTGGTTCGTGCGGTTCAACTTCGGCGATGGCGCCATTGCGCCGAAAGTGCATTTCCCGATTGCGCAGCCCGCCGACATTCAGGCCGTGTCTTCGGCGCTCGGCCTGCTGGTGCCGCTGGGCCTCAAGGTCAGCCAGAATGACGTGCGCGAAAAGCTGGGTCTGCCGGCGCCGGACCTCGACGCGGAATTGCTGGTTCCCCTTGCTGCGGCGCCTCGCCCGGAGGCCAGCGCGTCCGGCGCGCCGAAGGAGACCGAGCTGGCGCGCATGCATGCCCGCGCCTGCACATGCGGCGCATGCGTGGCGCTGAACGCCGCCGCCGTGACAAAGCCGGACGCGCTCGATGAGCTTGACGCCGACGGCGCTAGTGATTGGGAGCCTCAAGTCGGGCCGACCATCGACGCCATCCGCAAACTCGCCGGCGAATGCGCCTCGCTGGAAGAATTTCAGGCGCGTTTGAACGAGCTTTACGCCGGCCTCGACACGCGCGAGATGGAGACCGCTCTTGCCCTGTCCATGCTCAAGGCGCGCGGCCTTGGCGATGCGAAGGACGTGGTGTGATGGAGGTGATCGCACGCGCGTTTCTGGAAATCGTCGGGGCGATCCTCGCCGGCGGCCTCATCGGCGGCGTGTTCGGCGCACTGATCGGCTTCCTCGCCTGTGCGCTCGTTAACTGGCTGATATATCGGTCCCGGAATGGCTGACGATCATCCCTTCGCCAAAGTAAACCCGGCGATCACGCGCTATTTCGACGCGAAAGGCCTCAAGCCGTCGGTCAACTGGAAAGACCTCGGGTTTGACGAGCACGCCATCGCCTTCAGTGTGGCGCGCACGGCGGGCTATGACGTGCTCGGCGACATTCGCGCCGCATTGTCGAAAGCCATTCACGAGCGCCAGGATTTTGACGAGTTTCGCAAAGGCCTTGAACCGCTGTTGCAGGAAAAAGGCTGGTGGGGCCGCAAATTTGATCCGGCCTCCGGCAAGGAGGTGCAACTGGGCTCGCCGCGCCGGCTGCGGACGATCTATTACGCCAACGTGCGCAGCGCCTATGCGGCGGGCCAGTGGGAGCGCATCGAGCGCACGAAAGACGTGCTGCCCTATCTCGTCTATGTCATGTCGACGGCGGTGCGAAAGCGCGAGCTGCATCTGTCGTGGGTGGGAACCGTGTTGCCCGTCGATGACGCGTGGTGGGATACGCATTACCCGCCGAACGGCTGGCATTGCCAGTGCCGGGTGCGGCAGATTTCCGCCGACGAGGCCGGCGAGCTTGACTATGATCCGGACGCGGACGCGCCGGACGATGGCTTCACCAATTTCGTCAACAAGGTCACGGGCGAAGTGTCGCGCGTGCCCAACGGCATTTCGCCGGGCTGGGCGCAGAACCCTGGCAAGCGGCGCACGCAAAACGCGGCGGAGCTGCTGGCGGGCCGGCTTGACGCCATGGAGCCCGAAGCGCGCCGCATCGCCACGCAGGACATTGCGGGATCATGGCTCGTGCGCGCCATCACATCGGGCGATATCCCGCATGATCTCAGGGATCGGGCTGACCCGGCGAATGTCGCGCGCGGGCGCATATCCGCGCCGATAGCCTCGCTGCCGGAAGCAACCGCAAAAGCGCTGGGCGCTGAAACGCGCGTCGTCTCGCTTTCGGTCGCCGACGCGACCAAAATCCGCGAACGCCATCCCGAAATGAAAGACGACTGGCCAACGACAGTGCAGGCGGCGCTCGACGCGGGCGTTGACCAGGTCGCCGAAGGCAAGGGCAAGGTGGGCATGGTTTTCGGCAGGTTCAGGCTGCTGCTGCAAGTCGTCAACAAGGGCGCGTTTGTGGTTCTCAAAACCATCCACGTCGCGAGCGCGAACTATCAGAAGTCCATTCGCAAGCGCGGGGATCGTAAGTGACAGGTTTTGATGTGAGTTGCTCGCGGGGTGGGAGGCGTTCCCCACCCCGGCAGAAGCCGGCGAGCCAATTTCCGCGAGCCCGGATTTCCTACCATGGGCAGACGCCAATATCCAGAGGCCGAAAAATTGGCCGCTGAAGGCCCTCGAATGGTTTTGGCTATGTCGGGCCGGAAAATCTCTTAAACAAGAAATTGAAGCCAAGGCTGGCCCGCAAACCGGCCTTCAGGCGGGCGCTCCGCGCCGCGTATCTGGCTGATGTTCGGTTTTAGGGGTGACAGGGCGGGAAATCTGGCGCCGGTGGCCGCGCCACCCGCAAGCGCTCCGGCGTTGCGCGGCAAGAATGCCACCATGATGCCTCGCTCCGCAAGCCCCTTCCAGGCAAAATCGTTAAACGACGCGCACCACGCACCGGCGCGGACGCTGGCGAATGGCGTTGCGCTCAATGCAGAGACCGGCGCGCCGGAATGGGTGCAGCTCCTGCCGAAGGGGCCTGACATCGTCGGTCGCGACGGTCGCCGCTGGCGTCTGCCATCGCTCGAAACGGCGCTGGCGATGTTTACCGCGAACCGGGGACCGCTCGTCATCGACTATGAGCATGGTCAGGACATTGCCGCGAAGTCCGGCGACGCCGCGCCCGCCGCCGGATGGATCGAGGCGCTGGAAGACCGCGCCGGCGAACTCTGGGGCCGCGTGGCCTGGACCGCCAAAGCCGCCGCTCACATCGCGGCGCGTGAATATCGCTTTTTGTCGCCCGCCCTCGCTGTCGATCCCTCGACTTCCGAGATTGGCTATCTGCTCGGCGCGGCGCTCGTCAATCGGCCCAATCTGGTGATGGCCGCGCTCAATTCCCAACAGGAGATGCAAATGGAAAAATCCGCCCTCGCGCTCGGCCTTGCCGCTGGCGCTACTGATGTTCAAATCGCCGCCGCTATCGAGGCGCTCAAGGCTGAAAAAGTGGTGGCGCTCAATGCCGCCGCGACGCCAAGCCTCGAAAAGTTCGTGCCGCGCGGCGATTATGAAGTCGCCCTCAATCGCGCCAGCACAGCCGAGGCGAAGATCGCCGCCATTGAGACAGCGGGCCGCGACGCGGAAATCGAGCGCGAGATTGTCGCCGCGATCGCCGCCGGCAAGATCACGCCGGCCAGCCGGGATTTCTATGTGGCGACCTGCCGCGCCGAAAATGGCCTCGCCAGTTTCCGCTCTTTCGTCGCGGCGCAGCCCAGCGTCTTCAAGACCAGCGGCCTCGACAATCGCGATGCAGACAAGAAAGCGGCGAATGTCGCGCTCAACAGCGAGCAGGACATGATCGCCGCCATGATGGGCGTCGATAAAACGGAATTAGCAAAGCACCTCGCCGCGCAAGCCGTCTGAAATTTACCGCCTGATTTTTTCTACCTGAACAGGGACTGACCATGACCGCACTTGCCAAAGCCCGCCTCATCACGGAACGCAACAATGCCCGCCGGGTGTTCCCCGTCGGCGCCGGCCTCCTCATCTGGCAGGGCGCGCTTGTTGCGCTCAATGTCGCCAACGCCATGGCGGCGGACAATGTCGCTGCGCATCGTGTCGTCGGCGTCGCCACGGCAACCGCCAACAATGTCGCCGGCGCTGCGGGCGACGTGAAGGTGGAAACCGCCTCGGGCTGTTTCTTTTTCAACAACGACGCGGCGGACCCGCTCACCGCCGCCGACATCGGGCTTAATTGCTACGTCACCGACGACAACACCGTCTGCAAAACGGCGGGAACCAAGCCTGTGGCCGGCGTCGTCTACGACGTTGAAGCCAACGGCGCATGGGTGAAGGTCGGCTAGGCCGGCTGCTCGAACAATCGTCGCCGCAACATTTTCACTTGAGGAGCCCACATGAACGTTATCACCCCGGCCATTCTCGACGCCGCCTTCCAGAATTTCAATTTTATCTTTAACGACGCTCTCCAGGGCGTTACGCCCATGTGGCCGCGCGTCGGCATGGAGGTTCCCTCCACCACGTCGCAGGAAAACTACGGCTGGCTCGGCCAGATGCCGCAAATTCGCGAATGGGTCGGCGACCGCCAGTACAAGTCGCTGGAGAGCTTCGGCTATTCAATCAAAAACAAGGACTTTGAAAGCACGATCACCATCGATCGCAACAAGTTCCTTGACGACCAGCTCGGGCTGTTCAA
>JAYTTW010000191.1:0-23791 GCA_043744855.1 Hyphomicrobiales bacterium
GCCGGGCGCCGAAGTGCGACGCCCGCCATCGCGGCGTGGACCGCGAGGCCGCTGCCGCTCGGGTCGTTCGGCCGAGTGGTGCGGCCGCCGTCCCTGCCGCCACACTTCAATCATGGCAGGCGTCACGTCAGGTTCGGTCACGGGTTCCCCGCCCATCGCGTCAAGCGCCGCCGCCGCGTCGGCAGTGACTGCCTCGATCGCCGGTGCGGCGGGCTCTTGTGCCCCAACAATTTCGATAGCCTCAGCATCCCCCTCGTCGACCGCCACAGGCGGCACGTTGGCGCCGATCGCGGATGTCAGCTCGCCGCTTTCACTGTGCTTTTGTTCGGGTTCGGGCTTCAGCTCGGGCTCGGGCTCGGGGTTGAGCGTCTCGTCCGGCGGCGCTTCGGCGACATTGGCGCCATCGCCCGAACTCGGCTCTGCGGCATTACTTGAAGCCTCAACTGGAGCCTCACTTGCGGCCTCACTTGCGGCCTCACTTGAAGCCTCACCTGCAGCCTCACTTGCGGCCTCGCCTGGAGCCGCATCCACCGGGGCGTCCGCCGCCGGCGCGACGACGACGGGCGCGCTCAGCAGAGGCGCCGTAATGGCCGGCCCGTTGCGGCTGTGAACCGTATAGCCGAGAGATTTCAGGATACTGGCGAAAGCCTCGCCAGAACAGCCGGCCAATGAGGTCATTCCTGAACTGACGACGAACTCGTCGCCATCCGCCGTCCCCGGTGGCGGCTCGCCGATGCTGATGCCGGGACGATAATGCATCGCCGGGCGGATGATATCGGCCAGCCGTTCAATAATATCGACGCGCACGGCGCGCTCGCCGCAAAGCCGGAAACCGGCCGCCTGATAAAGTCCCCTCGGCGTATCTTTGTCCGCCGCAAAGGACGTACGGCCTGAGGACGCGAGGTGCGCAACAGCGCCCAAACCTTGCACGCTTTCGAGGCCGCCATGTTTCAATGTCCACAACAATGCCGCTAGCGAGCGCGGACCGGGCTTCAGCAACTGCGGCATGAACAGGTGGTAGGCGCCAAAACGCACCCCCAGTTTTCGCAGCGCGGCGCGGCCGTTCTGATCGAGCGACTTCAACTCGCCGCCAACCCGCGCGCGCTCCAGTACGCCAAGCCCCTCGGCGACCTGAAACGCAATGCCGCGCGCGATGCCTTCGACGCCCTCGGCAGCTTCAAGCTGGCTCAGCCCACCCAGCAGTTTCATGATGTGCTGCGTCATCCACCGATCCAGCCGCGTCTGCACCAGTTCAAGCGACGCGCCGACAAGCTGCCCATCGGCGACGACGCGCACTTTCGGCGCCAGAATATGATCGCCTGCGGTCAACCGTCCGATGGGTTCGCCGAGCCAGCGAAGGAAGCCATCGTTGGAGAGCAGAAAAGCTGCGTCGACAGCGTCGTTGACGCGCGTGGCGCGCGCCTCGATCTCGCTGGCCAGGGCTTTTTGCGCGGCGGTATTCAGCGCCTTCGCGGCTTCGCCCGCCGCGTGCGGATCCGCAGTGAAACAAAACCCGTTCAGGCGACCGACATTCTCGCCTTCGACAAGCACATCGCCGCCGCTGTTGATTTCCGCTTCCAGCATTGCATTCTCTCTGAGACGACGCATCAGCAGGCTCGTGCGACGATCAACAAACCGGTGGGTTAGGCGAGCGTGCAGCGCGTCGGACAGGCTGTCCTCTACCTGACGCGTGACGCCCTGCCAATGCTCGGGATCGTCCAGCCAGTCGGGCCGGTTCGCAATATAATTGAAAGTCCGCATCTGCGCGGTGCGCGCCGACAACGCGTCGATGTCGCCGTCGGTGCGGTCGAACGTGGCGATCTGTTGTGCGAACCAGTCGTCGGGAACACGTCGCGCCCGCACGATGAAGCGAAACAACGTCAGCACCAGGTCCGCATGCGCGGCTGGCGAAAGTTTACGGTAGTCGGGAACCTGACACGCGTCCCACAAGCGTTGCACGTCAGCGCGGGTTTTCACCTGCTTTTGCACGTCAGCATCGTGCGCAAGAATGTCGAGAACCAGGACATCGACGCCGAGCGGGGCGCGCGTCAGCCCGAATTCGGTTGGATGCTTGTCGAGCGACGCCTGCAAACTCGCAATCGTGCCAAAATCGAGCCCAGAATTGCGCCACTGCAAAGTCTCGACAGGATCGAACCGATGCTGCTCGAGCGCCTCGACCAGTTCTTCATCGAACGGCGGACAGCGACCCGTCGTGCCGAAAGTCCCATCCCGCACATGCCGTCCGGCGCGCCCGGCGATCTGCGCGAATTCGGCCGGGTGCAGGCGCCGGTTATGCCAGCCATCGTACTTTGTATCGGCGGCGAACGCCACGTGATCGACATCCAGATTGAGCCCCATGCCAATCGCGTCCGTCGCCACGATGTAATCGACTTCGCCGTTCTGGTAGAGCGCCACCTGCGCATTGCGCGTGCGCGGCGATAACGCGCCAAGTACAACCGCGGCGCCGCCGTGTTGCCGGCGGATCAGTTCAGCAATGGCGTAAACTTCTTCCGCCGAGAACGCCACGATGGCGCTTCGCGGCGGCAACCGGGAAAGCTTGCGTGCGCCAGCGAACGACAGTTGCGAAAGACGTGGACGCGTGACCACAGGCGCGCCCGGCAGCAGACGCTCAATCGCCGGCTGCATCGTCGAGGCGCCGACCAGCCAGGTTTCCTGCTTGCCGCGACGATGCAGCAAGCGATCCGTGAAGGTGTGGCCGCGATCCATGTCCGTCGCCAGTTGCACTTCGTCCACCGCGACAAAATCCACATCGAGATCGCGCGGCATCGCTTCGACGGTGGAAATCCAGTAGCGCGGTCGCTGTGGCTTGATTTTCTCTTCACCGGTCACCAGCGCGACGTGCTCGGCGCCGACCCGCTCGACCACCCGGTTATAAACCTCGCGCGCCAACAGCCGCAGCGGCAAGCCGATGATGCCGGTGTCGTAGGACAGCATTCGCTCAATCGTCAGGTAGGTTTTGCCGGTGTTGGTCGGCCCAAGCAGCGCCGTTACCCGGCGAAACCGCTCGCTCGGGTGCAGGGCAGGCGCCAAGGGAAAGGCAGCGGGAAAGGCGGGTGGAAACGCAAGGGTCATCGCCGCATCAAGATTTCGAGAAAACCAGCGCCGCTCTGTACCACATCGATGCAGTCTGGCGACGCGTCGCCAGGAGTTCTGACGGATTCGAACAGGTTGGGAACGAATCGCGCCCGAATCGATGACATCCATCGAGTCTAGTTTTGTTCTCCGCAACATCTAGCGAGATACTCGCGAGTAGTCCCACCTGTTGTGAATCGTTTCGACTCTGGGTTTAATTTTGCTAGTCTCGGCTCGACTCGCCAGCGGACTCCGAATGCTGTTGGAGTCAACCTGAATTCTCGCGACGCCGGTATTTCTTCAAAGCGCTGTTGCGGCTTGTGGTCAGGCCAAAACAAATTGCCTGGATTCAGCGGTTTCCGACGGCGTAAAGAGGCAACGTCAAGTTAACGGCACGAATTGCGCAATGAAGCGGATTGCGAAGGGCGCGGAGTTCATGCGGCGAGGCGAGCGGTGGTGATCTCGGACCAGGCTGCGAATGCCGCGGATCGCGACGACGACCTCGTCCAGGCGCCACTTATCGCCGCGAACGGGCGCACCGCGCCGAATGCGATTGGAATATTCGCGGCCGAATTTCTCGGCCCATTGTCGGACGGTTTCGTGGCTGACGTCGATGCCGCGCGCGGCAAGCATTTCCTCGACCATCCGCAAACTCAGAGGAAACCGGAAATAGAGCCAGACCCGCATAGCCGATAACCTCGGCGGGGAAGCGATGACGACGAAAGGAGCGGATCACGAGCTGGTTTCATCGTCCCAAATTGCCGCAAAATCCGCTATCGGCCGTTAACTTGACGGTGCCCGTAAAGAGACGCCGCCGCTCCGCGCTGCGCTTGCGTGCTGTCGGTGGCGTTGAAGCTTAGCGCTTCAATCACCGTCGTCCCGACCATCGTCGCCACGGAAATACGATACGGGGCGACGACGCGGCTGGCGCCGACCGGCGCGAGCCAGACTTCCATGTTGCGGTTATCCGCCATGAATTTGGTGCCGGGGCGATCCGGACGATGGCCGGCGATGGGCACGTAGCGCGCCGCACAGACGGCCACCGGACCGGCGTAGCCATTGCCACGCACCTGCCGGACGCCGACATAATGCAAGTTCACATCGAACCGCGTCCACCCGTCGTAAACCGGCAAGTTGCGATCACATGCGGCGGGCCCAATTACGGGCCCCGTGCCGCCTACCGGCATCAGCAGGGAACTCAACGGGTCGATGATCCCGCGCTTGTGGATTTCCTGAATCGGCACCCGGTTCAGGCCTTCGTCGAACGGCGGCGTAATTTCGGAGCCGCGCACAACGCCGGCATTCATGCCCATTCGAATGGTGCGGGTGAGCCGGGAATTCGACGACGTCGTGGCGTAGGCGTTGGGCGCCACCTTGCCTTGCAGAAACAGGCCAGAGGACGTCGCCGCGCCCTTCGAATTGGCGACCATCGTCGCGATGCCCGTCAACTTTGCACTGGCCTCAATCTGGTAGGAGGTGGGGTCAATGCGAGAGTTGAGGCTTGCCGTGCCCAACGTCAGGCCAATCAGTTTGACGGAATACTGCACCGACAGGGTTTCGGCTTGCGCCGGGCGCAGCAACAGCAGCGCAACGGCGAGCGTTGTCGCAGCCATTATTCCGGAAACAAAGGTTCGCACGATGCGGGATTCTTTCATCAGTTCAAACCGGCCCTGAATGCTGGATAGCGACTTATGCTTAACAGAATGCTACCAGAAAGGGGTCGCTTTGTGGCCGCTGGCTGGCTGGCATGTATGGGCGGAAACATACAGCCATTTCCGGCTTGGGGTTGCATCAATATCCCGACTTGCACAAGCGCCGCTTCGCAGCGTCAAAGCAGCCTGCTTCGGCGCATTCAACTTGACGCCTCACCGGGCCTCGCCTATAGAGCCGCGTCCATTCCCTACGTCGTTCGACGCGCCAATTCGTCCGGCGCGCGTGCTGGGGCGTATCGTCCGGCGCGTAAACCTGTTGCGGGTTCGCCGCAAGAGGTCTCGAAAGGAAGCTTAAGTATGTCCCGCCGTTGTGAACTTTCCGGCATCGCCGTTCAGTCTGGCCACAAGGTCAGCCATTCCAATATCAAGACCAAGGTTCGCTTTCTGCCGAACTTGTGCAATGTCACCCTGATTTCCGATGCCCTGCAACGCTCGGTGCACCTGCGTATCGCCGCCGCCTGCCTGCGGTCGGTCGAGCATCGCGGCGGCCTCGATGCCTACCTGATCAAGGCGAAGGACGTGGAGCTGTCGCTTCGCGCCCGCGCCCTCAAGCGCGAAATCCTCAAGAAGTCGGAACCTGCTGCCGCCTGACGGCCCAGCCGGGCCAGCCTTTCCACAACAATTGAAATGCTTTCAGGCAAAAGGGCGAGCCCGCAAGGCGCGCCTTTTTTTGTTTTGAGTCGCTGTTCAATTTTATTTGCCTCAGCCCGCCGCTTTGGCGACGACGCGCTTGACCGGACGCACACGGCGCGGCTCCGGCGGCGCAGGCGCCGCTGCATGTTCGTCGAAAAGCTCGGCCAGCTTGTCGGTCATCGCGCCGCCAAGTTCTTCCGCATCGACGATGGTGACCGCCCGCTTGTAGTAGCGCGTCACATCATGGCCAATGCCGATGGCGATAAGTTCGACTGGCGAGCGGTTTTCAATTTCGTCGATAACCGCGCGCAGGTGCCTCTCGAGGTAATTTCCGGCGTTCACCGACAATGTCGAATCATCGACCGGGGCGCCATCTGAAATCATCATCAGAATACGGCGCTGTTCGTTGCGCGCCAGCAGCCGCTTGTAGGCCCAGTCGAGCGCCTCGCCGTCGATGTTTTCTTTCAACAAGCCCTCGCGCATCATCAGGCCGAGGTTGCGGCGCGCCCGACGCCACGGCGCATCGCCGGACTTGTAAATGATGTGACGCAAATCATTGAGACGACCGGGCGCCGGTGGCTTGCCCGCCTGCAACCACGCTTCGCGCGATTGCCCGCCCTTCCACGCCCGTGTGGTGAAGCCCAGAATCTCCACCTTGACGCCGCAGCGCTCCAATGTCCGCGCCAATATGTCGGCGCAAGTGGCGGCGACCGTAATGGGCCGCCCGCGCATCGAACCGGAATTGTCGAGCAGCAACGTCACCACGGTATCGCGGAAGTTCATGTCCTTCTCGCGCTTGAAGGAAAGCGGCGCGAAATGGCCGCGCATGTCGTCGATGACGACGCGCGTCAAACGCGAGGGATCGAGCACGCCTTCTTCGAGATCGAATTCCCACGAGCGATTTTGTTGCGCCATCAAACGACGCTGCAAACGGTTGGCGAGACGCGCCACGATACTCGACATGTTTTGCAACTGCTTGTCGAGATAGGCGCGCAACCGCTCCAGTTCTTCCGGCTCGCACAACTCCTCCGCCGGAATCGTTTCGTCGAACTTATGCGAGAACGCTTTGTAGTCGGGCCCTCGCGCCGCCGTGGCGTCAAAACCCGGCGGTCGCTTGCTCTGCGACGCTTCGTCCGCCTCGCCTTCGTCGGCATCCTCGGGAAATTCCCCGGAGGGCGCGTCCGACGCGTCCATCTCGCCTTCCTCGACATCCTCCTGCGAGCCGTCGGCCTTTTCCGTTTCCATGGCTTGGCCGTCGGCGTCCTCCTCACCGTCCGTTTGCGAATCCTGCGGCTCGTCGTTGGCCTCGTCGTCACCGGCCTCCTCACCGGTGTCATCGTGGTCGAGCGCCTCCTCGTCCATCATGTCGAGGGATTGCAGCAGTTTTTGCACCGCGCGGCCAAAGGCGCGCTGGTCCTCGATGGACGCGCCGAGACGGTCAAGCTCCCTGCCGGCGCGGGCCTCGATGATGGGTCGCCAGATGTCGACGATTTTCTGCGCGCCCGCCGGCGGCTTCAGCCCGGTAAGGCGCTCGCGCACCATCAGCGCGACGGCGTCCCCGAGTGGCGCATCGGCCTTGTCGGCTGCGGCGGCGAAATTGCCGCGATGATATCGGTCTTCGAGCATGGCTGTCAGATTCTGGGAGACCCCGGCCATCCGAAGCGCGCCAATTGATTCGACGCGCGCTTGCTCCACCGCCTCGAATACGGCGCGCGCCTCCTGGCCCTTTGGCGCGAGGCGCTTGTGCACAGCAGAGTCGTGGCAGGCGAGTTTCAGCGCCATCGAGTCGGCATGGCCGCGAACCAGCGCAGCCTCCGCCGCAGACACTTTGCGCGCCGGCTCGGGCAGGCGCGCTTTCGCCCCTTCGCCGGAAATCGTCAGCCCCGGCTTTTCTGCGGCGTAAGCGACCTCAAGCCCAGGCGATTTCGCCATCGCGCGCATGCAGTTGGCGACGGCCCGCTTGAAGTTATCTTGCGGAGCGTCAGTTCTCTGGGCGGGTTTGCGGTTGGTGGGAGCCATCGAAATTGCAGCCCGTTTCTCTTACGTCAGCGCCAGATTGACCGAACTCTCCGGCAGTTCCTGACCGAAGCAACGCTGATAGAATTCAGCCACCAGCGAGCGTTCGAGTTCGTCGCACTTGTTGAGAAACGTCAGCCGGAACGCGAAGCCCACATCGCTGAAAATAGCGGCGTTTTCCGCCCACGTGATGACGGTGCGCGGGCTCATGACCGTGGAGATATCGCCGGCGACGAAGGAGTTTCGCGTCAGATCAGCGACGCGAACCATCTTGTTGACGATCTCCTTGCCTTCCTTGTTGCGGTAATGCGGCGCTTTGGCGACGACAATGTCGACCTCTTTGTCATGCGCGAGATAATTGAGCACGGTCACGATGGACCAGCGATCCATCTGCGCCTGGTTGATTTGTTGTGTGCCGTGATAAAGCCCCGAAGTGTCGCCGAGGCCGACCGTGTTGGCGGTGGCGAACAGGCGAAACGCGGGATGCGGACGGATAACACGGCTCTGGTCGAGCAGCGTCAGCCGACCGCCGGCTTCAAGCACCCGCTGGATGACGAACATCACGTCGGGCCGGCCAGCGTCATATTCGTCGAACACCAGCGCCACGTTGTTCTGATACGCCCACGGCAGGATGCCATCGCGGAATTCAGTGACCTGCTTGCCTTCCCTAAGGACGATCGCATCTTTGCCGATCAGGTCGATACGCGAGACGTGACTGTCGAGGTTGATGCGCACACACGGCCAGTGAAGACGCGCCGCCACCTGCTCAATGTGCGTCGATTTTCCAGTGCCGTGGTAGCCGGTGACGATGACGCGGCGGTTATGGGCGAAGCCCGCGAGGATGGCGAGCGTCGTCTCCTTGTCGAACAGATAATCGGCGTCGAGGTCGGGCACGTGCGCGCCGCTCTCTGCGTAGGCCGGGCACATCATGTCGGAATCGATATTGAAAACCTTGCGAACGGCAACCTTCGTGTCGGGCAAACCGGGCGTCTGTGTCGTCGTCATACTTCCTCCATGCGCGTCCCGTCCCGGAAGGCGCAGATGATCGGGCGGCGATATTGGCCCGGGGATGCTGGGAGCCCGCTGCCCCAATTCGTTGCAAGCGTTCGCCGTCAGGCGAACTTGGCTGATCTTAGAGTGTTATAGGCCTGAATGATTTCGCGCAATTTGTCTTCGGTAGAGCGGTCGCCGCCATTGGCGTCGGGATGCAACCGCTTGACCAGTTCCTTATAGCGCGCCTTGATCGTTGGCGCATCCGCGTTATCGTCGAGATGCAGGGTCGCCAGCGCATTGCGCGCCGCCACGCCGAGGCGGGGCCGGCTGGGCTCGACTGGACGATTGGCCCGGGCGCGAGCTCTGGCGCGAAACACGCCCAGCGGGTCGGACGCCTGTACGTCTTCCTCGCGAAAGCCGTTGGCGGTCCGGTTAACCCCCATCGACCACGTCGGACGATGCCCGACAATCGCATCTTTCTGGTAGCGCGCCACGTCATTGTCGCTCATACCATTGAAATAGTTGTAGGATGCGTTGTATTCGCGCACATGATCGAGGCAGAAACAGAAATACTGACCTTCCCGCAGACGCCCCATCGGCGCGCGGAATTCGCCGGCGACTTCGCAACCGGGATGTTCGCAACGCGGCATTTCCCGAATTGTTGCTGGCGCGTCCCGCAACCGCGGCTTCGTCCGTATCCGGTCGAAGATTGGCGAATTTAGATTCATTTCCATACTTCTAGGCGCCGGGGCGATAGTCGGCAAGGCGGACGGTTCCACCCTGCAACCAACATGAGGCTCGATGATGAGCATTAAAGATCGTATAACCGCGAAGCTTCAGGAGGCCCTGACGCCAACGCATATCGAAGTGATCGACGACTCCGCCAAACACGCCGGGCATATCGGCCACCCCGGCTCCGGTCATCCCGGCCAAATGGCGGCGCGTGAAACACATTTCACGGTCAAGGTGGCGTCGGCGGCATTTTCCGGCAAGGGGCGACTGGAGCGCCATCGGGCGATTCACGCCATTCTCGCTGACGAACTTCGTGACGGCGTCCACGCGCTCGCCATCGAAGCAAAAGCGCCCAGCGACTAATTACCGCAGGCGCTCCAGAAGGCTCACATAATTGGCGACCGCCGCGCCGCCCATATTGAAGACGCCACCCAAGGTTGCGTCGCGAATTTGCATGCCGCCAGCTTCGCCACATAACTGCATGGCGGTGAGCGCATGCATGGAAACGCCGGTGGCGCCGATGGGATGCCCCTTGGCCTTCAGGCCGCCGGAAGGATTGATCGGCAACTTGCCGTCCTTCTGCGTCACCCCCTCAAGGATGGCGCGCCCACCCTGACCCGGCGCGCACAGGCCCATGGCTTCGTATTCGATCAATTCCGCGATGGTAAAACAATCGTGGGTTTCGACAAACGAGAGGTCGTCGAGTTGCAGCCGCGCGGCGGCGAGCGCCCGCTTCCAGGCAACGCTGCATCCCTCAAATTCCAGAATGTCGCGTTTGGACATGGGCAAAAAATCCTGCGCATGCGCCAATGAGCGAAAAACCACGGCCCGGCGCATGGACAATGCCGTTGCCACGTCGGCCAGCACGAGCGCCGCCGCGCCATCCGACACCAGCGAACAATCCGTTCGTTTAAGCGGCCCCGCAACAAACGGATTCTTTTCGCTTTCGCGTCGGCAAAACTCGAACCCCAGGTCCTTGCGCATCTGCGCGTAGGGGTTATCGACGCCGTTGCGATGATTTTTGGCGGCGATGGCGGCGAGCGCGTCGGACTGATCGCCGTAACGCTGGAAATATTTACTGGCGATACTGCCGAATACTCCGGCAAAGCCACCCTGAATGCCGCCATCCTCCGGCAGGTAGGAGGCGCGCATCAGGTTGCGCCCGATCTCCGCCGCCGGCGTTGTTGTCATCTGCTCAACGCCGACCACCAGCGATATCCGCGCCCGCTTCGCATCGATTCCGGCGACCGCCGTATGCACCGCAGCCGAACCGGTAGCGCAGGCGTTTTCCACCCGAAGCGCCGGCTTGAAACGTAACCCGTCGTCGGCCTGCAAAACCAGCGAAGCGGTGAAATCCTGCGCGGAAAAGCCGGCGTTGAAATGCCCGAGGAAAATTTCGTCGATCTCGATGGCCCCGACGCCGGCATGGTGCAGGGCCTCCTGTGTCGCCCGCACGACCATGGATTCGACGGTTTCCGCCTCATGCCTGCCAAACGGCAAGTGCGCCCATCCCACGATACATGCCGTCATAATCAGGCTCCCGCCGCATCCAGCCATCAAATTGCCGCGCTCCGCCGCATTATCGCATAGTCACACAGAAAGCTGGACTGGCCTACGGTGGGCTTTTCATAATAGTCGCGACGGACTAGTATCCACCATCGGAAGAAAGTGAGCCACGCAGTGACGCGCTTTCTGGAGATGATAAGTGGATACTTCAACCAAAACGACGTACCCGGAATCTCCGGGTACCAAGAATGTATCGGTCCGAGATACGCCGTGATCGGCGCCAGGAAACTGACATGCCGACAAAATTCGCAGCCCGGCGCGCTCTTGCAGCGCTCATTGGCCTCACCCTTCTCTCAGCCTCCGCCGCAGGCGCCACCCCGCTGCTGGTGATGGATGCCCGCACGGGCCAGGTGTTGGTCGAGCAGGAGGCGACGCGCCCGTGGTATCCTGCCTCGTTGACCAAACTGGTGACGGTCTATGTCGCCTTGAAAGCCGTTCGTCAGGGCCGCTTGAAACTCGACACGCCGCTCCTCGTTTCGACGCGGGCGGCAAGAATGCCGCCCTCGAAAATGGGCTTCAAGCCGGGCCAGGAAGTGACGCTCGACAATGCCTTGAAGATGCTGATGGTAAAATCCGCCAACGACCTCGCCGTCACGGTTGCGGAGGGAGTGTCCGGATCGGTGGAGAGTTTCGCCGTCGAAATGAACCGCGTCGCGGCTGAACTCGGCATGCGCGAATCGCATTTCGTCAATCCGAACGGTCTGCACAATCCGGCCCACGTCAGTTCGGCGCGCGACATGGGCGTCATTGGCGCCGCCCTGTTCCGCGACTTCCCCGAGCACGCCGACCTGTTCGGCATCGGCGCCCTCAGTCTGAACGGCAAGATCATCCCCACCCACAACGGCATCATGGGCCGCTATCCCGGCGCGGACGGCATGAAGACAGGGTTTGTCTGCGCTTCCGGCTTTAATGTTGTCGCCAGCGCCACGCGCGGCGGTCGGCGCCTCATCGTCGTGGTTATGGGGTATCCCAACGCCAAGTCGCGCACACTGAAAGCCGCCAGTCTTTTCGACGAAGGTTTTGGCGCCTCGACGGGCGGCCCTGTCGCGACGGCGTTGCCGACCACCGGTGGCGGCGCGCCGGACATTCGTCAGGATATCTGCCGTCGACATCGTGTCGAGGTCGCCGAGGACGATTTTCAGGTCCCGATCACCGGCTATGCAGCGCCGGCGCTTGCTTCCGGCGACGACTCGTCAGCCTTGTTTTTCGCCAATGATCGCAGGCCCGCGCCAGCTTCGCCCGCCGCCTCGATGACAGCGGAAAGCCTTCTGGCGCGCCCGTACTTTGATCCGGTCCCGGTGTTCGTAGGCCGTGCGCCCGGCTGGAATGGACCCGTTGCCGGGGCGCGGGCCGCGCCGGTGGCGCGTTCACCCGCCCCATCAAAAGCCCAGATCGCGCACGCCAGCGAACCCATCGCCAAGCCGATTCCTGCGACGGACGAAGCGGTGAAGCAGAAGGCGGCTGGGAAAGCCGGACCCGCGCAATTGCACAAGGCGGGTTCCAAACGCACCGCGTCGCTGGAGAAGAAAGTCGCGGCCGCCAAACCCGCTAACGCCAAAAAAACCTTGACGCCGGCTGAGCGTAAAAAGCTGAAGGCCCACTGACCGATATGCCCGACACGGCTGCTTCGCAACGCCGCCCGCCGCCGCCCTTTGCGCTGACGGTGATCACCGGGTTTCTTGGCGCGGGCAAGACAACGCTGCTCAATCGTTTGCTGCGCGACCCCCAACTCGCCGAAACCCTCGTTATCATAAACGAGTTCGGAGAAATCGGCTTGGATCACTTGCTGGTGGAAGCCAGCGATAACGACATGATCCTGATGTCGTCGGGCTGCTTGTGTTGCAGCATTCGCGGCGACTTGGTGACGACCCTGGAAGATGTTTTACGACGCACCGACAATGGCCGGATGCCGCCGTTTCGCCGCGTCGTCATAGAGACAACCGGCCTTGCCGACCCGGTCCCGGTTTTGCAAACCATTCTGCAACATCCCTATCTGCGAATGCGGTTTTGCTTGCAGGGGGTCGTGACGCTCGTCGACGCCATCAACGGCGAGGCGACCCTCAACACTCAGGAAGAAGCCGTCAAACAAGTCGCCGTCGCCGACCGCCTTGTCCTGACCAAAACTGACTTGTCGGACGACGCTGGCCGCCAAGCCTCCGGCGCCCGCCTGCGCCAAAGACTGCTGGCGCTGAACCCTGCTGCGCCTCTGCTCGATGCCGCGCGCGGCGAGGCGACCGCTGCGGCCCTGCTCGACTGCGGGCTTTATGACCCGGACGGCAAAACCGCCGACGTGCGCCAGTGGCTGGGTGCGGAGGCGTTCGATGCGCCGCATGACCGGGCAGACTCAGCCGCGACGACGCATGTCGACGAACCGGCCCCGCACTCGCCGCACACCAGGCAACCACATGGGCACGACGTCAATCGCCACGATGCCCGCATCCGGGCTTTTTGCCTGACCAGCAAAACGCCGATGCGGCATGCCGGGTTCGGCCTTTTCCTGGAGTTGCTGCAACAGGCGCACGGGCCAAAATTGCTGCGCGTAAAGGGTATCGTCTGCCTCGATGACGACGTCACCCGCCCCGTCGTCATTCACGGCGTGCAGCACGTTTTTCATCCCCCGGTTCGGCTTGAAAAATGGCCGGATGCCGATACCCGAACGCGGATTATTTTCATCCTGCGCGATCTCGCGCCAGCCTTTGTCGAAGACTTGTGGCGCGCCTTCGCCGGCGAAGTTGCGATCGACAGACCGGACGCTGCCGCCCTCCTCGCCAATCCGCTCAAACCGGTCAGCGGCGGATTGCTCGGCTAACCCTTAGGCTCGCGGCGCGTAGCTCCGACGATTTCGAAAATCAGCCGATCGCCGTCAACGCTTTGCGAGACGATGCGCCCGCCCGCCTGCGTCACCGCGTGCGGCACGTCGATGGCGCTCATCGGATCGCTGGTGAGCACGCGCAGCGTCGCGCCTTCCGGCAAACGATCCAGCGCCCGGCGTGTTTTCATCGCCGGCAACGGGCATTTGAGCCCGATCATGTCCAGCAGAACAGACTTGCCCTTTTCCGCATTCATGGGTTTGTTCGATTTACTGGTGGCCCCGCAGGGCAACCGTATATAACGGGCGGCGAGGGAAGCCATCCCGGCTGACAGATCAGGCTGGGATGAGGGGGGACCATGTCGATATTGCAAAGCATGTCAAAATTTCAATCCGTGCCGATTTTCCGAAGACTGGCGAGCGAACTTGCCTACGTGCGTGGCGCGCTTCGGGCGTTGCGACGCACCACTCCCATTGCCCGCAACCCTGATCACACCGTGCGCGAATTGTTCGAGGGTCTGGCGAGCCAGCACGGCGAACGGCTGGCGCTTTTCTCCGACACGGAAAGCCTGACCTACCGCGAATTGAATGCGCACTCCAATCGCTACGCACGATGGGCGCTCGGCGCCGGCCACCAGAAGGGCGATGTCATCGCCTTGCTGATGCCGAACCGCCCTGAATTTCTCGCGGTATGGATCGGCATCGGCAAAGCCGGTTGCGTCACCGCGCTGCTCAACACCAACTTGCCGGGCGCCTCGCTTGCCCACTGCATCAACGTTGTAAAGGCGCGCACGGTGATTGTTGACGCCTCGCTGTTGCCGCTGCTGGAAGCGGCGAAGCCTTTCTTGCCCGACATTGAAATTCTCGTGCATGGAGAAGGCGCCGGGTATCCACGCATTGATGAAAAGATCGGGTCGTATGCCGCCGCCAACCTCGAAGGCGCGGAACGACTGCCGTTGACCATCAACGATTACTGCCTGTTCATCTACACCTCGGGTACGACCGGCCTGCCAAAGGCGGCCAATATGAACCATTACCGTGTCCAGCTTGCGATGAACGGTTTTTCAGGGGTGATCGACGCGCAGGCGACGGACCGTATTTATATCGTCCTGCCGATGTATCACTCGAATGGCGGACTGGCGGGTCCAGGTGCGGTGCTGACGGTTGGCGGCTCCTGCTTTATTCGTGAAAAATTTTCAGCCCGCGAATTCTGGAGCGAGGCGATCAAACGCCAGTGCACGACCTTCATCTACATCGGCGAACTCTGCCGTTATCTTCTCGCCGCTCCGCCGAGTGAGTGGGACAAGGCGCATAATATCCGGCTCTGTTACGGCAACGGTTTGCGCCCCGACGTGTTTGAAACATTTCGCGACCGCTTCGGCATCCAGCGCATCATCGAATTCTATGCGGCGACCGAAGGCAACATCACCATTTTCAACTTCGATTCGAAGCCGGGCGCCGTGGGGCGCATCCCCAAATGGATGGAGCGGAAATTTGTCGTCAAGGTCGCGCGTTTCGACATCGACAGCGAAACTCCGGTTCGCGGCGCCGACGGACGTTGCATCGAGTGCGCGCCCGACGAAATCGGCGAAGTAATCGGCCAAATTCTCAACGATCCCGCCCGACCGACGAACCGCTTCGAAGGCTACGCCGACAAGGAAGCATCGGAAAAGAAAGTGCTGCGCAACGCCTTCACCGACGGCGATGCCTGGTTTCGCTCGGGCGATCTGATGCGCAAGGACGCCTTGGGATACTTTTATTTTATCGACCGTATCGGCGACACCTTCCGCTGGAAGGGTGAAAATGTGTCGACAACCGAGGTTTCCGAAGCGCTGACGACCTTTCACGGAGTTAAGGAGACCACCGTTTACGGCGTGCTTGTGCCTTTGATGGAGGGGCGCGCCGGGATGGTGGCGCTTGTCGTCGACGACACCGCAACCTTCGATCTTGAAGGCTTCCGCGCGCATATTGATGCGCATCTGCCCGAATACGCCCGCCCGCTTTTCATCCGGTTTCAGGATCATCTTGAAGTTACCGCCACTTTCAAGCAGCGCAAGGTTGAACTCGTGCAGCAGGGTTTTGATCCGACATCGCTGTCGGACCCCATCTACTTCAATGACCTTCGCCATAAGCGGTTGCAGCGCCTCGACGCCGCGCTTTATCAATCCATCGTCGATGGCGCGATCCGGCTCTGAAGCAAGCGCCGCTGCGTAAATGAAGCAAGCGCCGCTGCGTAAACCAAGCACGCGCCGCTGGCGCCAATTTTGATGGACCTCTCCCAACGATGACGAGGTCGCACGTCAGTGTCTCAAAATGGAACACATGACCTGGCCCCGGCGACGACGAGGCGCAGAAATGACCCACTCCATGTTCCAACCCGCTTTTGGCCCCGCCGCTCAGCGGGGGGCGCCCGCCGTCCACGACCTCTTCGCGTCGGTTGCCTCAACACTTGCGGCGCAGCCCCTGACTGCGGAGATTCGCATTGACCTCCTCGATTGGGAAGGCGCCCGTCAGCGCGTTGCGGAATGGTCGAACCTCATTCGACGCGCGCTCGAGCCAAACGTTTTCCTCGAACCCGATTTCGCGTTGACCCTGGCGCAACACATGCCACCAGCGCATCGCCCGGTTTTTTTGTTCGTGACGAAGCGACATGCCGATCCGCGGCGGGATCTGCTGATCGCCATCTTCGTCCTCAACGCCGGTGCAGCAGGTGTGGGGCTTATCGCGCGGGCATGGCAGCCAAATCTAATGGCGCTGGGCACGCCGTTGATTGACACGCAATGCGGCGGCGAAACTGTCGACGCGCTGTTCGACTGGTTGGCCCGTCAGCGCGGTTCCGCTGCAATGCTGTTTCTCTCCCTGCCTGCCGAGGGTCCAGTGGCCAGGCTTCTGCATGCCCGGCAAACCAGCCGCGGCGTCGGCGTGCGCCCCTTCAATGGACACATGCGCGCTGTACTCAAAAACCAGACCGACACCGACGTGTCCTGGCATGGCCACGCCTCGGTCAAGCACCAGAAAGAATTGCGCCGCCAGCACCGCCGCCTCGCCGAATGCGGCGAACTTACCTGGACAAGCGCCGCAGACCCAACGGAAGTCCGCCGCGCCTTCGAGACGTTTCTTACACTGGAGGCAAGCGGTTGGAAGGGTCGTCGTGGCGCCGCCCTGCTGCGGGATCCAGGCCTGGCGGCGTTTTCACGCGTGATGACGCGGAGCATGGCGCGTTCCCAATCTTGCCGCATCGACGCGCTGGAGCTGAACCGTCAGCCCGTGGCTATGGGCGTGGTCCTCAACAGCGGTCGCCATTCCGCCCTATGGAAAATTGCTTACGACGAAACCTATGCGGCCTATTCGCCGGGCGTCCAGTTTATCCGCGAGTTTACGCTTCGGCAGGCGCGTGACACGCATATCGAGATAACCGATTCCTGCGCTCAACCGGATCACTCGATGATTGATCGTCTGTGGCCGGATCGCCTGCCAATCACCGACCTGTTCGCGCAAACCGCATCCAACCGGTCTGGCGCATTCGTCCAGGCCGGCGCACGGGAGGCGCTGCGGCGTCGGGGTTTTTCATTGGCGAAGTCGATGTATCACGCGACGCTTGGCAAGCGTACGAATCAGATACGTGCGTCTGACGCGCGGTAACCACGTTTTGCAAGATATGGTAAACCTCTCGCGAGGCGCGGATTTCGTGATATAAGAGCCAACATATAAATAGTGCGCCAACTGCAATTGCCATACCAAATTTCCCGGAGTGATGTGATGAAACCTGCCGTCATATTGGTCGGAGCAGATAAGGGCGGGGTCGGCAAAACGACGATCTCGCGGGTTTTGCTCGATTATCTCGCCGCCAACAACGTGGTGACACGCGCCTTCGACACAGAATCACCCCGCGGCACCCTGAAGCGCTTTCATCCGGCGGTCACCGAGATCGTCGACGTCAACCACACCCCCGACCAGATGAAAATCATCGACACCCTGAACAATACAGGGGCGAAGGTTTCCGTCATCGATGTCCGCGCCGGCCAAATGGGCGCCACCCTTCGCGCACTGCGCGACATCGGCTTCCTCGACGCGGCGCAGGCGGGACAATTCACTTTCGTTGTCTTTCACATTCTCGGCGCTTCCATTTCATCCCTCGACGAAATTGCCGAGATCGCGCCCTTCGTCTCTGACGCCAATTATTTTCTCGTCAAAAACCACATCAACGACACGACATTTTTCGAGTGGGATCCGCAAACCTACGCCTCGTATTTCCGCAAGATCAAACACGCTGGCGATATAACCATCCCCAAACTCAACGAGATGGCGTTCGAGCAGGTCGAGATCGCCGGAGCGCCTTTCTCCGCCTTCGTCAATAATCAGACATCGGAGGGCGACGCCGCCAAATACTCATTTGTGCTGCGTGGCTACGTGCGGACGTGGTTGCGCAATACCGCCGCAGAATTCGACCGTGTTGGGTTGATGTCAACGCTGGGCGCCAAAATCGTCAAACGGTGAGGCGGCGAAAACTTCAGCGACGCATTTGAGGCGACGGGATGAAACGGAACGCATCTGTTTTCATCGTCTGTTCGCCGCACCCTCGCGTCGGCGCATCCAGCCTCGCCCGCCTGCTCGGCGATCATTTTCTGTTTACCGGTCGCGGCTTTCTCGGCTTTGACACGGACCCACACGAGACCCCTTTCGCGACGCGCTTCCCACACGAAGCGCGCGTCGTCGACCTTGCGGCCATCGGCGGTCAGATATCGCTGTTTGATCGACTACTCGTGCCGGAGGAGACTCCGAAAATTGTCGACGTCTGGAACCGTTCGTTCCTGCAATTTTTCACCATCGTCCGCGAAGTCGGATTCTTCGAGGAGGCGCAGCGGCTGTCGGTTGAACCCGTTGTTGTCTACGTCGTCGACGAAAGTTCGTCCTGCCTCGAAGCCGCAAACCACATCCACCAGCAGTGGCCAACCCTGAAAATGGTGATCGTCAACAACGAAGGCGCTGCGCCTTTGGGTCATCGCGCCCTCGATATTCTCGCACGATATCCGGGTCAGACGACCTTCCAGATACCGCAACTCGACGCCATCGTGCAGCGGGAAATCGAACGGGCGGGTTTTTCCCTGTCGCGATTTCTGCTGGCGCCGCCGAGCAGCATGTCGATTGTTGTGCGAACTGCGTTGCGCAACTGGCTGACGCGGATTTTTGCGCAGTTCCAAACTTATGAACTGCGCGAGGCGATGAACGAAACGCGGATTTTGGGGTAGCGGGGGTTTCCAACGCGCTCAGGCAGTCCGGCGCGCTGTAACCCGATCGCATCGTCGCGGACGCCGCCGTTCAGAGCTTTAGCGCGCTGCGAAGGTCGCGCATTTGCGCCAGCTTTTCGGTAGCGCTGCGTTGCGCCTCGTCGTCTTGCGCAATTTCGAGCTGCTCTTCAAGGTGCTTCAACTGCCGATCCACAGAGGCGGCGTCGAGTTGCTCAAGCGGCATCGCGTCATCCGCCAGAATGGTCAGGGCTGAACCCGACACTTCTGCGAACCCGCCGCGCACAAACAGCTTCGTCGTGTTGCCGCCGTCCCCGGTGATCGTCAGCACGCCCGGACGCAGCGCCGCCATGACCGGTGCGTGGTCGACAAACACCATAAATTCTCCCTCAACGGAGGGAACCACGACCGACTCGACTTCGCCGGAGAACAGCAGCCGTTCCGGAGCCACGAGGTCGAAGTGAAGCGTCTTCATGTGGGTATCTCCGCGCCCGTCGTTCAGGCCGCTTCAGCCGCCAGCCGTTGCGCCTTCTCGACCGCTTCTTCAATCGTGCCGACCATATAGAACGCCGATTCCGGCAAATGATCGTACTTGCCATCGACAAGGCCCTTGAAGCCCTTGATGGTGTCGGCAAGCGACACCAGCTTGCCCGGCGAGCCGGTGAAAACTTCCGCCACATGGAACGGCTGCGACAGGAAGCGCTCGATCTTGCGGGCGCGCGCCACCGTCATTTTGTCTTCTTCCGACAGCTCGTCCATGCCGAGAATGGCGATGATGTCCTGCAGCGACTTGTAGCGCTGCAACGTCATCTGCACGCGGCGCGCGACCTCATAATGTTCATCGCCGACAACCAGCGGCGACATCATGCGCGAGGTGGAATCCAGCGGATCGACGGCCGGATAAATGCCTTTTTCAGCAATCGAGCGCGACAGGTTCGTCGTCGCATCGAGATGGGCGAAGGAGGTGGCCGGCGCCGGATCGGTCAAATCGTCGGCCGGCACGTAGATCGCCTGCACCGAAGTGATCGAACCTTTGTTGGTGGTGGTGATGCGCTCCTGCATCGCGCCCATGTCGGTCGCCAGGGTCGGCTGGTAGCCGACCGCAGAGGGAATGCGGCCGAGCAGAGCCGACACTTCCGAACCCGCTTGCGTGAAGCGGAAAATGTTATCGATGAAGAACAGCACATCCTGCCCTTTGTCGCGAAAATCCTCCGCAACGGTGAGTCCGGTCAACGCCACCCGCATGCGCGCGCCCGGAGGCTCATTCATCTGGCCGTACACGAGCGCCGCCTTCGAGCCGGCTGCCGAACCATTGACCGGCTTCTTGTTGACGCCGCCCTCAATCATTTCGTGATAAAGATCGTTACCTTCACGCGTGCGCTCTCCAACGCCGGCGAACACCGAGTAACCGCCGTGCGCTTTGGCGACATTGTTGATCAACTCCATGATCAACACGGTCTTGCCGACGCCCGCGCCGCCAAACAGGCCGATCTTGCCGCCCTTGGCGTAGGGCGCCAAAAGGTCGATCACCTTGATGCCAGTCTCGAGTATCTGCGCTTCCGTCGCCTGATCCACATAGGCGGGCGCATCCTGATGGATGGAGCGGCGCTCCTTGGTCAAAATCGGGCCAGCCTCATCGACGGGTTCGCCGATGACGTTGATGATGCGGCCAAGGCATTCGTCGCCGACCGGCACCATGATCGGCGCGCCTGTATCGCTAACCTGCTGACCGCGCGTCAGGCCCTCTGAGGTGTCCATGGCGATGCAACGCACTGAGCTTTCGCCTAGATGCTGCGCCACTTCGAGCACCAGGCGACCCGTCGGATTGCCATCCGACTTGAGGCCGACGTTGTGGGTTTCGAGCGCATTCAAGATCGCCGGCAATTCACCGTCCAACTTCACGTCGACGACGGCGCCGATGACCTGGGTGATGCGGCCGGTGTTGTTGTGGGCGGTTGCCATGGCTTTCGTCCTCTTGGATATTGGGTTCAGAGCGCTTCAGCGCCCGAAATGATTTCGATGAGTTCCTTGGTGATCTGGGCCTGACGGGTGCGGTTGTACCGGATCGTCTGCTTCTTGATCATCTCGCCGGCGTTGCGTGTGGCGCTGTCCATCGAGCTCATGCGCGCGCCCTGCTCGGACGCCGCATTCTCGAGCAGCGCGCGGAACACCTGAACGGCGATGTTGCGCGGCAGCAGGCTGGCGAGAATTTCGCTCTCGTCAGGCTCGTATTCGTAGTTGGGGGCGGGCGCCGCCGTCTCTCCCGAGGTTTCCGCGACGATGGCGGGAATGATCTGCTGCGCGGTCGGAATTTGCAGGATGACCGAGCGGAAACGCGAGAAGAACAACGTGCAAACATCGAATTCGCCGGCCTCGAAGAGGTCGATGATCTTCTTGGCGATGGGCGTCGCGTTGACGAAGCCGAGATTGCGCACGGAACGCAAATCAATGAGTTCGATGATTTGCTTTTCGAACATCCGGCGAAGCTGGTCGAAGCCCTTCTTGCCGACGCACAAAATCTTGACCGTCTTGCCCTGCGCCATGAGCGCATTGGCGCGGTCGCGCGCCAGTCGCGCGATGGAGGAATTGAACGCGCCGCACAGACCGCGCTCCGCCGTGCACACCACCAGAAGGTGAACATCTTCCTTGCCGGTTCCCGCCAGCAGCTTCGGCGCCTGCGCGCCCTTGCCGACACCCGCCGCGACATTGGCGAGCACTTTGTCCATTCGCTCGGCGAACGGCCGCGCGGCTTCCGCCGCCAACTGCGCGCGACGCAATTTCGCCGCCGCCACCATCTGCATGGCTTTGGTGATCTTCTGCGTCGCCTTGACCGAGGCGATGCGGTTACGAAGGTCCTTTAAACTAGGCATTATCGCCCCGCAAAGTCAGAATCAGTTAAAAAAACTTTCGATGTTCCAGATTTTACGCTCACGTTCTTTAGCAGCGTCCCGCCCTGCTGATTACCTGCGACTTGCCACTTAACTTCCGTAGTCACAACCCAGTCCGCTGCAGGAACTCTTTCAAAAACAAAACCACCTTGCGCATCGCACGTTGAGCGCTTCAAAGCGTCTTTTGGCGCTATAGAAAGTTGAGCTCCGCCCAAGCCAATTACCGCCCCAGTACGCGCAACGCTTATTGCTTCGCGGATAAAAGCCGTGTCTGGCACGAGCAACACTGGCGACCCGGCACAAGTAACCACACCGCCGCCGTTTTGACGCAAAAACGCTTGACCTTCAATTCGTCCAGAACCAGTCGCAGCATATTTTGTATACTCGCTAGGTACAAAAGGTGTGGAGACCTGAACGGTTGGCGGAGACACTCCATTACACGCGCCAAGTCCCGCGGCGAGAAACATCGCAAGGGGAGGGCCCAGTTTTTTGTAACCTACGTTCACGTGAAGCTTTTCGCGAAAGTCTCGACGACGCTTTTCAGCTTGGCGCCGTCAGTATCGGACAAATCTTTGGAATCGCGGATCGAGTTGAGCAGCGCCGACTGACTGCCGCGCACGGTCGCCAGCAAACCGTCCTCGAAGGCCCGCACGCGGTTGACCGGGACGGCGTCAAGATAGCCGTTCACCCCCGCGTAAATCACGCAGACCTGCTCTTCCATTTTGAGCGGCGAAAACTGCTGCTGCTTGAGCAACTCGGTGAGCCGTGCGCCGCGGTTAAGCAAGCGTTGCGTCGTCGCGTCGAGGTCAGAGCCGAACTGCGCGAAGGCCGCCATCTCGCGGTACTGCGCCAGTTCGCCCTTGATTTTTCCAGCGACCTTTTTCATCGCCTTGGTCTGCGCCGACGAGCCGACGCGCGACACCGAAAGTCCGACGTTCACCGCCGGGCGGATGCCCTGATAGAACAAATCCGTTTCGAGGAATATCTGGCCATCGGTGATCGAAATCACGTTCGTCGGAATGTAGGCGGACACGTCGTTCGCCTGCGTTTCGATGATCGGCAGCGCCGTCAGCGAGCCCCCGCCCTTGGCGTCGGAGAGTTTCGCGGCGCGCTCCAGCAAGCGCGAGTGCAGATAGAAAACGTCGCCCGGATAAGCTTCGCGGCCCGGCGGGCGACGCAGCAGCAACGACATCTGGCGATAGGCGACGGCCTGCTTGGAAAGATCGTCGTAGACCATCACGGCGTGCATGCCGTTGTCGCGGAAGAACTCGCCCATGGCGCAACCGGAAAACGGTGCGAGAAACTGCATCGGCGCCGGATCGGAAGCGGTGGCGGCGACGATGATGGAGTACTCAAGCGCGCCATGCTCCTCCAGCACTTTGGCGAACTGTACGACTGTCGAGCGCTTCTGCCCGATCGCGACGTAGACGCAATACAGCTTCTGCTTCTCGTCGTTCGACTGGTTAAGCGCCTTCTGGTTCAGAATGGTGTCAAGCGCGATGGCTGTCTTGCCGGTCTGACGGTCGCCGATGATGAGTTCGCGCTGGCCACGGCCAACCGGGATGAGCGCATCGACAGCCTTGAGCCCGGTCGCCATCGGCTCATGCACCGACTTGCGCGGAATGATGCCCGGCGCCTTGACGTCGACGCGGGCGCGCCGGGTCGCGGCGATCGGCCCCTTCCCGTCAATGGGGTTGCCGAGCGCGTCGACAACGCGGCCGAGTAACTCTTTACCAACCGGCACGTCAACGATGTCGCCGGTGCGCTTGACCGTCTGGCCTTCTTTGATGTCGCGGTCGGAGCCGAAAATAACGATACCGACATTGTCGCTCTCAAGGTTGAGCGCCATGCCGCGAATGCCATTCGCAAACTCGACCATTTCGCCCGCCTGGACGTTGTCGAGACCGTAGGCACGGGCGATGCCGTCGCCGACCGACAGCACCTGACCGACTTCGGTTACTTGAGCTTCATTGCCAAAATTCGCGATCTCGTTCTTGAGAATCGACGAAATTTCTGCGGCGCGGATATCCATCAGTTAGCCTTTCATTCGACGGCGTAGGCCGTCAACCTTTCATCGCGTTAGCGAGGGTGTTCAAACGGGTG
>JAYTTW010000192.1:0-6236 GCA_043744855.1 Hyphomicrobiales bacterium
GCGAAGAAAAACATGGATTTTGCGCCTCGCGCGTCACGCTGGCCCGCGCGGTGGCGCTCTCGGCGGTGTTGCGGGGCGAGGCAACTGCGGTGGAGGATGGCGAGGACGGGGAAAGATTACTGACGCCGGTCGAACCAAAAAAACCGCGCGCACCCCGCAAAAAAACCAGGCTTGCCGCTCCCGCGCAAGCGACGCCACGTTCCCAGTAAAGCGTGCGCAGTAAAGCCCGCGCGCGATTTTGCTCGATGCCAAACCACGCGCCTCCCGCGAGGTGAGGGTCGGGCGTCGGCGGCGCGGCATGGCGTCGGTGAGATCGTCGCCGACGCTGCTGGGGCGCTGCTGGAGGCAGGGAAAGACCTCGCCCCAAGCTGGCTCGGCGAGCTATCGCTCGGGGTCGTGCCCGAATTATTGGGGCTTGACGAACAGGCCGACGAGACCGGTAGCGCCTTTCGCCTTGCCCGGCAGCTTCGCCCAGAACTCCGGCATCGTCAGGCCCGGCGGCAATTCCTTCGGCTCGAAATCGGTGGCGATGACGACGAAGGTGTAATGGTGCGGCGTACCCGCCGGCGTACACGGTCCGGAATAGAAGCCGACGCCATTCGCGCTCTTGCCGCCAACGTATTTGGGCGATTCCTTGCTCGTCTCGCCCTCAGCGAAACCGTTGATGTCAGGGGCGATGCCGTAGGCGAGCCAGTGATGCGTGACCACGCCGCCGCGACCTTCCGGATCCACCATCGTGATGGCGAAGCTTTTTATTCCGGCCGGCGCGCCGGTCCATGACAATTGCGGCGATACATTTTCGCCAACGCAGTTGGCGTTGCCGGCGATGTTGTTGGCGACTTTCTTCGGCATCAGCGTGCCGTCCTTGAACGTCGTCGATGTCAGTGTGAACGCCGATTGCGCGCGGGCGTCGACGGCGCCAAAGCCGAGCGCCAACGCGCCAGCCGAAACTAGGGATGCGAATGTTTGTCTGCCAATCATAACGTTGCCTCTCGTGCGCGGCCTGAAACGGACACCGGCCGCATTTTGTTATCGGGGCAGCCTCGGGCCCATGGCGTCGAGCGCTGCATCCGTTGCCGGGATATTGAAACGGCGAGGACGGCGCGGCAAGCTAATTCTGCTGCTGCAAAATTAAGGACTGCAAAATCACGGACAAAATCACGGACAAAATAGCGGAGAGAACGCGGGGTTAACCTAGACCCTCTCAAGGACTTCCTGCTTGACGGCGACTTCCTGACCGGGATTGCGGATCATCATGAAACGACCTGCCAGCAGGCCGTCAATATGCCAGCGGCCCTCGATTTCGCTCGCATCGGCGTTCAAGCCGCCATCGTATTCAATCTTGTGCTTCCAGCCGGCCGTGCCGTCGTAAGCCTTGGTGAACA
The DNA here is from genome assembly GCA_043744855.1 of Hyphomicrobiales bacterium. GTDB lineage: Bacteria > Pseudomonadota > Alphaproteobacteria > Rhizobiales > Beijerinckiaceae > Terripilifer. The sequence goes on from JAYTTW010000192.1 coordinate 1,386, forward strand.
TCACCGACGCGCTGCTGCGGCTGCCGGACAGCATGGCATAGAGCGTGCTGACGCCGCCGTGCTCCGTCGGGCAGGTTTCATGGGTCGTGCCGGAGACGAAGGCGCCCGCCTCGATCAGGGTCGCCACGAAGGATACCGGCTCGCCCTGGCCGGGATAGGAGTATAGCCCCTGCCAGACGCCGGTAAGGCTTTTGCCTGCATCTGCTGGTGACTTGCCCATATCAAACTCCGTTAAAAAATGCGGCGTCGGTAAAATCTGCCGCCGACGCGCGGGCCTCAGATGGCGCCAAGAGCCGGCGGTTGCAAGACCCGGTGGTTGCAAGACTGTGCAGACTTCAAGCAAAAGAAAATTTGTTCGAGGCTGTTTTAACGCCGCGCATTAACCCCACGTTTAGCCTTAAACACGGCGACTTCCGGAAATGCCCCTACGGTAACCGTTGGTAAAGTCAACGGCGACCATGATCCTTGGGCCTTGGGGATCCCGGGCCTTGGGGATCCAATGAAAATCCGCGCAAAATTCCGCAAGAAATTCAAGCAGTCCGGGAGATTCCTTTTCTCCGGCGACCTGACCCTTTTTGGCGGCCTAAGCTTGCCGGACACCATCGCGGGGCGGATTCGCGCTGAACAGATTTCCATGGTGACGCGCTGCACTTGCGCGATGATGGGGGCCAACGCCTTCAACGCGTGTGTGCTGCTTTTCACGCTTTGGGACACGCCGCAGCGGGCGACAACGACGCTATGGGCGTTCGCGCTCATAAGCTACGCCATGTACGTATATTTGCGGCGTCGCGCCAGCCAGAGCCGGCCAAAACCCACATCCCTTTCGGCGCGCGCCATGCAGCGCGCTGTCCTTAACGCGGCGATCATGGGCAGCATCTGGGCGGCGATGCCGCTTCTGCTGTTTGAAAACGCCGGGGTCGACGGCCGCCTCGTGATCATCTGTCTGTGCATCGTCATGCTCTGCAGCGGCGCGTTTGCGCTGGCCTCGGTGCCGCTGGCGGCCATTGCGGTGCTGATGCCCATCTCGTTTTCCGCCGGCTACGCGATTGTGCGCGTGGATTCGCAAATCTACCTGCTCGTGGCCGGGCTGCTCGTCGTTTATACGTTCGCCCTGTTGCGCGGCGTTGTCACCTACGCGTGCCAATCGACGGAAAAGGCGGTGGACCATATTCTCAACGAACAGGCGGCCTACACCGACAGCCTGACGAAACTGCCGAACCGGCTTGCGTTTCGCGAAAAGCTTGAGGCGGCGCTGGTGCGCTGTCAGCGTTATGGCGAGGGATTTTCAGTTTTCTACTTCGACCTCGACGAGTTCAAACTCGTTAACGATAGCTTTGGACACTCCGGCGGCGATGAACTTCTGATGCAGGCCGCAGAGCGGCTTCAATCTTGCACGCGCGAAGGCGATACGATGGCGCGACTGGCGGGCGACGAGTTCGCCCTGCTTGCCGCGCGCGCCGTACGTCCCGAGCAGGCGATGGTGGTGGCGGAGAGGATACTCAAAGCCTTTTCAGCGGCGTTCGCCATCAATGGACGGCAAATTTACGCCAGCATCAGCATGGGTATCGCACTCGTGCCCATCGACGGCACAAGCCCGGAAGTCGTTCTTGAAAAGGCCGACTCGGCGCTTTACGCAACCAAACAATCCGGCCGCGCGTCCTACACTTTTTTTGCGCGCGAACACGATGAACGGGTTCGCGACCGCCGCATCATGGAGCAACAGTTGCGCACCGCTGTGCGCAACAATGAAATGCAGCTGGCGTTTCAGCCAGTAATGGATCTGGCCACCGACACAATCTGTGGCTTTGAAGCGCTGGCGCGATGGAATCACGCGGAACGCGGGGCGGTGTCGCCTGCCGTGTTCATTCCCCTGGCTGAAGAAATCGGCGTCATACAGGAACTCGGCGAATGGGTTTTGCGCGAGGCCATTCGCGTCGCCTCGCATTGGCCGCCGCATATCGGCGTCGCCATCAACGTGTCCGGCAACCAGTTTCGCTCGGCCGGACTTGTCGCTTCGGTAAGCAACGCGCTGACCGAATTTTCGTTTCCGGCGCACCGTCTGGAGATTGAAATCACCGAGACAATGAAAATCGCCGAAAACGAGCTGGCGTTGACGACGCTCAATACGTTTCGCGAGTGGGGCGTGCAGATTGCGCTTGACGATTTCGGCACCGGCTATTCGTCGTTGCGCTACGTGCTCGACCTGCCGCTCGACAAAATCAAGATTGATCGCTCGTTTATCGGTACGGCGCTGGAGAGAAAAGTATCGGCGTCGCTGGTCAAGGCAGTCGTCGGCATCGCGCGCGATCTCAATCTGACGGTAACGGCGGAAGGCGTCGAAACTGTAGAGCAACTGGATTTCATCCGCTCGCAGAACTGCACGCAGGGTCAAGGCTTTTTGATCAGCAGGCCGCTGCCCGCCGACGCCATCGACGGCTTCCTCGCCGCCCATGGCGCGCCGCCATTGCGGCTCGCGTCGTAACCCTGTTTCGCGACGTTGCGCATTTTCAGGGATACGCGCTACCGTTAATGCCCTCGGGCGCGATGACGCTTCTTCGAATCGTCGTCGCACTCCAGTTTTTTTGATTGAGCATGATCTTTTCCGAAAACCGGCGTCCACTTTTCGGGGTCATGCTCTAGTAACCCACGGCGCCCGTGCCGCGTTGCCTTGAATCGGCGGCGCCCATCAGCAGGCCGTGCGAGCGATGAATGGTTTGCGCCGAGCCGAAGGCGCGCGTCGGTCGCAACAGGTGGCCGCGCGCCTCCAATATTTTCAGCGTGTCGACGGATATACCGTTCTCAAAGTCAATCTGGTCGGGCATCCACTGATGATGGATACGCGGCGCCACCGTCGCCTCCGCAGAGTTGAGGCCAAAATCAACAATGTTGAGAATGATCTGCAGCGCGATGGAAATGATGCGCGAACCGCCGGGCGAGCCGGTGACGATTTCAAGTTCGCCGTCGCGAAACACCAACGTTGGCGCCATCGACGACAGCGGCCGTTTGCGCGGGCCGGGCGCGTTGGCCTGCCCGCCAAGCAGGCCGTAGGCGTTCGGCGCATCCTCGCGCGCGGCGAAGTCATCGAGTTCGTTGTTGAGCAGCACGCCGGTGCCGGCTGCAATGAGACCCAGACCGTACGAAAAGTTCAGCGTGTAGGTATTGGCGACGGCGTTTCCATCTGCGTCGACGACGGAAAAATGCGTTGTCTGATCGCTCTCGTAGGGTTGCGGTCGACCCGGCGCAATCTGCGAAGAGGGGCGCGCGCGCGTCATCGAAATGCCGGCGCGCAGCGCTTCCGCATAGCGCGGCGAAACCAGGCCGGCGACGGGCACGCGATAAAAATCGGGATCGCCGAGATGCGCGGCGCGGTCGGCGAAAGCCAGCTTCATGCTTTCGGCGATGACATGCAGAGCGTCAGCCGAGTTATGGCCTGACCCGGCGAGATCAAAGCCCTGTAGTAGATTCAAAATCTGCACGATATGGACGCCGCCCGACGAGGGTGGTGGCATCGAGACAATTTCACGACCCCGGTAGCGACCGCGCACGACAGGTCGCTCGAGCGCACGATAGTCGCGCAAGTCCTGCAAGGTCATGCGACCCCCGGCCGCGTTGACAGCGGCGACGATGCCGGCCGCAACGGCGCCTTCGTAGAATCCCGCCGTGCCACTTCGCGAGATCGTCTCAAGTGTTGTGGCGAGATCGGTCTGCAGCAATCGTTCGCCGCGCCGCAGGGCCGTCCCATCGGCGTGCAAAAAAATGGCTCGGCTGGAGGGATAGTGCGCCAGTCGCGAGGCTGCATATGGCAGGCTGTCGGCGAGGTCGGCATCGACGACGATGCCGTCACGCGCCAACGTGATCGCCGGTTCGATCAACTGGGCAAGGCCGAATTTCCCCGAGCCGTATTTCTCAACCGCCAGCGCGAACCCCGCCAGCGTGCCCGGCACGCCGACGCCGAGGCCGCTCGACTGCGATTTTTCAGGTTCGAAATCTCCCTTGCCGTCGAGAAAAACCGAGGGCGTCGTCAAGGCGCCCGCCATTTCGCGATAATCGATGGCGACGGATTTTTTCTGCCGCGCCAGATGGATCATCATAAAACCGCCGCCACCGAGATTGCCAGCGCGCGGCAGCGTAACTGCGAGCGCAAATCCGGTCGCCACGGCGGCATCGACCGCATTGCCGCCGCGCCGTAAAATTTCGACGCCAATGCGCGAGGCTGTGTCTTCCTGGCTGACCACCATGCCATGCTCGGCAAGCACCGGCAGCACACGCGCCATGGGCGAGATGATAGGTTCGTCGGGCGAACGACGCGCCGTCTGCGCCTGCGGGCCATGCAACGGCGCCAGCGCAGGCGCGACGAGACCAGCGGCGCCCGCCAGCCAGTGTCGGCGAGTGATTTGCGTCAATTGCCCCGGCGCCCCCGCGACATACTTTCGCCTATCGTGCAGGAGATACGAGGCTCATGTTCCTGCACCAGCCGAAGCTTGGGCCGGCCGGCAGCATCGCCGTGCAGCCCGCGGCCCGCCGGCGCGGCGGCTATCTCGCGGATCAGTTTGCTGCGGGTTGCGTCGACGAAGCTTTTGGTGTCGTGGACGCTGACGGAAAAAGCTTCGGGACCGCCGATGACGCAATCCTCGTAGTAGATGTCGAGGTCTTTGATATCGGCCGGGCCAATGTATTCGCGGATGCCGACCAGCGGCAGCCCGTTGATGGTGATGCCCTTGGCGAGCGCCTCCTCGCGCGCCTGCGTGACGAAACGGCCGTTGTTGTTGGGGCCGTCGCCGGAAATATCAAGAATGAGCCGGGAACTTTTGAAGCCATTTTGTTCAAGCAGCTTCACACCGGCGTCGATGG
>JAYTTW010000193.1:0-1624 GCA_043744855.1 Hyphomicrobiales bacterium
CAAAAAAATCATCGCCAGCAGAACGAGCGCCCCACCGCGTAGCCGCGTTGGCAGGCGCCCAAGCGGTTCGGGGCGCGGCGTCAGACCCGCCGCCAGCCATACCAGCGCCGCAAGCGTCAGGCTGGCGAGCAGCAAATGCGTCGCCAGACGTTCGGGGGCGACTTCGACACGGTTGGTCAGGCCGGACACGACCATCCACCACCCGACGCCGCCCTGCAACGCGCCGAGCCCCAGAACCGCCACAAGCTTTACTTTGAGATCGCTTGAGAGGCGGTCGCGCCACCAGAAAAACAACAGCGGCAGCGCAAACACCATCCCGATGCAACGGCCGAGGAGACGGTGCCCCCATTCCCAATAGAAAATCGTTTTGAAATCGTCGAGCGACATCTGCGGGAAGAGCTTGGCGTATTGCGGAATGAGTTTGTATTTTTCCAGCGCCGCCTGCCATGCCGCCTCCGACAACGGTGGCAGGACGCCCGACAAGGGTTTCCACTCGGTTATGGAGAGGCCGGCTTCGAGGAGGCGCGTCGCGCCGCCGACGACCACCATGGCGAACACCATCGCTGCGACAAACCACAGCCACAACCGCACGGGTTTGCTGGAATCGAGGGTCGCTTGAGCCAGCTCTTCAGGCAAGGATGTCTCGCTTCAGGCAAGGATGTCTCGCGGCGCCTTGATCGGCGCGACGCGGCAGGACATAAGCGCCGAAATTCAAAACGTAAATGATCTCTGTCGTCGCACCCCCCCCCGGAGCCGTCATGCGTCGCCGCTCAAAAAAACTTGTCGGCGCCTTCGTCATGGTGGCGTTCGTGATCGTCTATGCGCTTGTCGTCATGGCGCTGGCGCAGGCGCGTCCGTTGCAGGAGGCGCCGTCGTGGACCAAGGGGCTGTTCTACGTGATTGCCGGCATGGCGTGGATATTGCCGCTGTTTCCGTTGATCCGCTGGATGGAGCGGAAATCCCGGCGAGTTGAATGAGCCTGGCGGAACCGGCTGGGGCGCAACGCTGGTTCAGTCGATATCCAGCCGGCGTCCTTTGTTGAACAGATAAAATGGCGCCCCTGACAGCAAGGCGCGCAATGCCGTGCGCTTCTGGAAATCGCCATTGATGGAAAGTCGTGGCAGCGCCGAGGTGTGGGCGGCGTGGTCGGGGAACAGCATTCCCCGGCGCGTCGTCACGGCGGAGGCGAACCCCAATTGTGTCGCCAGCGCGAACTCGCGGGGTCCAGCGCAGGTCGCGTCGCCGACAGGGTAGGCCAGATGGCGGACCGGGCGCTGAAAGCGCGCCTCGATTTGCGCCCGGCTGCCAATGAGTTCGTCGCGGACAAAATCCAATGGGAGTTTGGCCAGTCGGGGATGGCTCAGCGTATGGACAGCCAGGGTGCACAGGGGTTGGCTGGCGAAGCCTTCAAGTTCATCCCAACCCATGCACAGATCAGTAACGAGCGACTCCCGGGCCACCCCGGCAAGTTGCGCGAGGGCCCCCGTGCAGGCGAGCAATTCGGCCTCAGGCAAGGCGCGAAGGCGCCAATAGATGTGCTTGAAAGCAGACTCTTTTTGGGCGGTCGACTTGGCTTCAACCGAAAACTGAAGGGCGGCGCTTTGGTAGTCGAGGCGGTCGAGCC
>JAYTTW010000194.1:0-6194 GCA_043744855.1 Hyphomicrobiales bacterium
AAAGGCAAGGCTCATGGCGGCGCTCCGAATCAAACCGCCACACTGAATCACGCAAAACACAATCCGTTAATCGCCGTTAACTTAAGTTCGTGGCCCTGCCTCGATCCGGGCAAGGGTTGCCTGCCATTCGGCGATGGAATACCTAACTAAAGGTAAACACTTCGGTATGATTCCCCGGCGCGTGGGACCTGCGAACGAGAGAGTCGAAGAAACATGCTCAAAGAAATCGACAAACCGGAATTGCACACCCTGACACGCGCCGATCTGGCCAACGCCATTTATCAAAGCGTCGGGCTGGCGCGCTCGGAGGCAGCCCAGATGGTGGAGGCCGTACTCGAGGAGATCGCCAGCGAACTCGAGAAGGGGGAGACGGTCAAATTGTCCTCGTTCGGCAGCTTTGTGCCGCGCAACAAGGCCGAGCGTATCGGTCGCAACCCCAAAACCGGCGTTGAAGTGCCGATCACGCCGCGTCGCGTCATGATTTTCAAGCCTTCGCATATTCTAAAGGCGCGCGTGAACGGTCGCTCCATCGAAGGCATGACGGACTGACCGACGCGTAACGACAGGGCAGGCGACCGTCATGGAAAAGGACGCCGACGCATTTCGCACCATCAGCGAGGCGGCGGAAGAAATCGACGTGCCGCAGCATGTGCTGCGCTTTTGGGAAACGCGATTTTCGCAGATCAAGCCGATGAAACGTGGCGGCGGTCGCCGCTACTACCGGCCCGAAGACATGCAGCTTCTGCGCTCCATCCGTCAGTTGCTGTATGGCGAAGGCTACACGATCCGTGGTGTCCAACGCATCCTGAAAGAGCAGGGCGCGCGCGGCGTGATCGCCCTGCAAAGCGGCGGCGGGCGAGCCTTGCCGGCCGGCGCATCCCAATCTTTGGCGCCCGCGACGCCTGAAACATCCTTGTCAGAAACCGCCGCTTCAGCGCCCTCGGGGCCAAATGTCGTCCCGGCGCAAAGTATCGCGCCGATGGCGCCAAGTCCCACACCACGTCTCAACGAAACCGCCGTCGCAAAATTGCAGGCGGCATTGGCGGAAATCCGTCAGGCGCGACGTGTGCTCGCAGCTACCGGCAACGGCTGAAGGCTGCGGCGGATGGCGCGGTGCAATTGATGGGGATGTGAGCAGATGGAAGAAGTAGATCTTTCTCTGTTGGACTTGGCCCAATCTCATTTTTTCGACGCCATCGCTACTTTTGGCCGACCCGGCGACGATCTCGTTCGTGTTTCGCAAGACATTGCACAAGCCGCTAAGATTGCTGGTTTCACGAAGCGCGGGCGAAGAAGATTGCTAGAGAATTTGTACGCCTTCGTCGCTTCGCTGGAACGTCGCTCGCTCGATCCTTTCTCGCGCGGCGGGCCAGTCGCCGACCGCGAGTCGCTGTTTTCCATGGGGCGGCTGCGCGGGCTGTTTGATGCGGATTCATTACTGCCAGACCGCGCGATGATCGATCAATTGATCGCGGACACCCGGCTCTATGATTCTGCAAAAGCCGTGAAGGAACTTCTGGATTTCACGACGCGGCTTCGAAACATTGCGCCTTTCAATGCCATGCTTCTGCATATTCAAAAGCCCGGCCTTAGCTATGCCGCGCGGCCAAAAGACTGGTGGGACCGCTTCAGACGACGCCCGAAGCGTCATGCGCGCCCGCTTGTCGTTCTGCGAAATTTCGGTCCTGTCGAGTTCGTCTATGATATTCTCGACACGGAAGGCGTCGGCCCGCTACCGGCGTCGGCTTTCTCATTTCCAACGGCGGGTAAGGTGCCGCCCGGCTGGATAGCCGGTGCGCAGATGCGGCTTACCAAGGAGGAAATCGGCATCATCAGACTTGACCGGGGCGATAACCACGCCGGCCATGCTCGCTGTCTGAGCAACCACAAGGATAAGGATCGACTTGAGTCTTTCGAGGTCGGCATAAACGGCAATCATGAAATCCCAACGCAGATCGTGACACTTTTGCACGAACTCGCGCATATCTATCTTGGCCACTGCGGCGCTGACCTTAAGCGGAGCGTCAAATTAAATCGACCGGCAGACATCGCGCTGCGCGAAGTTGAAGCGGAAACTGTAGCCTATCTGGTGGCGAAAAGAACAGGCCTTTCGCCCCGCAGCGAGAAATATCTAGACACCTATAAAGGTGCGTTCGATCAGCTGAATCTCCATCGAATCATGCGGGTATCGAGCGCAATCGAGCGACTTCTCGATCTGCCGTTTCGGGAAAGCGCTCTCTTCGATTGATTCAATCGACCCAATCGCTCATCGAGGCCCCCGGCAAAGCGCGTCGCGCATTCGCCGCGCTGGGAGACCTGTCAAGTTTGTTTTGCGCCGTCCTATTCCATAACCAGTTGTAAGAATTTTTCGTGAGTCCGGTTGCTTTTAAAACCGTAAAATATAAATAAATCAATTGTTTAAAGGTTATGATGGTCGGAGTGGCGGGATTCGAACCCACGACCCCTAGTCCCCCAGACTAGTGCGCTAACCGGGCTGCGCTACACTCCGACGACCGGTCTTATAGAGAAGCGGTCTGCCGTGCGCAACGTGCGCGCCAAGGTTATAAGTTACCCGGTTATTGGTTGTCGAAGTCAGTCAATTTCGCCCGACGCGCGCCCGTTGCACAACTTCCGGCGGCGCGGCGTAGATGCGCGCCAGCAGCGTTTCGATTTCAGCCCCTGTCTGCGGCCCGATTTCGAGGTTGGCTTTTGCGGCATCCGCGAGAAAAGCCTTGTTCGCCATGGTCTCATCAAAGCCACGCCGCAGGGCCGCCAGTCGTTCTGGCGCAACACCTGGCGGCCCGAAAAACGGTCGCGCCAGCTTCATCGACGCAAAGATGAGTTCAAGCGCCTGGCGGTCTGTCGGGTTTTTGGCCCGCTCGGTCGCCAGTGGCACATCGGGATGGGCGGGATGTTTTTCGATCGCCAGTTGCACCAGCGGCTTCACCAAACCGTTGGCGAACCACTGCGGACGCAACGCCAATATCGACGACCAGTAGACGCCGCAGATGCCGTCGAGTTCGCCGCGCTCGATCGCCAGCAGGATCGGCGCGACGCCGGGATAGCCGCCGACAAGTTTGAACCTGGTGCCGAGGATGCCGTTCAACACCTGCGGAAACAGATTGCTGTCGGCGCCGGTGCCGGTACCACCGACCGCCATCGTTTTCGTGAACGCCTCGTCGAATGTCTGGACGGGCGAGGCATGCCACGCCTGGCAGGTCGAGACTTCGGCATTCATCGAACCGAGCCACGAAAACTGCGGCGCAGAAAAGCGCGCCGCCGCATTGCCATACAGCGGCTCGAAGGCGACGCCCGACTGGATCATGCCGATGGTGGCGCCGTCGCGCGGCGCCGTGTTGAAGATGTAATTCGCTGCGGTCAGCGACCCCGCGCCTGGCATGTTTTGCACGATGAAATTTGCGCCGCCGAGATGTGCGCCCATGTGGCGCGCCAGCAGCCTCGCATAGGCGTCATAGCCGCCGCCGGCTTCCAGACCGACCACCAAAGTGATGGTTTTTCCAGCGAACAAGTCGCCCGGCGTCTGCGCGGGCGCCAGCGTCGGCGCGCCGCAGGCAAGCGCCACAGCCACGACACAAGCGCGGGAAAGATTCAACATAAGACACGTCCCGCAAATTCGCCTCACGCCCTTGCGGCGCCTGCGTCGGTTTCTAGCGGTTTCGCGAGGTGGAGAACAGGTGGCGATCCCGGTTGTCGATGTCGCGGGAGCGCCGACACTTCACATGGGCGCGTCACTTGGGCGTTGCCCCCGCAAGCGGCCAGCGGTGATTGCCAGCGGTGATTGCAAGTCCTCGGCGCGGCAGGCTTTACCCAGCGACCGGACGCACGCTAGATGCTTCAGGCATACAACCGCGCCGTTGCGCGACCAAAGAAAAGGCCCCGGCATGTTGCACCGTTTTGCTTTGACGCTTTTTGCCGCCATCGCGCTGACGACGGGCGGCAGCCGCGCGGCTGGCGCGCAGGCCATCGATTTCCCCACCCGGCCCGTGCGCATCATCGTCGATTCCGCGCCCGGCAGCGCCAACGACGTGCTGGCGCGATTGCTTGGCGAAAAGCTCGGACAACTCTGGCGCCAGCAAGTCTTTGTCGTCAATCAACCCGGCGCTGGCGGCGGCATTGCGACGCGCGCTGCATCGGGCGCGCCCAACGACGGCTACAGTCTTTACCTCGCGGGCGCCTCGACATTTCTGGCGATCGCCGGCGCGCCCGGCGTCGCGCCCAACCTGCCCATCGAGCTGCCGCGCGATTTTCTGCCGGTCGGCATGGTGGCTTTGCAGCCGATGTTCATCGGCGCCTCGCACGAACTAAAAGTGAAAACCATCGCCGAATTGATTGACGCCGCGAAACGCAATCCCGGAAAGATCGGCTTTGCCGCGTCAGGTCGCGGTCGCATCACCCACCTGACGATGGAACTGTTGCAAAAAATGGCCAACGTCGAGATGACGCTCGTCGCCTACACCGGCGGACCCGCCGCCGCCATGACCGACATTGTCGCCGGACGCGTCGGCGTCGTACTCGATGGTTACGCCAGCCTCGCCGGGGCGATGAGCGCCAACTCCATTCAGCCGCTGGCGGTGAGTTCGTCGGAGCGGCTGCGTGAATTTCCTGACCTGCCAACGGTCGCCGAGACTTTGCCCGGCTTTCAGGCTGGCGGATGGAATGTCATCCTGGCGCCGATCGGCACGCCCGCATCCATCACCGCAAAAGTCGCTGCCGACTTGCGCACCGCGCTCGACGACGCCGAAATTCGCAAGCGCCTCGCCGGCCTTGGCGCGTTTGTGCGCCACATGACGCCGGACGAACTCAACGCGTTCACCCAAAGCGAGCAAAAGACGTGGCGACCGATTCTGGAGAAAGTCGCGCGCGAGGCGCAGTAGCGCCGTCCTGCAAAGTTGATGGCGTGGTGACCGGCGTTACAACGCAGGAAGCAAAAGAAATCGCCGCGAATGTCGGACAGCTTCAACGCGGACGGATCAGTTGCTGAAAGCGTTTCTGCCAGGTCTTTTCTTCTTCCGGCGTGAATTGCAGCGCGAGGATGCGGGCCTTGCCGAGCTTTGTGATGGCGTCGGCCGGCACGGGTGGCGCGTCGGCGCGCACCGGCAGCCGGCCGCGTTGCGACACCGCGATCTGGCCTTCCTTGCTGATCAAAAAATTGGCCGCCAGCAACGCCGCCTTGGGGTGCGGCGCTTTCTGGTTCAGCGTAACCTGTCCGAGAACGACGCCGACCGGGTCCATGCCCCAGTAATCCGTCGGCGCGCCCGAGGCAGCGACGTTATTGACGAGGTTGACGTAATTGGACGGCGTCACCCAGTATTCTCCGGCCCCGACAGCGCGCGCCAGCGCGAGATGCCCGTCCACCGGTGTCGGCTTGAAAATGTCGAAGAACTGCTGAACCAGCTTCGCGCCTTTTTCCTCGCCATAGTGTTCGATGGTGGCGCGCAGCCAAGGGAATTCCATCGCGTCGATACCGACGTGGCCGGCCCACTCCGTGTGCGTGATGAACTCTTCCAGATTGGCCGGCGGCTTTTCGAGTTTCACTAACTGCGTGTTCCAGGTTGGCGCATTGTAGTTGGCGTAAACGCCAATCCAGGTTTTGTCTGGATCGCGGAATTTTGCCTCGATCTGGTTGAGCAACGGCGGCGTGAATGTGGCGCGCAACTGCGCCGGCATGCGCGTCACATTGGTGGTGATCAGCGCATCCCACGCCTGTTGTCCGGTGCGCGCCTCGATCTGGATGCGCGAGGTCAAGGCGGAATCGTTGCCCCTGATGTAATTGACCTTGACGCCGGTTGCGTCCTCAAACTGCTTCCAGATCGGCAGCGCCTCTTGCTCGTTTACCGAGGAGTAAACCGAGATCGCGCCTTCCGCCTTTGCGCCAGCAAGCAACTCCGCGTCGAGCCACGACGGGCTCGCCGCCGGTTGCGCGCCGGCGGCGCCAGCAAGCATGGCGGTCGCGGCGACAATTGCGGTGCGAAACATCGGTTTTCCCTTGCAGCGACCGAGCGCCTTTTCACGCGCATCTTATGTCGCGCCGCGCGCCTGCACAACGCGCCCGCCTTAGGGAGCGCCCATTGCGGTCGCCCTTGCATGTTGCGACACGCCCAAATCTGCGAAGGTTGGGCTGATCCGCCGGGGATGGCCATCCCCGGCGGATCGGATTGACGGGACCGTCACGC
>JAYTTW010000195.1:0-1608 GCA_043744855.1 Hyphomicrobiales bacterium
GCCCTGATATTCCTTGTTCCATGCCGCCATGAAGGCCTTGTTGGCCGGGCGGTCGGCGAAGGTTGAATAGGTTCCCGAAGTGATCAGCCCGTCGCCGACTTCGCCGATGTTCGGCAGTTCTTCGTCCGGCAAGAGATCCTGGGTCGAGACGATTTTGGTGCCGGTTTCGCGCAGGCCGAGGTCGCGCACGGCTTTCAGAATTCCGGTCGACTGGGCGCCGCCGGGCACCCACAGAAATGCGACTTCCGGCTTCGCGTCCTTGATGCGCTGAATGAAGGGCGCGAAGTCGGGATTGGCGGGCGGAAATCGCAGAGCGCTGACAATCTTGCCGCCGCCGTCGGTATAGCCCCTGGTGAAAGCGCCCTCCGCGTCATGGCCGGGAATGAAGTCGCTGACGGCAGTCATGGCCGTCTTCCACCCCTGCTTTGCCGCCCATTGGCCCATGGGCACGCCCAACTGCCATTGGGTGAAGGAAGTGCGCACAACGTATGGCGACATGCGCGTGATGCCGGCGCCGGCGGCGTTGGTCAGCACCAGCGGAATCTTCGCTTCCGCTGTTAATGGCGCCGCCGCCGCCCCCACCGGCGACGAGACAATGCCAAGCAGCAGATGGACGCGATCCCGGGTGATCAGTTCCTGCGCCACGCGCTTGCCGGTTTCCGGATTGGCGCCGTCATCGCGCAGCACGATTTCGATTTTTACGCCCGCTGGCAGGGTTTTCTCGTACTCCTTGACGTAGAGGTTGATGCCCTTCTGCATTTCGTCGCCGGGCTGAGCGAGGAAGCCCGAGAGGGAATTGATAATGCCGATCTTGATGGTCTGGGCGCTGGCTGTGGAGGGCAACGCGCTGGCCGCGACGGCGGCGAGCAAGGCGGCAAAGAATTTATTTCGCAACATATCCGGTTTCCTTCCAATGCATTTTGCTGTTGTCGTTGGCGCTCAAGCTCGCCAATCCAGCGCGAACGGCATATTGCTAGCGCAAGGGCGGATGTATGGCCAGCGCGGTGGTTTGTAATGTTGACTGTTTTCGCGTTGCCCGGGATAGACACAGGAAGTTGCTGAGTGTCTTTATTGACTGCGACAAGATGGTTGGCGGACAATTTGAAAAAGGCCTTGCCGCTCTGAAGGCGCTCGCGGAAAAATAAGGGCGACAAGGAAGTTGTCATGGCGAAAGTCTCTTTCACGCCGAACATCCAGCGGCATGTCGCGTGTCCCGCCACACAGGCGCCCGGCGTGAGCGTGCGCGAGGTTCTCGACCATGTGTTCACGGCAAATCCCGCTGCGCGCTCCTATGTGCTCGACGATCAGGGCGCGTTGCGCAAACACATGGCGATTTTTGTCGATGGAATCATGATCGCCGATCGCGCCGGACTTTCCGATCCCGTGCGCGAGACGAGTTCGATCCAGATATTTCAGGCATTGTCAGGAGGATGAAATGAGCGACCGGCTGCTGGTTTCAACGCGCAAGGGGCTGTTTCATGTGGAGCGCAGCGGCGGCGCATGGAAAGTTGGCAAGGTGGATTTCCTTGGCGACAATGTCAGCCTGACGTTGAGCGATCCGCGCGACGGGCGCACGTATGCCGCGCTCGATCATGGCCATTTTGGCGT
>JAYTTW010000196.1:0-6138 GCA_043744855.1 Hyphomicrobiales bacterium
CCACCTCACCGCCGCGACCCTTGTCGCGGCCAGCGAGGACGACAACTTTGTCGCCTTTTCTGATCTTCGCGGCCATTACAGCACCTCCGGCGCGAGCGAGATGATCTTCATGTGGTTCTTGGCGCGCAACTCGCGCGGCACCGGCCCGAAGATGCGCGTGCCGATCGGCTCAGACTGGTTGTTGATGAGCACCGCCGCGTTGGAATCAAAGCGGATCACCGAGCCATCGGCGCGGCGGATATCCTTGGCGGTGCGAACAACGACGGCTTTCATCACATCGCCCTTCTTCACCTTGCCGCGCGGAATGGCTTCCTTGATGGAAACGACAATGATGTCGCCGACGCCAGCGTACTTACGCTTGGAGCCGCCCAGCACCTTGATGCACATCACTCGGCGGGCGCCGGAATTGTCGGCGACCTCAAGGTTGCTTTGCATCTGTATCATGGCGTTGTGCCTTTCTTCTCAGAACGGTTTCCGGCGATGACGCGCCGGACTTCGCCTGAAGGGAAGGTCCTCTTCCCTCTATGTGAATGGTTGGGGCTTATGTTCAGGTCTTGTGGTTCACGTCTTGCGTCTTGGCCGGCTCGCCGACGGCCGCTTGCACCACCACCCAGCGCTTCAGCTTCGAGATCGGCTTGCTCTCCTGGATGGAGACGGCGTCGCCAACCTTGAAAGCCTTGTTTTCGTCGTGCGCATGATAGTTTTTCGAGCGGCGCACCGTCTTCTTCAACAGCGGATGGGTGAAACGTCTCTCGACCTTCACGACAACGGTTTTTTGCTGCTTGTCGCTGACGACGACGCCCTGGAGAATTCGTTTTGGCATGTTCGGCCCCTTATTTCTTCGCCGTTGCGCGCTGGCGCGCGGCAACAGTCTTTACGCGGGCAATATCGCGACGCACCACACGCACGCGCGAGGTGTTTTCAAGTTGCCCCGTGGCGCGCTGAAAGCGCAGGTTGAATTGCTCTTTCTTCAGTTTCAGCAACTCATCATTGAGTTGGTCATGGGTCATCACCTTGATGTCGCCGAACCGTTGCTTGGTTTTCATGACTTCGGTTCCTTACTCGGCGATGCGCTGGATAAAGCGCGTCTTGATCGGCAGTTTGGCGGCGGCGAGTTGCATCGCCTCCTTGGCGATATTGAGCGGCACGCCGTCGATCTCGAACATGATGCGGCCCGGCGCGACGCGGCAGGCCCAGAACTCCGGCGCGCCCTTGCCCTTGCCCATGCGCACTTCGGTCGGCTTCTTGGACACCGGCACGTCGGGGAACACGCGTATCCACACGCGACCCGCGCGCTTCATGTGGCGCGTCATGGCGCGGCGCGCCGCCTCGATCTGGCGGGCGGTGATGCGTTCCGGCTCGATCGCTTTCAGGCCGAACTGGCCGAAGTCGAGCGAAAAGCCCGCCTTGGAGGCGCCGTGAATACGACCCTTGAAGGCCTTGCGGAATTTCGTGCGCTTGGGTTGCAGCATGTTACGTCTCTATTTCAGAACAAATTTGGCTCAGGCCGCGTCGCGATCACGCCGTGGACGACGATCCCCGCCACCGCCGCCCTGCTCCTGGGCAGCGAATTTCTTGTCTTGCGCCATCGGATCATGCTCAAGGATTTCGCCTTTGAATATCCACACCTTGATGCCACACGTGCCGTAAGCCGTATGCGCCGTGGCGACGCCATAATCGATATCCGCGCGCAGCGTGTGCAGCGGCACGCGCCCTTCGCGGTACCACTCCAGCCTGGCAATCTCAGCGCCGCCGAGACGGCCCGCGCAATTGATGCGGATGCCCTCGGCGCCCAAACGCATCGCCGATTGCACGGCGCGCTTCATGGCGCGGCGGAAGGCGACACGACGTTCGAGCTGCTGGGCAATCGAGTCGGCGACGAGCGTCGCGTCAACTTCAGGCTTGCGCACCTCGACAATGTTGATGACGACCTCGCTGCTGGTCAGCTTGGCGACGGCTTTGCGTATCTTGTCGATGTCGGCGCCTTTTTTGCCGATGACGACGCCCGGACGCGCCGACTGGATCGTCACCCGGCACTTCTTGTGCGGGCGCTCGATAATGATTTTCGAAACCGCCGCCTGCTTCAGCGTCTTCATCAGCATCTCGCGTATGGCCATGTCTTCGTGCAGCAGCTTGGCGTATTCGTCACCTGCCGCGTACCAACGCGAATCCCAGGTGCGGTTGATGCCGAGCCGGAGGCCGATTGGATTGACTTTCTGTCCCATCTAAATCTCCTCAGGCCTTCGCGGCTTGCGCCGGGGCTTGAACTTCGCGAACGACGATTGTCAGGTTCGAAAACGGCTTCTCGATGCGACCAGCGCGACCGCGCGCGCGCGGGCTGAAGCGCTTCATGACCAGCGCCTTGCCGACATGCGCTTCGGCGACGACGAGGTCATCGACATCGAGCGAATGGTTGTTTTCCGCGTTTGCAATGGCGCTTTCCAGCGCCTTCTTCACCTCGACTGCGCTGCGTTTGCGCGAAAACTCGAGATCCGCAAGCGCCTTCTCGACCTTCTTGCCGCGAATGAGCTGCGCCAGCAGATTGAGCTTCTGCGGCGATACCCGCAACATGCGCGCCACGCACTTGGCTTCGGTGTCCTTGAGGGCGCGCGGCGTCTTTTCCTTGCTCATGATCAGGCCCTCTTCACTTTCTTGTCCGACGCGTGACCATGGAACGTGCGCGTCGGCGAAAACTCGCCGAACTTGTGGCCGATCATGTCTTCGGTGACGGTGACAGGAATGTGCTTGTGCCCGTTGTAAACGCCGAACGTGAGCCCAACGAACTGTGGCAGGACGGTCGAGCGGCGGCTCCAGATCTTGATGACTTCGCTGCGCCCGGACGCGCGCGATGTATCCGCCTTCTTGAGCAGATATCCGTCGACGAACGGCCCTTTCCAGATCGAACGTGTCATGGATCAGCCCTTCTTCTTGCGGACGTGCCGCGATGCAATGATGAATTTCGTTGTCCGCTTGTTGCTGCGGGTCTTTGCGCCCTTGGTCGGCTTGCCCCACGGCGACACCGGATGGCGACCGCCTGACGTACGGCCTTCGCCGCCGCCGTGCGGATGGTCGACCGGGTTCATGACGACGCCGCGGTTGTGCGGGCGCTTGCCAAACCAGCGATGCCGACCGGCTTTGCCCATCGAGGTGTTCATATGGTCGGGGTTGGAAACCGCGCCCACCGTCGCATAACACTGGCCATGAATGAGCCGCTGTTCGCCCGAATTCAGGCGCACAATGACGTAGCCCTGATCGCGCCCGACGATCTGCGCATAGGCGCCGGCCGAACGCGCCATGGCGCCGCCCTTGCCGATTTTCATCTCGACATTGTGCACGATGGTGCCGACCGGCATGCTGGCGACTGGCATCGCGTTGCCCGGCTTGACGTCGACCTGATTGCCGGAGACGACTTCATCGCCAACCGACAGGCGCTGCGGCGCGAGGATGTAGGACTGCACCCCATCGGCGTACTTGATGAGCGCAATGAACGCCGTGCGGTTCGGATCGTATTCGAGCCGCTCGACCTTGGCGGCCATGTCGACCTTGCGACGCTTGAAGTCGACAAGCCGATAGGTCTGCTTGTGACCGCCGCCGCGAAACCGCACGGTGATGCGGCCGGTGTTGTTGCGCCCGCCCTGCGAGTGCTTGCCCTCCGTCAACGCCTTGACCGGCTTGCCCTTGTAGAGCTCGCTGCGGTCGACGATCACCAATTGGCGAAGGCCGGGCGTGATGGGCTTGAATGTTTTGAGCGCCATGATCCTGTTCCCTGAGCCCTGCTTACAAGCCGGTCGTCACGTCGATCTTGTGGCCCTCGGCGAGGGTCACAATCGCTTTTTTGACATCCGACTGACGTCCGGCGACGCCACGAAACACTTTCGCCTTGCCCTTGCGAATGAGCGTGTTGACGCTCGCCACCTTGACATCGAACAGCCGCTCGACCGCCGCCTTGATCTGCGGTTTGGTGGCGTCCCGGCGAACCTTGAAGACCACCTGATTGTGATCGGAAGCCATCGTCGCCTTCTCGGTGATAACCGGGGAAACAATGACGTCGTAATGCCGCGTGTCGGCGAAGCGCGCGCTACTGTTCATTTGAATCGCGCCTCCAGCGCATCGAGGGCCGCCTTCGTCAGCACCAGCTTGTCGCGGCGGATGATGTCGTAAACGTTGATGCCCTGCACCGGCAGCACGTCGATCTTCGGCAGGTTTTGCGCGGCAAGGCGCAGATTGGCGTTGGTCGTTGCGCCGTCAATGATCAGCACCGAGGCAAGACCCAGCTTGGCGAATTTTTCCTTCAACACCGCCGTCTTCGGCGCATCGAGTTCAGCGCTCTGCCACACAATGATGCCGCCGCCCTTCGCCTTGGCCGAAAGCGCGTGCTTGAGCGCCAGCGCGCGCACCTTCTTCGGCAAATCATGCGCATGACTGCGCACTTGCGGCCCGAAAGCGCGACCACCGCCGCGAAACTGCGGCACGCGGGCCGAACCGTGACGGGCGCCGCCGGTGCCCTTCTGCTTGTACATTTTCTTGCCGGTGCGCCAGATGTCGGCGCGGTTCTTCACCGCGTGGGTGCCGGCGCGGCGCTTGGCGAGCTGGTAGCGGATCATGCGCGCGATCAGATCCTCGCGCGGCTCCAGGCCGAAAATTTCGTCATTGAGTTCAACCGAGCCCGAGGACGAACCTTCGAGCGACATGATGTCGATCTTCATCGGCTTAGCCCTCCTGCTTGGCGTCGGCCGGCGCGACTGCAGTCGTCGCAGCCTCAGCCGGCGCGGCCTTGGCGTCGCTCTTGACGCGGAATTTACCAGGGCTCGGCGCATCCTTCGGCAACGCCTTCTTGATGGCGTCACGGATGCGAATCCAGCCGCCCGCAAAACCCGGCACCGACCCCTCAACGAGAACAAGGCCGCGCGGCACGTCGGTCTGCACCACCTTGAGGTTAAGCGTGGTGACGCGATCCACGCCCATATGCCCGGCCATCTTCTTGTTCTTGAAAGTCTTGCCGGGGTCTTGACGACCGCCGGTCGAACCATGCGAGCGGTGCGACACCGAGACGCCGTGAGTGGCGCGTAGCCCACGAAAATGCCAGCGCTTCATCGGCCCCGCAAAACCCTTGCCGAGCGATGTGCCGCAGACATCGACATACTGGCCAACGACGAAATGGTCCGCCGTGATTTCCGCGCCGACCGGGATCATCTTGTCGTCGCCGACACGAAATTCCTCGATCTGCATTTTCGGCTCGACTGCGGCGCGTGCGAAACGCTCGCGCTCCGCCTTCGGCACGTTGTTGGGCTTGGCGCGACCGATGCCAAGCTGCAACGCCGTGTAGCCGTTCTTGTCCATCGTGCGATGAGCAATGACCTGACAGCCGTCGATCTTCAGCACGGTGACCGGCACGTGTTCGCCGGCCTCGGTGAAGACCCTGGTCATTCCGACCTTTTGTGCAATGACGCCTGAGCGCATGGTCTGTTTCCTTCAAGGCGCTTTCACTGGGAAGAGGCGCCCGCTTGATACTTCCTAGAGCTTGATCTCGACATCGACGCCGGCCGCCAGATCGAGCTTCATCAGCGCGTCGACGGTTTGCGGCGTCGGATCGACAATATCGAGAACCCGCTTGTGGGTACGGATTTCAAACTGCTCGCGCGACTTCTTGTCGACGTGCGGCGAGCGGTTGACGGTGAACTTCTCAATCTGCGTCGGCAGCGGTATGGGTCCACGCACCTGCGCGCCGGTACGCTTCGCCGTCGAGACGATCTCCTTGGTCGACGCATCAAGAATCCGATGATCGAACGCCTTGAGCCGGATGCGGATATTTTGACCGTTCATGTTCTGCTCCGATGGGAAAACGGGAAGGCGAATGGCGAGTAGCGAATGGCGAGTGAAATACACTCAAAACACTCTCACCGTCTGCGATCCGCGCCCCGCCCTCCTCTATTCGCTATTCGCCACTCACTCGATGATCGACGCCACGACGCCGGCGCCCACCGTGCGTCCGCCTTCGCGAATGGCGAAGCGCAGCTTCTCTTCCATGGCGATCGCCACGATCAGCGCCACGTCCATGGTCACGCTGTCGCCCGGCATCACCATTTCAGTGCCTTCCGGCAAGGTGCAGATGCCGGTCACGTCGGTCGTGCGGAAATA
>JAYTTW010000197.1:0-1604 GCA_043744855.1 Hyphomicrobiales bacterium
CTGACGTGTCCCAATCCTGTTCGGCTCTAAATTTGCTACAGAGGAAGTGTTATTTTTCGGCTGCTTTTTGACCCTTTAATAATTCTCCGGTTTTCGCTCATTTTTCGCCGCCGTTTTGCCGTTGTTAATAGTATGGATGCTTCCGCGCCTTCCACCGCGCCGCGATTTGACGCCAGCGACATTCGCGGCCTGAAGTTTTTCAGGCCCATCCGCAGGCTGCTGGAACGGCTGCGCCCCGAGGCGGCCGACCCCAACCGCAAATTACATTTCGACCATTACACCTGTCTGTTGCTATTGTATTATTTTACGCCGGTACTGCAAAGCCTGCGCGACATTCAGCGCGCCAGCGACTTCAAGTCCGTCGCCCGCAAACTGGGCGTGCGCCGCGCGTCGCTGGGCAGCTTGTCGGAAGCCTCCCGCGTGTTCGACCCCGACGCGCTCAAGGCCATCTTTCACGAACTGGCGCAACAGGCCGGCGCGGGCGATGCGGTGCCGCGTCCCGCCGGTGTGCCCGAAGACCTGGCCTGCATCGCCGCCGACGGTTCACTGCTGGATGCGCTGCCAAAGATGCTTTGGGCGCATTGGATCGGCGAACACGACAAAGCCGTCAAGGTGCATCTGCAATTCGATATTTTTCGCGGCGCGCCGACAGAGGCTTCGCTGACCCACGGCAACGGCGACGAGAAAC
Organism: Hyphomicrobiales bacterium; assembly: GCA_043744855.1. Classification (GTDB taxonomy): domain Bacteria; phylum Pseudomonadota; class Alphaproteobacteria; order Rhizobiales; family Beijerinckiaceae; genus Terripilifer. Next base: position 689 of record JAYTTW010000197.1, read on the forward strand.
TTGCGCTCAAGGAACACCTCGAACCCGCGCGCCTGTACATCGTCGACCGGGGCTATGTGGACTACGGTTTATACCAGGCCATCCTCGACGCCAAGAGTTCGTTCCTGGCCCGCCTGCGGGGAAATTGCTCCAGCGAAACGATCGAGGTGCGCGAACTGACGCCGGAAGCCCGCGCCGCCGGCGTGCGCTCCGATGAGCTCGTTTGGATCGGCGGCGAAAAGAGCGGCACGCGCATGAAGACGAAAATGAGGCGGATCAAAGTCCACATCGTCAATCCGCCGCCGCACGGCCTCAAGCCGCGCGGGGCGCGGGTCAACGGCAAATGCAAATCGATCCGGACGAGTGAAACGGAATTCGACGTCTGGCTGCTGACCGACCGCATGGACATTCCCGCCGAGAGCCTGGCGCTGCTGTACAAATACCGCTGGCAGATCGAGATCTTCTTCCGCTGGCTGAAATGTACATTGGGCTGCCGGCACCTGCTGGCGCACTCGGAGAACGGGATTCAAATCCAGATGTACGCGGCGCTGATCGCCAGTTTGCTGATTGTATTATGGACGGGCCGCAAGCCCAATAAAGCATCGCTATTCTACCTGAGCATGTATTTTCAGGGCTGGGCCGATCTGGACGAAGTGACGGCGCACCTGAAAAAACTCAAGCCCGTCCAATAGCCGTCCGCTTGTCGCCGCACGGATGGCCGCGCCCCCGCACGCCCGCGCATTCCGCAACCCCATCGCGTCGCCGCTCAATCGCCCCTTGAACGCCACTCCCACGCCGCCATTATGGCTCTCGTAGGGTGGCGCAAATATAGGGCCGAACAGGATTGTCTTTTGCCCCAAAATGTTTTTTGACAACCCATTTCGTCTGATTTTTCACTAGTCTGCGCAAAGTTCACACTCGACCTCAAGGGAGAAAG
>JAYTTW010000198.1:0-1600 GCA_043744855.1 Hyphomicrobiales bacterium
GGCAAGCGCGGGTTCGCGCGCGATGGCTTTAAGGAGCGGCGCATCAGCGGAAAAATCCGTCGCGGTGCGACCAAGAGTTGCGGCGAGATCGAAGCGAAACCCGTCGACACGCGCCTGTTCGACAAAGTAACGTAGTGTGTCTGTCGCAAGCCGCGTAACGATGGGTTCATCGCATGCCAGTGTGTTGCCGCACCCCGTGTCGTTGATCAGGCTTGAAGAATCATGTGCGTCGTGGCGGTAGTAAACAGCATTGTCGAGGCCACGCAGGCTCAGTGTCGCGCCGTGCGCATCGCTTTCCGCCGTGTGGTTGAACACCACATCCAGCAACACGCAAATGCCGGCCTGATGCAACGCCGCAACGGTCAGCCGCAGATCGTCGATGCCCTGTGGCGCAAGGCGCGGATCCAGCGCCATGAAAGCGGCGGGATTGTAACCCCAGGCGTTGGATAGTCCGAGCGCTGGCAAATGACGCTCCTCCATCCACGCCGCTATTGGCATGAGTTCAACATGCGTCACGCCAAGGCGCACGAGATGCTCGATCCTGCCGGGATGACGCAGCCCGGCCATCGTGCCCCGTGCTGACCGAGGAACCTCCGGACAATTTTGAGTGAACGCGCGCACCGCAACTTCGTAGATAAACATTGGCGCGCGCGAGACTTCTGGCGCGCTTTCGAAAAGGTCAATCGGAGCCTCGATGATCGCGCGCGGCATGAAAGGCGCGGTGTCGACGGCATTGGCGCGCGGCAATGTCAGTTCTCGCGCGTGACGAAACGGCCTGTCTATGCGCGTGGCATAAGGATCGACCAGCAATTTCGCCGGATCGAACCTGTGACCGCGTTCTGGCGCCCATTGCCCAACGGCGCGCAGGCCGTAACGCGCGCCCGCGCCAACGCCCGGAACAAAGCCGTGATGCACGTCACCGGCGTGACCGTCGAGGAGGAAGCGGGCGATTTCGCGCTCGCCGGCTTCATCGAAAAGGCAGAACCAGAGCTTTTCGCCGTGCCGCGAAAATACCGCAACATCGACGCCGCCCTCGACAAGGCGCGCGCCGAGATGAACTGGCGCGTGCGACGAAATCGGGCGGGCGATTTTCTCCATACGAAAGCCGGCTCTCGTAATTCACGCGTGCGTTTCAGGCGCGCGAACGCGCGTGCGAGACTTGCCAGATTTCGTCGGCATATTCGCAAATCGTGCGATCCGACGAGAACCAGCCCATGCGCGCCGTGTTCAGCATGGCCATCCGCGTCCAGCGTTCACGGTCCCGCCAGATCGCATCCACCTTGAGTTGTGCGGCGTGGTAGGCGGCAAAATCCGCGACAGCCATGAACCAGTCGCCTGACCGCAGGGGATCGATGGTAGCGACGTAACGGGAGCGTTCCTCGGGCGAGAATACGCCATCGCTGATGGTGTCCAGAACGTCGCGCAGCACGAGGTCGCGGGCGATGATGTCGCGCGGCGAATGGCCGTTTTGGCGCAGAGCTTCCACTTCCTGCGCGGTTTTTCCGAAGATCACAATATTTTCAGCGCCGACGCGTTCGAGCATTTCCACATTGGCGCCGTCGAGCGTGCCGATGGTGATGGCGCCATTGAGGGCGAGCTT
>JAYTTW010000199.1:0-1595 GCA_043744855.1 Hyphomicrobiales bacterium
GTTTCTCACTCTGCTGGGTCCCTCGGGCTGCGGCAAAACGACGACGCTTCGCATGGTCGCGGGCCTTGAGCAGAACACGGGCGGGCGCATTTCCATCGCTGGCGAAATAGTCAGCGATGCGCCGGAAAATTATTTTATGCAGCCGGAGCGGCGCCGGCTTGGCATGGTGTTCCAGTCCTACGCCATTTGGCCGCACATGACGGTGTTCGACAATGTGGCTTATCCCCTGCGGGTTCGCCGCCGCTCGGCCGAGGAGATCAAGTCGCGCGTCATCAAGGCGCTGGCGCTTGTCGAGATGGACAAATATGCCGACCGCCCTGCACCGGCGCTCTCGGGCGGCCAGCAACAGCGCGTCGCTATCGCCCGTGCGCTTGTGTTTGAACCGCAAGTGCTGCTGCTGGACGAGCCGCTGTCAAATCTCGACGCGCGCCTGCGCACGCAAACCGGCGACGAATTCCGCGCGCTGCAAAAGCGCCTTGGCATCACTTCGCTTTACGTGACGCACGACCAGACCGAGGCTATGGCGCTTTCGGATCGCGTGGTTGTCATGCACAGCGGTAAGATTTTGCAGATTGGCGCGCCGGAGGAAATCTACCGGCGTCCCGTAAGCCGCCTCGTTGCCGAGTTTTTTGGCGCGCCAAATCTGCTGGAGGCGCGCGTTGTCAATTGCGCCAGGACCGACAACGGGCTGACAGCGCTTGAGGTTGAGGGTCCGGGCTGGAAGGGAGCGGCGCGCGGCGCGGGAATGTTTAACCCCGGCGAATCTGTTTCGATCATGCTGCGACCGGAGAACATGCGCATTGTCAGTGACGGCAAGACAGGTATGAGCTGGCAGGGCGAAGTGGTTCAATCCATTTTCCGCGGCGCCAGTCGTTCAGTGACCGTGAAGACAGCAGTTGGAGTGCTGCAACTCGACACTGCGACGTTTGATGCTCCAATGGTCGGCTCCAGCGTCATTGTGGCGGCGGATCAACTGGCGGCCTGGGCGCTGGCGACGTCGTGACCACGCCACTCGTTATAAGCACCCTGCAGTTCAACTTGAGTATCGAGGCATGCAGCTTCCTTTGCCCGGCGCCATCGATTACGACCTGCACCTGCCAGGGCTGGCGACGCGGGAGTTGTTGTTGATGTCATCGACTGGATTGGTTGGGATCGTAGGCTGTTTTCGGCCGATTATCCACATTGGGATTATGACGATCCGCGCTATTGCATCCGCTTTTCGATGAGCGACGCCTGGCGCAATACGCTTTTCAGGGACAATGCGAAAGCCTTGTATGGACTGGCATGACCAAACACGTCGTTGGCACGGTTGATGAAGTTGGCCCGGGCCAGAGCAAACTCATCGAAGTAAAGGGTCGCGAGATTGCCGTTTTCAACGTCAATGGAGAATTCTACGCCTTGGCCAATCGTTGTCCGCACGGCGGCGGTTCATTGTGCAAGGGGATTGTTACTGGCCTCGCGCTATCGGACCGGCCCGGTGACTACAAACTCGTGCGGAAAGGCGAATTTTTGCGCTGCCCGTGGCACGGCTGGGAATTCGAGATCAAGAGCGGGCAATCCTATTGCGACCCGAAGTCCACCCGCGTGCGTCAGTT
>JAYTTW010000200.1:0-23286 GCA_043744855.1 Hyphomicrobiales bacterium
GCCGACTTTCTCGTTCATCGAAACCATGTCGGCGCACTGGCCATATACGGTCAAATATGAACCGCAGCTTGAGCTGCCCGGCGGCGCGCCAGGCGCCAACCCTGAAGTCAACGAATATCTGCGCCGCCTCGCCTTGGTGAAAATGGATGATGACTGGTTGCGTGCCGAACTCGCCCGCCGCTTTCCCGCTCAAGCCTTCCTCATCGTGCGTTACGGCGACCATCATCCCCTCGCCACCCGCTCGTTGATCGGCCTGCCCGACGAGATCGAGGCGCAGGACGTGCATCTGCCCGACGACTCGATTGCCTACACGACGTTTTTTGCAGTCAACGGCGTCGCCTACACGCCACCGGCGCCGCCGCCCTTCGCCAGCCTCGATGTCGCCTACCTCGGCGGCCTGCTGCTCGATAGCGCCGGCGTGCCGTTGCCGCCGGCATGGCGCGAGCGGCTCGACATCATGCGCGACTGTAATGGCCACTACTGGGCTTGCGCCGATCACGCGCGCATCCTGTCGTTCCAGCAGCGCTTGCTCGACGCCGGCCTTGTCAGCTCGCGCTGAGGTTCGCCTATTGACGGAAAAAGACTTGATGAATTAACGGAAATGAAGGCGACATCGCGCATAGTTCACCAAGCTGCGTCGCCGGTCTGGCGCGAATTAGAACTCCGCCGGGAACCTTCATGTCGGAAATCGTCAAGGTCGCCATCGCCGCCGCCGTTCTATCGGCTGTGGCGGCATCGTTTCTGTCGGCTCGAGTCGCCGCGCCCGTCGCGACAACGCAGGGGCCGCCCGCCGCCCCGATGCAAAACGTCAACGCAACGACGGCCAAGGCGCCGCCGTCCCCGGTCGCAACGGCGTCCGGCTATGGCTGGGTACGCCTCGCCGCAGACAGGGGCGGGCAGTACGCCGCCGATGTCGAGATCGACGGGCGCCGTATCCCGATGCTTGTCGACACCGGAGCCACCCTTGTTTCATTGTCGTGGAACACGGCGGACAAACTGGGCATTCGTCCAGCCCCGGCGGATTTCAAAAACGTTGTCCATACGGCGAACGGGACGGTCAAAGTCGCGCTCGTCACGTTGCAGGAGGTCCGCCTTGGCACGCTCAGCGTGCGTGGTGTCAGCGCCGTTGTCTCGCAGCGGGACGTGTCAACGCCGGATTTGCTTGGCATGTCGTTTCTGCAAAAACTCAAATTTGAAATCGCCGACGGCAGCCTCATGTTGCGCCAGTAGGCTGTCAGTCGCCTCGATTACGCCGACTTCGCCCGCCATGAAGGCGCGATTGTGGAGCGCCCGCTAGGCGCATCATTGAAATCATTTGGAGACTGGAATGTACCCCAAGCCCGCGCAGCAGTTGACGCCAAATACCTACGAATATGAGGCGCAACCCCTTGTAAAAATAACCGGCTTTCGCGAGTACGACGCGCGTTGGCTGTTCGGCGAGGAAATTAACCTGATGGGCGTGCAGGCGCTTGGCCTCGGCCTTGGAACGCTGCTGCATGAGATGGGCGTCAAACCCGAACTCGTCACCGGCCACGATTACCGCGCCTATTCCTCTTCCATCAAATACGCATTGGCGACAGGCCTGATGGCGGCTGGCGTCAAGGTTCACGATATTGGACTGGCGCTGTCGCCGATGGCCTACTTCGCCCAGTTCGAGCTTGACGTGGCTGCCGTCGCCATGGTGACGGCCTCGCATAATGACAACGGCTGGACCGGCGTGAAAATGGGCGCGCAACGCCCGCTGACGTTTGGTCCCGACGAGATGGGCCGCTTGCGTGACATCGTTATGGAAGGGCGCTTCCGCTACGCGGATGGCGGCGGCTACCGCTTCGTCGAGAATTTCCCCGCCCGCTATCACGCCGACCTCGTCGGCCGGCCAAAGCTGAAGCGCCAACTCAAGGTCGTCGCCGCTTGCGGCAACGGAACCGCCGGCGCGTTCGCGCCGCAAATCCTGTCGGCGCTCGGTTGTGAGGTCATTCCGCTGGACGTTCAGCTCGACTATAATTTTCCGCGCTACAACCCCAATCCAGAAGACATGAAAATGCTGCACGCCATCGCCGAAAAAGTCCGCGAGACTGGCGCCGATGTCGGCCTCGGGTTTGACGGCGACGGCGACCGTTGCGGCGTTGTCGACAATCACGGCGAGGAAATTTTCGCTGACAAGATCGGCGTCATGCTGGCGCGCGACCTGTCGAAATTGTACCCCGGCGCGACTTTCGTCGTCGACGTAAAATCGACCGGGCTGTTCGCCACCGATCCCGAGTTGATCGCCCGCAACGTCAAGACCGATTACTGGAAAACCGGGCATTCCTATATCAAGCGCCGCGTCACCGATTTGAAGGCGTTGGCAGGTTTCGAGAAATCCGGCCACTTCTTCTTCAATGCACCCGTGGGTCGCGGCTATGACGACGGGGTCGTCACCGCCATCCATGTGCTCGACATGCTCGACCGCAACCCGACGAGCACCATGGCCGATCTTTACAAGGCGTTGCCGAAAACCTGGGGCTCGCCGACCATGTCGCCGCACTGCGCCGACGAGATCAAATACGGCGTCGTCGACAAGGTCGTGGCGCGCTTTGAGGCGATGCGCGCGCAAGGCGAGAAAATCATTGGTCAGCCCATCCGCGACCTCGTCACCGTCAACGGCGTCCGCGTGACGGTCGAGGATGGCACATGGGGGCTGGTGCGCGCCTCCTCGAACAAGCCGGAACTCGTTGTCGTCGTCGAAAGTCCGGCGTCCGAGGCCAACATGCGCGCCATGTTCAAGGCGGTCGACGCGGTTATTCGCGAGCACAAGGAAGTCGGCGCCTACAATCAAACCATCTGACGCGGCGCCAAACGAGGCAGCCGGCCGGTTTGCCACGGCCGGCTATTCCCGCCATCGCGGATTTTCACCGCCCGGCCGGTCATGTGCCTGGGTCTGGCGTTCCGGACGCGTGCGTGCAGTTGGGAGTGTTCGTCGTCACATAAGGAATGAAGCCCGACCAGTTGCGCGGCCGCATGTAACTGGTGTTCTTCATGGCGATTGAATTGCCGCCGGAGCTGCCCGCCCACTCGAGGAAGCCGCGCCCGAAGGTGGGGGTATACGTGTAACTCACGTCAGCGATCAGGATGCCGCCGGTCGAATAGAGCCCTTGAGGCAAATTTGCGAGGGCCGGCGCAACGCCGGTGGCGACCGGCAACAACAGCGTTGTGCAGTCGCGCGGCGTGCCTGCATTGGCGCCCGGCGCCGCTTTCGCCCAGCGCACGACGGCGACGAGGTTGTTGTAAACCTTGCTGGCGGGCGGCAGTGGAGCTGTCACGCTTTTCGCTTTGATCTCGACGGACGCGAGCGTCATTTTGAGCGTCGCGCCTGAGAACGGCGCCATGATCTGCTGGGCTGCCGAATAAACAGTTGTCATCGTCGCATCACAGACGCCGGCCTGGGCGGAGGCTGCACATTCCGGCGAAATGGCGTTGGGCTGCTGCGCCGTGATGTCGGCGAGCGTGCGCGCCACGATCGCCAGCTTGCGGCTTGCAAGGACGCCCTGGGTCACTTCGGAGGAGCCCAGATAAAGCGTGATCATCAGCGGCAAAATGAGCGCAAACTCGACTGCCGCAACACCTTTCTCGTCGCGCCGCAGACGTAACAACGAACATTTGCGAAAAAAGGCTTGGTTCATCACAAACTCACGGGTTCACGGAAAGGTGCAGCTGGCGGTATTCACGGTCTGCGAGGGAAACGGCTCGTTGCGGAACACGGTGACGGCGTCGATCAGATGGGCGTACTTCCCGTCAAGCGTATTGTTCGACAAACCGTCCGTGCTGCGAGCGACAGTGGTGATGTTGGTCGCCGTCAGAACCGACAGGTAAGCCGGCATCGGATAGATTGCGCGCACCGTCACGATGTCGCTCGTCGAGCCGATGCAATAGCGCTGATCAGAAATGGTGTATTTTGACGTGGTGACGCCTCCGGAGGTCGTGGTCGTCACATTCAGCGACAGGTCCGCCGTCGCGGCGCCACCGAAGCTGGTGGAGCCGCTGTTGCCTGCGGTGCGCACATCAACCATCACGTTTGCACAGTTGATGAAGCTGGGAAGCTTTGGGCAGATAAGCGCGTCCCGGAAGGCGTTCGCGCTCGCGTAGCTTCCCGCATACGCATTGCCGGTCATGATCGTGCGCCCGGCGTCGGCGACCGCGCTTTCAACGGACTCCGTTGCGAAAAAAACGAGCGCTGTTTCGAAAATCGCAAACAGCAAACCCAGAAAGGGGACTGAGACCATCGCAAACTCGACGGCGGTCGCGCCCTTGTCGTTTTTGCCAAATCGACGCAGGAGTTTTGGCGTCGATAAACGCGCTCCCGCTCTCATTCGCCAAAACATATGGATATCTCCCGCGCCCTGCTCGTCCGACGGCCATGAAGTCGACCGTGGGTCATCGAAAAATAGGCTCAAATGTTTGCGGGACCGTTACCGCAACGGCGCCTTTGCGCAGGGGGAGCGGTAGCAAATGATTAACCAGAACTTATTTTCCCGCCGGGCAGGTTATATTCGGGAGGGGCAAGTTATTTTCCTGAGGAGCAAGTTACTTTCCTGAGGAGATCGCCCCGAACTGCTTGATCTGTCCGGCGGTGTCACCAAGGTATTTGGATGAATCCCCAGGATTGATCGTTGGCTGACAGCGCGGCGCGCAATCGTAGGACTCACGTTCCATGCCACGCTGGACGATCAGGCCTTTGAAACCGGAGGATACGCGCACTACCGATTCCCCCAGCGCATTGCCGGAGGCGTCGAGCGCGAGGATGTTGGTCGATCCAAACGATTTGCCGGTCAATATCATTTTGCTGTTCTTCTTCATCATCGTCACGTCGGCGACGACCGGATTGCCGATGATGATGGTGGCGGTGTTGTCAGGCAGTTGCATCACCATCGCCTGGTCGATGCGCACATTGATGATCTCCGCGCGCGCGGCTTGGCTCGCCAACGTCATCGCCAGTGCCGCGCACGCAGCAAGCGCGGAGCCAATCACGCCTACGGGGCGGCGAACATGAAGAATCGGCATATGGGACTCGAGGTTCAATGTGTCGACAGGACTCTGCCACCGAAATGGTGAACGAAGTCTGAAACGTTGCGCCAGCGTCGCGTTTGCGTGCCTCAACTCTCCACCAGCATCCCGGTTTCACGTTGATTCACCACGGCGGCGAGTCTTTAACAGACGGTCGCGATTCAGGCTGCGCGTTAATAATATCGCAAGGGCTCCCGGCTAACTTGGCGTCATTCCAGCGATAAAAGCGATGTTCGCTAATCTGGGATGTGTTTCGGAGCAAGGAGCAAGTACCATGAAAAATCTGTTCGCACGTTTTATGAACGACGAGTCCGGCGCCACCGCCATTGAGTACGGCCTGATTGCCGGCCTCATCGGCGTTGTCATCATCACCGCTGTCGGCGCGGTTGGCGGCAAGGTCTCTGGCCAGTTCTCGAAGGTCGCCAGCGCCCTCACCTAATCCGGTGCGGCTGACGCCGCAATCTGGAAATTCAACGGCTCCGGTATCCCCGGGGCCGTTGTTTTTTGTGCGCTTTGCCGGGCGCTTTCAAAGGCGCAAATGTTAACGAAAGTTAAACATTTCGGCGTTAGTGTCACGGCACCCCGTTCGAGAGAAAGCCGACGCCATGATCGATGCGGTCGTGATTCTTTACTTCCCCGCCCTGATGGCGTTCGCCGCGTTTTCTGATTTGTTCACGATGACGATTTCCAACCGGGTGTCGATTGCTTTGCTGGTCGTTTTCGCGCCCATGGCGTGGACGCTCGGCTTCACGCCTTCCGCCATTGCCTGGCACTACACGTGCGGCCTGGCAATGCTGGCGCTGACCTTCGCGTTTTTCAGTTTTGGCTGGATTGGCGGCGGCGACGCCAAGCTCGCAGCCGCGACGGCTGTCTGGATCGGTTGGGACAAATTGCTCGAATACGGACTCGTTGCGACAGTGTGCGGCGGCGCCTTGACGCTGGCGCTGCTTTCCATAAGACGGCTGCCGCTGCCCGGCGTGTTGGCGCGCCAACCCTGGATATCCCGTCTGCATGACGAAAAGTCAGGCATCCCCTATGGCATCGCGTTGGCGACTGCCGGTTTGCTGGTTTATCCGCAGTCGGCAGTGTGGCTGCAATCGGTTGCAGCTTGAACTCGTTTATCCGTCATTTACTAAAATCACACACGATCAATTAACCATAATTTGACGTTTGACTGCTCAAATCCAGCAGGCCTCAATTCGGGGCGAGCGTAGCTGGATTTGCAGATCATGAAACTCGCACGGTTGGTTGTTCTGGGTGTCGCGCTGGCGGCAGGCGGCGCAGCGATGTTCTTTGTGGGTGGCGGCCAGAAAGCCATGGCGCCGATCATTCAGGCGCTGCCGGCCGCACCGCAAATTGAAACCGACGACGTTCTTACAGCCGCGCGCGATCTGCCGATGGGGACGCTTGTCGCGGAGCCGGATTTTTCGTGGACGACGTGGCCGCGCACCGCCGTTAACCCCGGCATGATGAAACGCGCCGACGCGCCCAACATCATCACCGACATCAAAGGCTCGGTGACGCGCGGCAGTTTCATTCAGGGCGAGCCAATCCGGCGTGAAAAGCTCGTCAAGGGCCCCAACGCCGGCTTCATGTCAGCCATTCTGCCGTCGGGCTCGCGCGCTGTCGCCATCAACATTGACGCTCAGGGCTCGACGTCCGCCGGCGGCTTTATCCTTCCCAATGACCGCGTCGATGTGCTGCGCACGTTTCGCGAAGACGAGACGTTGAAGGACGCCTACACAACGGAAACCTTGCTCGCCAACGTGCGCGTTCTGGCGATTGGCCAGAACATTCAGGAAAAGAATGGCCAACCGGTCGTCATTGGCTCCAACGCCACTCTTGAGGTCGATTCCCGCCAGGCTGAAGTACTCGTACTGGCTCAGCGCGTCGGGCAATTATCGCTGATTTTGCGCAGCATGATGGATTCCGCGCCGACCGCCACCGACGACACCAAAGACCGGGATGGCGGATTGACCATCGTTCGCTTCGGCGTACCCACCGCCGCCGCCCGGCGCTGAAAGAGATAACCAATGTCCGCGATGAACCCGGCCGAGGAGCAGAAAAACATGAAGCGGTCGAAGCAAAAGCTTCCCGAATGGACGGTAGCGCTTTTGCTGGGCGCCGCGACAGTTTTGCCCCACGCGGATCAAGCTTGGGCGCAAGGCCGCCCGTCGAAGCCGGAAGTTGCGGAACCAGGTGTGCTGACGCGTCAGTTCAATCTCGGCGTCGGCAATGCGGTCATCGTCGATTTGCCACGCGACGCGTCGGAAATTTTCGTCGCCGATCCCAAGGTCGCCAACGCGGTCGTGCGATCCGCGCGCAAACTCTACCTGATGGCGACAGGGCCAGGCCAGACTTCGGTGTTCGCGATGGACGCCAATGGTCGGCAAATCGCCATCATTCAGGTCACGACCGGTCGCGATATCGCCGAACTCAACCGCATTCTGAAAACCGCGATGCCCAACGCCCACGTTGTGCCGCGAACCGTCAACGACACCATCATTCTCACCGGCAATGTTGATTCCGCCGGCGAGGCGCAAATGGCGGTCGACATCGCCAAGGGATTTGTTGGCCAGCTCAAGGACGGCGTTGCCGCAGATGGCAAGGTTGTCAACTCCCTGGTTATCCGCGGTCGCGATCAGGTGATGCTGAAGGTCACCATCGCCGAGGTGCAGCGCCAGGTGCTCAAGCAGATCGGCGTCAGCCAAGGCTTCGCCAACGGCAGTTGGGGTCAGGTGAGCATGCAAAATCCTTTTGTGCAAAGCTTGTCCAACACCGCCGCCGGCGTTGGCAACGTGGCCGGCGTCGCCGCTGGCCTCAGCAAAGGGTTTGCGGCGGAGATCAAAGCCTACGAGCGCAACGGCGTCGCCCGGATTCTTGCCGAACCAACGGTTACAGCCGTGTCGGGCGAGAGCGCCAAGTTCACTGCAGGTGGTGAAATTCCGGTTCCCGCCGGCGAGTCCTGCGCGCCGACAACCGGCTGCGTCGTCAACGTCACCTTCAAATCCTACGGCGTGACATTGAATTTCACGCCTGTTGTTCTCGCCGAGGGGCGCATCCTCCTGCGCGTCGCCACTGAGGTCACCGAACTCGATCCGACGACGACCGTCACCTTCACCAATGTTGCGGTGCCAGGTTTCCGCACGCGCAAGAATGAAACCACCGTGGAACTTCCCTCTGGCGGTTCCATCGTTTCGGCAGGACTCATCCAAACCATCGGGCGCCAAACAATCAACGGTCTTCCCGGTCTGATGAATTTGCCAATTCTCGGCAGCCTGTTTCGTTCACGCGATTATCAGCGCCAGGAAACCGAATTGATGATCGTCGTCACCCCCTACATCGCCAAATCGGTCAAGCCTAGCGAAATAGCCAAGCCGACCGACGGCTTCGTCGACGCCACCGATCCGCAAGCGTTGCTGCTGGGTCGCGTCAACCGCATATATTCCACCGCCGACAATCCGCAACTCATTCACGATTATCGGGGACGCTTCGGCTTTATCGCCGACTGACGCCGCCAATCATCATGCCACCAGTCCAGGAACGAGCCCATGCGTAAACATCGAGAAGTCACCACGCTGCGCCCCAGCCGGTACGCCCGCCTCGCCCGGCGCGCGCTTTGCTTGTGCGCAGTGGCGACGCCGCTCGGCGCTTGCGGCGTCGACCGGACGATTGTCAGCACATTGCCGCCCGAAGATTATCGGGCGCGCCACCCCATTGTTTTGACGCAGTCGCCGGTTGTCACAGAAATTTTCGCTAGCGGCCCGCATCTCGATGTTTCGGCACGGGATCGCGTCACCTCCCTGGTGCGCGAGGCGCGCAGCGCCAATCCCAATGTCGCCCAGTTCGAGGTTTTGTTTCCGCAGGGATCGGCGAACGACGCCCACCAGCGCGCCGCGCTGCCAGCCATTCGCCAGGCGTTGTCCTCCGCCGGCGCGCACGGTTACGTCAGCGTTGGCGGCTATCCGGCGCTCGATCCGACGCAGGCGGCGCCGATACGCATTTCCTACACAACGTTGCGCGCCAAGGTGGCGACACAATGTGGCCAATGGCCCACCGATCTCGCGTCCGGAGGCTCGGTGACGTCGTGGGACAACCGCCCCTATTATAACATGGGTTGCGCCAACCAGTCGTTTGTCGCTGCACAGGTCGCCAACCCCTCCGATCTGGTCGAGCCGCGCGCCATCGCCAACGGCGATGTCGAAATGCGCATTCGCGCCATCGGCAAAGTGCGTCAGGGCGCCGACCCCGGCACGATATGGACAACCAAGAACACCAGCATCGGCAATGTGGGCGGCAACTGATGAACACGGTCGAACAAATCCACGTGGTCGATCCATCGCACGATCCTGTCGTGCACTCCCAGATCACGCCGATCCCGCGAGTGACCTTGCAGGCATTCTGCGAAAGCGCCAGCTTCGCCGAGATCGTGCAGAACGCGGCAATGGATCGCCACATGCAAAAAGCCCATGTGAAACATCACATGGGGGGCGCCGCCGCTGCCGTCGAATTGTTTCGCAGCGCCCCGACGCCCAACGTCATCGTCCTCGAGTCAGCGGGCGATCGCAATGGCTTGCTCGCGAGCCTTGATGCGCTGGCGGAATTCTGCGACGCCGGAACCAAGGTCGTGGTCGCCGGTCGCATCAACGACATCACCCTGTATCGTGACCTGATGGCGCGAGGCGTCAGCGAATACCTCGTCGAGCCGTTCAGCGTCATCGACTTTGTGCGCGCCATCTCCGAACTTTATGCAGCTGCTGGCTCTGAGGCTCTGGGCCGCATCATTGCTGTGTATGGCGCCAAAGGCGGCGTCGGCGCCTCGACGGTGGCGCACAATCTCGCCTGGTCGATCTCGCGTGACCTTGATGTCGCAACGGTTGTCGCCGACATGGATCTGGGCTTCGGCACCGCCGGCCTCGACTTCAATCAAGACCCGCCGCAAGGCATCGCCGACGCCGTTTTCGCTCCGGATCGCCTTGATGGCAACGTCATTGACCGCCTACTGTCGAAATGTTCGGAAAAGCTCAGCCTTCTGGCCGCCCCCGCCACGCTGGACCGGATGTACGACTTCGACGAGGCGGCGTTTGACGCCATCCTCGATGTGCTGCGCAGCACGATGCCGGTTATCGTTCTCGATATTCCGCACCAATGGACGGCGTGGTCGCGCCGCCTGCTCATCAGCGCGGACGAGGTTGTGATTGTCGCCTCGCCAGATTTGGGAAACCTGCGCAACGCGAAAAATATTGTCGACGCAGTCAAGGCGGCGCGTCCAAATGATGACAAGCCGAAACTGGTGATGAATTTTGTCAACGTGCCGAAGCGACCGGAAATCGGGGTGGCCGACTTCTGCAAAGCGATCGAGCTCGACGCCGCCGCTGAAATTCCGTTTGAACCCAAATTGTTCGGCACCGCCTCCAACAACGGCCAGATGATCGCGGAAGTCGAGTCGAAGAGCGTCATCGCGGAAACGTTCTCCGAACTCGGGCGCATCGTTACGAAGCGATCAGAAGGCAAGCGAGTGAAAAAGAGTTTGTTGCAGCCGCTTTTGTCCAGGCTCACTCGTAGAAAAGCGTCGTGAGCCCATGGCGGTGTCGGCAAGCGTGCGTGAAATTCAAGAGGTAGTCGATGTTCGGTAAACGCACCGGCGACGCTGCGACGCCAGCAGCGGTTCGCGCTTCGGGCGCGGCCAGCCCGGAGCCTCGCATGGCGCCGACGCCAGCGGCTCCCGCGCGGGCAACGAGCCATGCGCCCGCCGCGCCAAGCCCTGCGCCGGCTGCGGAGGCGCGTCGTTCCGATGAATACTACGTCACCAAAAGCACGATCTTCGGCGCCTTGATCGAAGCCATTGATCTCTCCCAGCTGTCGAAGTTGGACACCGAGAACGCTCGCGAGGAAATTCGCGACATCGTCAATGAAATCATTTCGATCAAAAACGTCGTCATGTCGATCGCCGAGCAAGAGGACTTGCTCGAGGACATCTGCAACGACGTACTTGGTTACGGCCCGCTTGAACCCTTGCTGGCGCGCGACGATATCGCCGATATCATGGTCAACGGCGCGACGCGGACTTTCATCGAAGTTTCCGGCAAAATCCAACTCACCAACATTCGGTTCCGCGACAACGCGCAATTGATGAATATCTGTCAGCGCATCGTCAGCCAGGTTGGTCGTCGCGTCGACGATTCCTCGCCCATATGCGACGCCCGCCTCGCCGACGGCTCGCGCGTCAACGTGATTGCGCCGCCGCTGGCCATCGATGGCCCGGCGCTCACCATTCGAAAATTCAAAAAGGACAAGCTGACCCTCGATCAATTGATCAAATTCGGCGCCATCTCGCCGGAGGGCGGCGAAATTCTGAAGATCATCGGTCGGGTCCGCTGCAACGTGCTGATTTCCGGCGGCACCGGCTCTGGCAAAACGACGCTGCTGAACTGTCTCACCAACTACATTGACAGCGATGAGCGCGTCATCACCTGCGAGGACGCGGCGGAACTTCAACTCCAGCAGGCGCACGTGGTGCGGCTTGAGACACGTCCGCCCAACCTTGAGGGCACCGGCGCAATCACCATGCGCGATCTCGTCAAGAATTGCCTGCGTATGCGTCCCGAACGGATCATCGTTGGCGAAGTCCGCGGACCTGAAGCCTTCGATTTGTTGCAAGCAATGAACACCGGCCACGACGGCTCGATGGGGACATTGCACGCCAACTCGCCACGTGAAGCGCTGGGTCGTCTTGAATCCATGATCACCATGGGCGGCTTTTCGCTGCCGGCGAAAACCATCCGCGAAATGATTGTGTCTTCCGTCGACGTCATTATTCAGGCGGCGCGTTTGCGCGACGGCTCGCGACGCATCACCCACATCACCGAAGTGCTGGGCCTCGAAGGCGACGTCATCATTTCGCAGGATTTGTTTGTCTACGAAATCGTCGGCGAGGACGCGCAAGGAAAGCTGATCGGGCGTCATCGCTCGACTGGCATTGGTCGTCCGCGCTTTTGGGAGCGGGCTCGCTACTATGGCGAAGAAGCCCGTCTGGCCGCTGCGCTCGACGCTTCCGAACAAAAGGAAGGCGTCCGTTAGCCATGACCTGTGAACGCCTGGATATCCCGCCATGGATATGACCACCTTCGGCTTTGTGGCGCTGATCATGTTTGCAGTCGGGGGCGTGTTCTACGCCCTCGTCTATCCGCATTTGTCGGGCGACGCCCGCGCCGAAAAGCGTCACGCCGCCATCAGCGGGTCAGGACAGCCTTCGAGCAAGCGCGTCGTGGAACGCGGCATGGACGTGGCTACCCGACGCAAGCAGGTCGCCGACAGCCTGAAGGAACTCGAGCAGAAATCCAAGTCCAAAAAACTCACTCTGGATACGCGGATCAGTCAGGCCGGGCTGACCTGGTCGAAGTCGCAATACTTGATGGTTTCAGCCGGCGCGGGCCTTGTCTTCGGCGGACTTGCGTTTCTTATGTCGGGTTCGCCGATATACGCGATACCCGGCGTGGCGATTGGCGGCCTCGGCTTTCCAAGCTGGCTCCTGTCGTTTCTCAAAAAGAAGCGCATCAACAAATTTGTCAACGAATTTCCAAACGCGGTCGATGTCATCATTCGTGGCATCAAGGCCGGGCTTCCGCTCGGCGATTGCATCCGCATCATCGCCGCCGAGTCGGTGGAGCCGGTTCGCAGCGAGTTCCGTCAAATCGTCGAGGCGACGACCCTAGGTCTGTCGATTGCGGAAGGCTGCGAGCGCATGGCCGAACGCGTGCCTGTTTCGGAATCGAATTTTTTCGCGATCGTCATCAGCATCCAGCAAAAGGCTGGCGGCAACCTCTCTGAAGCCTTGGGCAATCTTTCACGCGTGCTGCGCGACCGCAAAAAAATGGCGCAAAAAGTCAAATCCATGTCGGCTGAAGCAAAAGCCTCGGCTGGAATTATTGGCGCTTTGCCGTTCATTGTCGCATCGATGGTTTATCTGTCCAGCCCGCACTACATCGAGTTGCTGTGGATCACATCCACGGGCCGGGTTGTGCTTGCCGTTTGCGGATTCTGGATGTTCATCGGCGTGATGGCGATGCGCAAGATGATCAGTTTCGACATGTAGGGTCGCGATTATGTTCGACGTTTTAAGCGAAAAAATCAACGACCCGCAGTTCATGTTCAGCATCCTGATCGCGATCGCCACGATTGCTACGGTGCTGACTGTCGCCATGCCGCTCATGCAAGGCGATGTGCTGGGATCGCGCATGAAAGCGGTATCGGTCGAACGGGACCGGATTCGCGCCCGTGAACGCGAAAAGATTGCCGCAAAGCAATCCAAGACAAGCCTGCGCAAGGACTCCACGGCGTTTCTGAAAGGCATGGTGGATCGCTTCAACCTTGCGAGTTGGCTGGGCACCGAGCAGGCGAAGTTGCAACTCTCGCAGGCTGGCTATCGCGGCAAACGCGCCGAGGACACCTTTCTCGTCGGACGCCTCATCCTGCCGATCGTCGCGTTTTTCCTGACGCTGCTTTACGTATTCGTCATCAGTCCCGTAAACCAGTCGGCCGTCATGCGCATCGGCATGGCGGTGCTCGCGGCGTATCTGGGCATCAAGTTTCCGGAACTGTATTTGAAAAACACCACCTCGAAACGCCAGTTTTCCGTTCGCCGTGCGTTCCCCGATGCGCTTGATCTGTTGCTGATCTGCGTTGAATCCGGCATGTCGATTGAGCATGCTTTTCGTAAGGTTGCAGGAGAGATCGGGTCCGCATCCGTGCCATTGGCCGAGGAGCTGTCGCTGACCACGGCGGAATTGTCCTATTTGCCGGACCGCCGGATGGCCTATGAGAATCTCGGCATTCGCACCGGCCTTGAATCCGTGCGCCAGATTGTCACCGTACTGATTCAGGCCGAGCGTTATGGCACGCCGCTGGGCACCGCGCTGCGAGTGGTTTCGCAGGAAAGTCGCGACAATCGCCTCATGGAGGCCGAGAAAAAAGCCGCCGCCCTGCCGCCGAAACTCACCGTGCCAATGATCATATTTTTCCTGCCAGTGTTGTTCGCCGTGATTTTGACGCCAGCGATTCTGCAAATCTCCAAACTAACGTGAGCGATTCGGTCGCTACGATCCATAAAGCCGGAGCGATCCAGCGCGACTCCTTCTCCCGCGCGCAGGAGAAGGAGTCGCGGCCCGCTTCGAACTTTTCGCCATCGCTCTGACCGCCCAGCATTGCATGGCGCATCGGTGTTTAGCCGCGCTTGCGCGCATCAAGCGATTGCAGGTCCCGCCATTTGTTCGACTGGGAAATCATGCGGCGAATCGTAGCGGCGTTTTGCGCGGCCTGTTCGGGCGGCATGTCTTGCGCCGACACTTGTTCCGCCTCGGCGAATTTACCTTCGAGCGAAAGCACGAGCGCCAGGTTTTGCCGCACGCGCGCATCAGCGGCCGGGTTCGCTGCGGCTTCGCGCAAGGTCTTCTCGGCCAAGGGTAATTGTTTCGACAACGCGTAGGAGAGCCCGAGATTTGAAAGCACGGCAGGCTCGCGCGGTGCGATTTTCAGCGCCGTCGTGTAGTAGCCTTGCGCTGCAACGTGGTCGTCCATCTGGTCGGCGATGGCGCCAAGCGCCGACAGTACGGTCCAGTCCGGGCGCTCCGGCGTATGCGCACGTTGCAAAATCTCCGTCGCTTCCTCCAGCCGTCCGGCTTCCGCCAGCGCTTTTCCATACTGGCCAATCACATCGAGATCATTGGGCGCCTTGATCGCCGCCTCGCGCATGACGGCAACCGCCTGTCCGTACTGCGTCAGGGCGCGCAGCGCGCGCGCATAGTTGATGGCGGCGGTTTTGTCGGCGTGATTCGCCTCAAAGCGTTGGCCCCATAGCTCCGAGAATTGCCGCAGCGCGACGGGCGATTGCGGCAGTTGCGTCGTTGGCTTGTGGATCGAACCCGTCACATCATTCATGCCAGTGGATTTGCAGCCGGCCAGCGCCAGCGCCATCAGCGCCACAGTCGTGAGCGCACGTGCGCGCTGCGAGGCGGGAATCAATCGAGAGCCGGAAACCGTCATACCGTTGCGCATTCGCCGGAGGGTCATTCAGTGCTTGGTCAAACCAGCAATAAATGGTTAACCCTAATGGAGTGTTAATGCGCCAATTCGGGAAGTCCGGCGCGACGCGAGAAGGTTCCAACCTTGCCAAAATCCGCAACGCCCCGGTCTCGTTTCGTGCCCGTTTGGTTCGTCAACCCTGGTTCCTGGCCGCAGCTGCGCGCCAACCTGTCGCCGGCATCGGCGCAATTTGCCGTCGCGAACGGCTTTGAGCCGTTGCCCGGTCGCCACCTGTGCTTGCCGTCCGCCGCCGGTACGATCGAATGCGTGCTGTTTGGCGTCGAGGCAGCGGACGCCAAATTCATCGATCCCTTGCTGGCCGGAAAACTTGCGACTGTGTTGCCAAAGGGCGCCTATGCGTTCGCCAACGCGCCGCGCGACGAGGCTGGCGCCAGCGAAATGGCGGCGCTCGGTTTTCACCTCGCCGGCTATCGCTTCACGCGCTATCGCAAGGTGGGCGCTGCCGCGCCGACGTTGAAAACGCCTGAAAACGTCGACGCGCGTCGCCTGTCGCGCATGGCGAATGCAATGTTTCTGGCGCGCGATCTGGTCAACACGCCGGCCAATGACATGGGGCCGGACGCGCTTGAAAAAGTCGCGACAGGGTTGGCCAAACGCTACGGCGCGCGGGCCAGCGTTGTACGCGGCAAGGCGCTGCTCAAAAAGAACTTTCCACTCATTTACGCCGTCGGTAAGGCGGCTTCCGAGCCGCCGCGCCTGGTCGATATCACGTGGGGGCCGCCGAAGGCTCCGAAGGTGACATTGATTGGCAAGGGCGTCTGCTTCGACAGCGGCGGTCTCGACATCAAGCCGTCGAGCGCCATGGCGCTTATGAAAAAGGATATGGCGGGCGCGGCGACGGCCTTGGCGCTGGCGAACATGATCATGGACGCAAAACTGCCGGTGCGCTTGCGGGTGCTGTTGCCGATCGTGGAGAACGCGATTTCCGCGCCGGCATTTCGGCCCGGCGACGTTTATCCCAGTCGCAAGGGGTTGACGGTTGAAATCGGCAACACCGACGCGGAAGGTCGGCTTATCCTTGCCGACGCGCTGGCGCTCGCCGACGAGGAGGCGCCCGAACTGATGTTTGATTTCGCCACCTTGACCGGCGCCGCCCGCGTTGCGCTCGGGCCGGAGATCACGCCATTTTTCACCATGGACGATGCGCTTGCAGGCGAGCTTGAGCCAACCGGCAGGAAGCTCAACGATCCCGTTTGGCGCCTGCCGTTGTGGGAGCCTTACGACGCGTGGCTTGACGGAAAAATTTCGACGCTCAACAACATCGCCAGTGGCCCCTTCGCGGGAACCATCGTGGCGGCTTTGTTCCTGCGGCGCTTTGTCGAGAAAACCCGCGGCTGGGCGCACTTCGACATCTACGGCTGGAACGCTTCGACGCGGCCGGGAAAACCCGAAGGCGGGGACGCGCCAACCGCGCGTCTGCTTTACGACTTTCTGGAGCGGCGCTATCGCCGCCCCAGTTGACGCGCCGCTCGAGGCAAGCAGGACAGACGCATGAGCTCAGGCGCTGGGGAGACGCACGCAAAATCCGGCAAGGATTGGCGCCTGATCTACGTCTTGATGACGCACGGCCTCATCGTCCAGACGATGACCGCCATGTTGCGGGTCACCACATCCTATCGCATTCTCGAACTTGAACTTCCAGTTGTATGGCTCGGCGCCGTTTCCGCCACGTTCGCGCTGCTGCCGGTGTTTCTTGCCGTTTTCGTCGGCCGCTTCATAGATCGCGGACACGATGCGCGAGCCACCCGCATTGGATCCGCCCTCATGCTGACGGGCGCCATCGGCCTGCGTTTTTTTTCGCCGGGCGCGCTGCCGCTGCTTGGCTTCACCGCCATTCTCGGCATCGGCCATTTGTTCCTCATGGCCTCGCACCAGATGATATGCGTGCGGGCCGCGGGCGGCGGGGATCGCGACGCCATGTTCGCGAATTTTCTCATCGCCAGCGGCCTTGGCCAGGGCTTGGGCCCGCTGGTTGTCGGCTATATCGGCGGCGCCGCCAAAGTGCCGGAAACCGCCATTCTGTTTTCCGTTGGCCTCGCGGTTTCCACAGCGTCAATGCTGGTGTCGCTGGCGCTCCCGAATGCGCCGCCCGCAAGCCATGGAGCTCACCGACAAGCGCCGATGCCCGTCGGCGATCTCCTGCGCGTGCCTGGCTTCATGCTTTCGCTGACCGCCAGCATCATCACCATCACCGCGCAGGATCTCATCGTGATCTATCTACCGTTGCTCGGCGCCGAACGCGCCATCGACGTCAGCCACATCGGCCTGATGCTCACGGTTCGTTCAGTCGCCGCCATCGTCTCGCGCTATTTCTACACATCCTTGATCGCCGCCTTGGGGCGCATTCGCCTGACATTTTGGAGCATGTCGCTGTCCGGCGTCGCCTACGCGTCAATCGGCGTCGCGCCGTCGCTGTCCCTGATGTATTTTGCGGCGGCCAGCCTCGGCCTTGGGCTCGGCCTTGCTTCCATCCTGAGCCTCACGAGCGTTCTCGATCTGGCGCCGGCGCCGGCGCGCGCCACCGCGTTGTCCTTGCGCATCACAGGCAACCGCATCGGGCAAGTGTCGCTACCCTTCCTTGCCGCAATAGTGGCCGCTGCCGCCGGCGCTCCCGCTGTCATGGCGGTGGTGGGCGCCAGCCTCGTGGTTTCGGCTGTCTCTGTGCACTTCGCCCGCAGCGCCGTATCTTGAGGAATTGTCACAATTGCCTTGAACGCCGCAGCGAAAACACGAATAATCCGGTTCCGAAATGATTTGCTTGAGCGATGGTGCGCATGGCTGTGAAAGTTAGGCCCGAAGAAGCCTTGCGATTGCTGCACGAGACGGCGCTCGGGCTGGTGCATGCGGCCAAACCCGGCGACATGCCGGATTTCACCTTGCGCCAGCTGGCGATTTTGCTGACCGTATATATTGAGCATCCGCCGCATACGGTGCGCGGCCTTGCCAAAAAGCTGGGAGTGACAAAACCGGTGATTACGCGCGCGCTCGACTCGATGGGCAAGCATGCCATCATTGCGCGTCGTCGCGACGAGACCGACCGGCGCAACGTGATTATCCAGCGCACCGTTCAGGGCGCTCTCTATGTCGAAACCCTCGGCGACCTCGTTGTCGAAAAAGCCGCCGCACTGCCGGCATCGACGCCATGCTGAAACAACCTGCGAATACTACCGCCAGCTCCGCCGCTTTCGACAGGCGACTGACGCCGGCGCGCGCCGATCTGGCAGCCGAACATCTGCGCGGCCTCATTGAAGCGCCGCGCTACGTCGCCGGAAAATCGCGGCGTGTCACGGTCGAATGCGCGGCGCTGACATCGGCGCCGGGCGGCCAGGCGTCCATCGACACACAAGCGTTGTTCGGCGAAGAGGTCGTCGTCTTTGACGTTGGCGCGGACGGCTGGGCGTGGGTGCAATTACAGCGCGATTCCTATGTCGGATATATCGCCGCAGATTGCCTCGGCGAGGCCGCGCCGGCGCCAACCCATCACGTTCGCGTGCCCCGCACTTTCGTTTATCTGCAGCCAGACATGAAGTCGCCGGTGGTCATGCCGCTGCCGCTGGGTGCGCAGGTCAGCATCGTTGAGCCGACGCAGGCTTTCGCCCGGCTTGCCACTGGCGGTTTTGTCTGGGCCGGTCATGTCGCTCCGCTAACTGTCTTCGAACGCGACTTCGTAAGTGTCGCCGAACGTTTCCTGAATGTGCCTTACCTGTGGGGCGGCAAGACGTTTGCCGGCCTCGATTGCTCCGGCCTCGTGCAGATTTCGCTCGCCGCATGTGGTGTCGCGGCGCCGCGCGATACGGACATGATGGCGCAGGGTTTGGGTGATCCTGCCAAGCCTGCCAAGCCGGGCGAGCCCGGCCAACCGCACGACGGGCTGCGGCGCGGCGACTTGGTGTTCTGGAAAGGCCACATCGGCGTGATGCGCGACACCAACACGTTGTTGCACGCCAACGGTCACCACATGATGGTCGCCTCGGAGCCCCTCGAGGTGGCGCGACAACGCATCCTGAGGAATTCGTTCGGCGCCGTGACGGGCGTGCGCCGCCTGTCGGGTGCGGGGACTGACCAAGTAACCTGACCACAACGCGCCCCGCGCCGCGACCCGACAGGCCGACGAATTTAGCACGCAGCGCTAGCCCATACATTCAATGACCACTTGCCTCGCGACCGGCGGTTCCTCGCCAACGTCGTAAGCGGCTCGCAAAGCCTGCGCCGCCTCGCCGGCTTGCTCGACCGTGCGCGCATAAACTCGCGCCAACGGCGCGCTGGCGTCGACGCGCGCGCCAATCGCGCTCAAACGCGTGAAGCCGACGCCGGGGTCGATCCGGTCCTGCACACGCGTTCGGCCACCGCCCATTGCAACAATGCAAAGTCCGATCGCCCGCGTGTCGATGGCGCGCACAACGCCGCCGCGATCCGCATAAATGTCCTGCTCCACAGGCGCCAATGTAAGTTGTTGGGTCGGTTTTTCGACAAGGTCTGGCGGTCCGCCAGCCGCCGCGATCATGCGGGCGAAACGCTCGGCCGCAGCGCCGCTGTCGAGCCCGCGCATCAGCATCTGACGCGCCGACGCATCATCGGCGGCGAGTTTGCCAAGTCGCAACATGCGCACGCCGAGCGCCATCGTCACCTCGTGCAGGCGCGCGTCGCGATGGTCGCCGCGAAGATAATCGATTGCGTTGCGCACTTCGACAGCAGCGCCGGCTGCGCTCGCCAGCGGTTCGTTCATATCGGTGATGAGCGAGGCGGTTGGCAGCCCGGCAAGGGTCGCAACCTGGCCCAGAAATGTCGCCAGGGCGCGCGCGTCCCCAAGCCGCGACATGAAGGCGCCGTTGCCGGTTTTGACGTCCATGACCAGCCCATCCAATCCGGCTGCGAACTTTTTCGACAGGATCGAGGCGGTGATGAGCGGGATCGATTCCACTGTCGCGGTGACATCGCGGATGGCGTAAAGTTTTGCATCGGCAGGCGCCAGTTCGCCGGTCTGGCCAATAATCGCGCAACCCGCGTGCTTCAGCCTCGCGACGAACCGCGTTACGTCCGGAAACGCGTTGTATCCGGCGATGGCTTCCAGCTTGTCGAGGGTGCCGCCGGTGTGGCCGAGCCCGCGACCCGAGATCATTGGCACAAAACCGCCGCACGCCGCCACCATCGGCGCCAGCATCAAACTTACATTGTCGCCAACGCCGCCGGTCGAGTGCTTGTCAAGCAGCGGTCCGCCAAGCTTTTGCGAGCCCCAATCGAGGCGGCGGCCAGAGCGCGTCATGGCGCGCGTCAGCGCCGCGCATTCCGCCAGACTCATGTCTTGAAAGAACACCGCCATGGCGAACGCCGCCGCCTGTTCGCCCGACACGGCTCCGTTGACAAGGCCCGCGACAAAAAAATCGATCTCCGCATCGGGGATGGCGCGACCGTCGCGCTTGGCGCGGACGATCTCCTGCGGCAACTTCATCCGCCGCGCCCCTCAAGCGTCGACAGCAAGCTATCCAGCAGACCGCTGGCGCCGAACCGCAACGTTGCTGGCTGAGCCCACCCCGCGCCCATGATTTCCTCGGCAAGCGCCAGATAAATTTGCGCGTCGGCCAGGGTGCGGATGCCTCCCGATGCCTTGAAACCGACGGGTTTTCCGCTCGCCTTGATGGTCTCCAGCAAAATGCGCGCCGCCTCTGGCGTGGCGGAAACCGGCGTCTTGCCGGTCGACGTTTTGAGAAAATGCGCGCCCGCCTCAATGGCGATTTCAGCGGCGCGTCGCACCACGCTTGGCTGGCGCAATTCGCCCGTTTCCAGAATGGCTTTCAGCTTGCAGTCGCCCGGCATGTGGTCGGCCAGCGCGCCGAGCATTTCGCGGGTTGGCCGCTCATCCCCGCGCAACAACGCGCGATAGGGAATCACGGCGTCGATTTCGCTGGCGCCGTCGCGCAAGGCTTCGACGGCGTCCTCGACGGCGCGTTCCACGTCCTCGCCTCCCAGCGGAAAGTTGATGACGGTGGCGACACGCACCCCGGCGCCGCGCAAGGCGTCGGCGCACTGCGAAACAAATTGCGGCCACACGCAGACGGCGGCGACATCTGCGTGCGGTCCACGGGCGCGCGACACCAGCCGTGTCGCGTCGCGCGGCGTGCAGGCATCGCCGAGATCGGTGAGATCGAGGCATCGCAGCGCCAGCCGGGCGTCCTCGACGCCTAGTCTTTCGAGGCGCCCCATGCTTCCTCCTTGGTGCGCAGAAACGCACGCAACAGGCGGCGCAGGCTGATCGCCCCTTGCGCTGCGGTTTCACGCGTCTGCGCATGGGTTGGCGCGCCGCCCTGAAAGCCGGCGCCGAAATTGGTCAGCATCGCCAGCGCAACGACGCGCAAGCCGATGCGCCGCGCCAGAATGACCTCCGGCACAATCGACATGCCCAAAGCGTCGGCGCCGAGGATGCGCGCCATTTTCACTTCCGCCGGCGTTTCAAACGTCGGGCCAGCGAACCACATATAGACGCCCTCGTGCAGGGTGACGCCGGCGCGCAGCACGGCGCGCTTCATACGCCGGATAAGGCGCGGATCGTAAGCGTCGATCAGGGACAAAAAACCGCCGTCGGAGGCGACGCCAACCAGCGGGTTGAGACCGTTGAAATTGATATGATCGTTGACCAGCATCATTGCGCCCGGATAAAAATCCGACTTAACCGATCCTGCCGACGCCGTCAGCACCAGCGTGTGAGCGCCCAAAAGCGCCATGGTCTCCAGCGGCGCCGCCATGGCGCGCGGATCGCCATGCTCGTAGTAATGCGAGCGTCCCTGCAGAAAGGCGACAGAGGTATCCTCAAGTTTGCCTACAACCAGCTTGCCATCGTGGCCGGAAACCGTGAGTTTGGGAAAGCCGGGAATGTCGGCGTAAGGAATCGTAACCGGATTTTCGATTCCTTCGGTCATGTTGCCAAGACCGGTGCCGGTCACGAACACCACTTCCAGGCTGTCGAGCGCGCCGCGAGACGCGATGAGGTCGGCTGCCGCTTCGATGTCGTTGCTCATCGCTCGGGTCTCAAGGTTGGTTGCCGGGGCGCTTCGCAGGGGCCACGAAGGCGTGCGGCAACAATTCGTCTACTCTGAAACTCGCCACGATGCCGGCTGGCGTTGCGCTGTGAATTTTTGTCCCGGCGTCGGCAAACTCGAGAATTCTCTGACGACACGCGCCGCAGGGCGTCAGCGCAGCCGCGCCGCCGACCACAACTATGTCGGTGATTCGCGATTCGCCGGCAACCACCATCGCCGAAATCGCTCCCGTTTCGGCGCAACTACCGTTGGGGGATGCCGCGTTCTCGACGTTGCAGCCGACGAATACCGCGCCGGATGCGCTGCGCAACGCCGCCCCGACGGGGAAGCGCGAGTAAGGCGCGTGGGCGCGCTTTTGCGCTGCCTTGGCCTGTTCAAAGAGGTCTTCGATTGTTTGCGTTTTCATCCCCTGCTGTATGACGCGCCTGCCGCTGCCGGCGCAACAGGGCGGCCAGCGCAAATTCCTTCAAGCGCGCATCGACCAAGCGCGCATCGACCAAGTGCACATCGACAATGACATTTCGCCGCGAAACAGCAAGGGGTCCGGCGTGAATTGCGCGCGCCGATCCTCAACCTTAGGCCAACAATAAAAAATATCGTCGCCAGGTTTCACGCAACGGCTGGTCATGCGATGCTTGCGCCAAGCCCAACGCCAGCTCCTGGGAGACGCCCATGCGCCTTGCCCGCCCTGCTCGCAGTCCCGCCCATTGTCGATGGCAGCGTTTATGGCGGCGTTGGCGGTCACGCCTGCTGACCGCCTGCTGCGCCAGTGTGCTTGCGGCGCCCCCCAGCCTGGCTCGCGACGGCGCCATGGAGGTTGACGCGGAACTGGTTCTGGCCGTCGACATCTCCTATTCCATGGACCGCAACGAGCAGGTCTTGCAACGTGAGGGGTATATCCGGGCGCTCACGTCGCCCGAGTTTCTGACCGCCCTCAAGGCCAACGCCATCGGCAAGATAGGGGTCGCGTATATGCAGTGGGCGTCCTACACCGATCAGGATGTGCTGGTCGGCTGGTCAGTGATAGACGGCCCGCAAAGCGCCAGCGATTTCGCCAGCAAACTGCACGAGGCGCCCTATCGCCGGGCGCAGCGCACTTCCATATCCG
>JAYTTW010000201.1:0-1592 GCA_043744855.1 Hyphomicrobiales bacterium
TGGACGCGCCGCCTCACGAATCGCGGCATCGCCCAACAGTTCAATGGTTAATATGGGCAGGGGCGCGCGGCGTCAAACTTTGCAGCGCCAGCGAGCCAAAATCTCTAGTCTTCCGCGCTTTGCATTCGGAGCTTATGGTGGGCGGCGAAGCCAGCGCTAGGGTCAAAGGGGCAACTCATGACGACAGTGGTAATTTTTTATTCATTCGAAGACCTTGACCTCCTGCAACAGATTACGAGCGAACTTCGGAAAAATGGGGTCACTGACCGAAGTATCACTTTCGATATGGCGAGGGGTGAAACCGAAGGTTCCGATGCGACGATCCTGCAAGTGGCGGCGTCGGCCGATTGCGTCGTGCTGCTGTGGTCCCGCGCATTGGCGGCGTCTGCCCGCGCGCCGCTGGCTGTTCATGCTGCCATCCAAAGCTGGTCCCGGGATCGCTTTGTACTAGGCAAACCCGACGACACGCCACTGGCGGCTGGCCTGCGTGACCTCGCGGCGCAGCCCTTGAAATCAGCGCCGATACTTGAGTCGATCAGCCCCGACACCAGTCAGGAGGACATCCGCTTTCTCGTTCGGCTGGTGGCCGAGCGTATCAGGGGGCGCTGGCCAATCGCGCCAGGGATGGACTGGAACGACATGCATCGACGGGACGGGCCCACTGCACCAGCCATGCCGCCCCCCTCATATGCACATCCACCTTCCCCCAGGCCGCCGCCGATGACGTCGCACGCGCCCAAAGGTGCGCCAACTGGTTCGTTGCATTGGCTAGTGATCGCTTCGGTTGTTGCCATCTTGCTGTTAGTTGCGAAGTTCGTCGCGACGCCCAACCGTGACCACCGACCGCCACCAATTCTTGACCCCACGCCAACGCCACTCACGCCCGGCATGGACTTGACCGTATTTGCGAGCGCAATTGGCATGATTGGCATGATTGGCCTGTTCGCCCTCCTCGTCGTGGTGCTCATGCGCTTTTTATCCATGCAGCGAACGAAGCGCGCCAAACCGGCGACCAAAACCACGGCGTCCGCCGAACAGCCACCCCTGCGAGACGTGCTGAATCCCCGAGCCGATTCGCGCCATCAGGTGTTCATTTCGTACAGCCGCAGTGATGCGGCACAGGTTAATGCGCTTACCAGCCGGATAGAGGCCGCGGGCTTCACCGTCTGGATCGACACGCAATCGAGCGATGCCGTTCCGCGCTATGCCGGCCGCATTGTCGGTGCGATCCGGTCATCCAACGTCGTTGCACTCATGTGCTCCCGCGATGCCTTTGCGAGCGACCACGTCATCCGCGAAGTTTACGTCGCGGGCGATTTCAAGAAACCATTCGTTGCGGTTCAGCTCGACGAGGCGGACTTTCCAGATGATCTCCTCTACTTCCTGTCCGGCTTTCCCCGCATTCTTGCTGCTGATTTTGCGCCGGAACGGCTGCGTCAAGAAATAAAGCACTTGTTGCCTGCTTAGCGTTCCAACAATGGACCAATGCGCGAGATGATCCGGCCTGCGACGGGGGCCGCCGTCAAGCCGGCGAGGCGTTTGCCGCCGGTTTCGGCGCTGGCCTGGGGCTCAAACAACAAAACGAGCGCGAC
>JAYTTW010000202.1:0-1591 GCA_043744855.1 Hyphomicrobiales bacterium
GATGTCGATGGGGGCGCCAACCAGATTGGCGGTGACGCGGCCCTGACCGATCCCTTCCGTGATGGAGCTGCCTTCCGACTTCAGTATGCCGTGCTTGTACCAGCTATACAGCGCCGCCCCGAGGGGATCGGCGATAGCAATCCGGATTTTATCGTCGTGCTGTTTCAGCGCCATGGCGACGCCCGCCAGCGTGCCGCCGGTGCCCACCGCACAGGTAAACCCGTCAATTTTGCCGCCGGTCTGCGCAAGAATTTCGGGGCCCGTGGTCTCAAAATGGCCCTGCCGGTTCGCGACATTGTCGAACTGGTTCGCCCAGATCGCGCCTTGCGGATGGGTTTTTGCGAGGCGTTCGGCGATGCGGCCCGAGACTTTCACGTAATTATTGGGGTTCGAGTAGGGCACAGCCGGCACTTCAATCAGCTCCGCGCCTTGCAGGCGAAGCATGTCCTTCTTTTCCTGCGACTGGGTGTCGGGGATTACGATGACGGTGCGAAACCCCATGGCATTGGCGACCAGTGCAAGGCCAATGCCGGTGTTGCCGGCGGTGCCCTCCACGATGATGCCGCCGGGCTTCAGTGCGCCGCGCGCTATTGCGTCCCGCACGATGGCGAGGGCGGCGCGATCCTTGACCGAGCCGCCGGGGTTCATGAATTCAGCTTTGCCGAGAATTGTGCAGCCCGTGAGTTCCGAGGCCATTTTCAGCTTGATGAGCGGCGTGTTGCCGATGGCGGCGATAACGTCTGCTTGAAACGACATGGCATCCCTTCCGATTGGCGGGGAAATTACGGGGAGGGGCGCCGCGCCGCAAGAGGCGCGAGGCGGAGCGCTCTGCCGCAGGGGGCGAATTTCAGGCCGATGAAACAGCGCGCGAAAAATCTGCTCAGGGCGGTTTGCTCCCCAACAGCGCCTTGTCGAGGCGACCCTGCAATTCCTTGCGTTGTTCGGGCGTGTAGGTGCGAAAACCTTCGCCGGCGCTCGCGCCTGTCTTGCCTGCCGCCACGAGGTCCACCAGTCGTTTTTGCGGCGCTGTACTGCAATCGAGGTCGGCCAGAATCACCTTGTGAATGTCAAGCGTGAGGTTGAGGCCAACGAGATCGGATTGCTCCAGCGTGCCCATGATTCCAAGCCGCGCGCCAAACGAATTGCGGATAACAAAGTCGATGGTTTCTGCATCCGCGACGCCGGATTCAAGCAAGGCAATCGCCTCGCGTTTCAGCGCGTGTTGCAAGCGGTTGCCGATAAATCCTGGCACATCGCGTTTGACATGTACCGGTTGCTGGCCGATGGCGCGCATCGTTGCCATCACGCTCTCGATCGCCGCTGGATCGGTGAATGACGTCTGCACAACTTCAACCAGCCGAACCGCGTAGGGCGGGTTCCAGTAATGCGTACCAAGAATGCGCTCGCGGTTTTTCGCGCGCGCGCCGATGGCGGTGACCGGAATGACGGAAGTGTTGGTGGCGAGGATTGTTTGCGCCGGACACAGCGCGTCGAGTTGCTCGAAAATCTGTTGCTTCAATTCGAGTTTTTCGGGCGCGGCTTCCGTGACGAGCGAGCAGGCCGCCAGTTCGTCCGGCATATTTGCAAATGT
>JAYTTW010000203.1:0-6027 GCA_043744855.1 Hyphomicrobiales bacterium
GAGCCGGTGTCAAACCGCCGAATTTTTTTCTCGGCCTGGAGCAGATCGCAAAAACGCCGAGCGAAAAAATCGGTCCTTTTATTTTGAAATCTGTTGAGATCAGGGGCGGTTGGTCCTTGCGCTTGCAGTCGTCGCAATGCGACCGCGCTTTATACATGACGGCCCTGGCCGTTAACGCCGCACCGCCTGGAGACCTGATCAAGCTGCGCTATCCGCCTGCAGAATGGCACGAGTTTTATGTCTACGGCCATCAGCGTTATGACACGTTCGCGCGCGTTCCTGCCCATTTGCGCTTGCTGATGCGCACCGTCGTAGCCGAGGTAACCTTTTCGCCGCGTGATCCGTCGGACAGTGTCTATTTTCTTTTTCACGTGCCTGTCGAATGCGACATCGATCGAAAGGACGCCATCGACGCCTCCGACGCTGTGATGGATCTTGCACGAATACGACCCTCTTAAAATTCCTTTCGGCAGCGGATACAACTTGGGCCGAGCAGAGCCGTCAGGTGGCTTGTAAGTTTGCCACTGCTCTATGGGGCAGCGCTGATCGGCACCATCGCGACTTCCAGCCGAACGTCCACGATTCTAATGTATTGCTGATGCAGACGGGGGCAGAGAACTGGATCGCCCGTCCGCTTTCAAATCTGCAAACACTGAGACATTGGCTAGCGGCCCGCACAACTGATTGCGCGGCGCCGTCCGCGCCTATGCAAACGAGGATTCTTTCGGCGCTGGGCCAAGCGCCATCGATGGCGTTTTGCCAGAGATATTCAACCATCTGGTCATCGACGCGTTCGGCGGTGCGCCGTAGCGCGAGTTCACGCAGCGCCGTGAGGTTTCCCATCTTGAAGAAGTTGTCGGCGGCGCGGTGCGCGTTTTCAGGGAGATAGACCTTTCCTTCCTTCAACCTCTGAATCAGTTCGGAGGGGGTGATGTCAACACACCCGGCGACAGGCGCACGGCGCTGCCGCTGTTTGCGAACCGGCAAGGGTGTGGCAACCTGAGCGGCGGCGGCGGACTTTTTGGGGCCGAGCCGCATCAGGGGGGCGACATCCATGCCGCAGGCGTTCTCGCCGCAAACGTTTTTCGCCGGCCTCGCCGTCGGATTCTTCGCGCTTTCGCCATCGTTTGCCGCCGACGCGGCCCTCGTGGCCGCCGCCAAAAAGGAGGCTCAGGTCACCTGGTATACGGTGCAGATCGTTGACCAGCTGGTGCGGCCGATCAGCGAGGCTTTCGAACGCAAATACGGAATCAAGGTGAGTTTCGCGCGCGCCAATTCGGCCGAGATCAGCTTGCGTGTGCTGGCCGAGGCGAAGGCCGGGCGGGTGCAGGCGAGCGTCATCGACGGCGCACAGACGACGCCCATGCTGGTGCGCGCCGGCCTCGTGGAAGCGTGGACGCCTGATGTGGCGCTGCCGACGCATTTGTTCGACCCGGATCGACACTGGGTTGCGTCGAATTATTACGTCAACACGCCCGGCTTCAACACGGAGCTTGTAAAGAAAGGAACCGAGCCGAAAACATTTGCGGATTTGCTCGACCCCAAATGGAAGGGGAAACTCGCGTGGAACACGCAGCCAAGTATTTCTGCGGGACAAGGCTTCGTCGGCAGCGTGCTGATCGCCATGGGCGAGGCGAAAGCCCGGACTTATCTGGAACAACTCGCCAAACAGAACATCACGCCGCTAAAAGTTTCAGGACGCCAGGTGCTCGATCTCGTCATCGCCGGCGAATATCCGATTGGTCTGCAAATTTTCAACAATCATGCGTTCATCAGCGCCAATAAAGGCGCGCCGGTGGACTGGATCGCCATGCAGCCGCCGCTCGTCACCTACGCCGTGCTGTCGTTGCTGAAGCAGGCGCCGAGCCCCAACGCAGGCAAGCTGTTGATCGATTTTATCGTCTCCGAAGAGGGCCAGAAAATTTTCGCCGACGCTGGCGAATTGCCGGTGCACCCCGCCGTCAAACCGCGCGACGCAAAAATGATTCCGGATGGCGAAATTTTTAAGGGGACTTTCCTGACGCCCGAGCAGCTGGATCGCGATCTGCCAGGTTGGACAAAAGTTTACGACGACTATTTCAGGTGAGTATCGCGACCCGGCAACAAGCAGTAACAGCGGACCGACGCCAATGAAGAAAGAGATTTCCGTCAACGCGTTTTACTCGAATTCGCCAGGACAAAACTGGATTGGCATGTGGAGTGCGCCTGGCAGCCGCGCGGTAGAATACAACAGCCTCGATTACTGGGTAGATGTCGCGAAGCTGGCGGAACGCGGGCTTTTTGACAGCATCTTTTTCGCCGACACGAGCAGCGTTTACGACGTTTATCAAGGCGCTTCGCGCGCGGCAATTGAACGCGCCGCCATGTTTCCCATGAACGATCCGCTGTTGCTGATTCCGACGATGGCGCACCTCACCCAACACCTTTGTTTCGGTGTCACCGCCAACCTCACCTGGGACCCGCCCTACTCCCTGGCGCGACGGTTTTCGACCCTCGACCATCTCACCAAGGGGCGCGTCAGCTGGAACATCGTCACTGGATTCCAGGACAGCGCCGCCCGCGCCATGGGACAGCAAACCTTGCGCGAGCATGACGCGCGCTACGACATGGCGGACGAATTCATGGAGGTCGTCTACAAGCTGTGGGAAGCCAGTTGGGAAGACGACGCTGTCGTGCGCGATGTCGCCAACCGCATTTATGCGCGGGCCGACCGCGTCCACGAAATCCGCCATGAGGGACCGCATTTCAAGATGCATGGCGTGCACATGAGTGAACCCTCGCCACAGCGCACCCCCGTGTTGTTTCAGGCGGGCGGCTCGCAACGCGGTCGTGAGTTTGCGGCAAAACACGCGGAGTGTATTTTCGTTTCTGGCTTGCCAAAAAAACAAACCGCTGAACGCATCGCCGGTCTGCGTCAGATGGCGCGGGCCGCCGGGCGCGACCCCTCGCGCCTCAAATTCATCATGATGGCGACCGTCGTCACCGCACCGACGACAGCGGAAG
Source organism: Hyphomicrobiales bacterium (assembly GCA_043744855.1). GTDB lineage: Bacteria > Pseudomonadota > Alphaproteobacteria > Rhizobiales > Beijerinckiaceae > Terripilifer. The sequence continues at coordinate 3,004 of JAYTTW010000203.1, forward strand.
CCCGCGACAAGCAGGCGCGGCTGGCGCAGTACGTCAGCGCCGAGGGAATGCTGGCGCTGTGTTCGGGGCTGACCGGGATCGACCTGTCGAAAGAAATCACTGAACGCACCGGCAATAACGGCATCAACACCATGATCGAATATTTAATGAAGGAAGATAAATCGCTCGAACGCCTTCGGGACATAACCAACTTCGGGCCGCAGGCGGGCCGCGAGTGTTTTCTGGTGGGCTCGCCCGTCGAGATCGCCGACGAACTGCAATCCTGGATGGCGGAAGCCGACATCGACGGCTTCAACCTCAATCGCTCCGGCGAGCCGCAACACCTCGTCGATTTCATTGACCTCATCGTTCCAGAACTGCAAAATCGCGGCGTCTATAAAACCGCCTATCGCGAAGGCACCTTCCGGCAGAAACTGTTTGGCGCCGGCGACCGAATTTCCGGTGGACATCCGGCGGCGGTACTTCGGGCGTCAGCCGGGCGCTGCAACGAAGCGACATGAGGGAAGCCTTTTCGATGTGGAAAATCGTCGCCGCCGTCTTCACCTGGGTGGCTTTCGCCACGTCGCCTGCGCAGGCGCAAAGCCATCCGCGCTACATCCAGTTTTCACCCTCCGCGACCAAGGGCGCGCTCTACACCCCCGACAGTGGGCCGGCGCCAACAACGGCGTTTCTGACCATTCACCGCACCTCCAATTTCATGAACATGATCGGCACGCGCGAACTGGCCAAACGCGGCTTCGTGACGCTGGGCATGAACCCCCGCTCCGACAACAACGAAGCCGCTGTGCGGTTTGAGGAGATCGCGCTCGACATCAAGCAGGGCGTTGAGTTTTTGCGCAATCAGCCGGGGATTACAAAGGTTGTGCTGATAGGCTTTTCCGGCGGCGGGCCGTCGACGACATTTTATCAAGCCGTCGCCGAGCAAGGCGTTGGCTATTGCAGGGGCCCGCAAAAGCTCGTGCAATGCAGTGACGCGCTGGCGAACCTGCCGCAGGCCGACGCCATGTTGCTGCTCGACGCGCATCCCGGCAACACCGTCAACACCATGCGCAGCCTCGACCCGGCGGTGCTTGACGAGAACGACCCATCAAAAATGGACCCTACACTCGACCCGTTCGACGTGAACAACGGATACAATCCCACGGGGCAGTCGGTTTATTCGGCCGCGTTCATGGAGCGCTATTTCAAGGCGCAGGCGGCGCGCATGAACCGCTTGATCGACAAGGCGCTGGCGATGCGCGACGACATCAAGGCCGGCAAAGGTATCACCAGCGACGACGCGCCGTTCATTGTCTATCGCGCCCGCGCGCGGCTGATGGATTTTTCCATGAGCGTGCATCCCGGCACGGTGAAACCGCAAAAGCTGCTCAAGAACGATGCGACGATTTCGACAGAGGTCGTGCGCTCGGTGCGGGCGCCCGTGCCGAGCCCGGACAAACTTGAAAAAACGCTGGCCAATGGAACGTTGTTTCTGACCCTGCAATCGTTCCTCAGCGCCAACGCCATTCGCGCCAAAGATTCAATCAGCGATATCGACTGGTGCACAAGCAACAACTCGACGCCCTGCGCGCTACGGCAAATCTCGGCGCCCATTTTGATCACCGCGATGGGCGGCCATTATTTCATCGCCGACAATGAAATCCATTTCGATGTCGCAGCCAGCAAGGATAAGGATTTCATCGTCATCGAAGGCGCCGTCCACGGCCAGACGCCGTGCGAGGCTTGCTCGAAAACGACCGGCGTGTCCTACGCCAACGCCACCAAAAATCTTTACGATTATGTGGCGAAATGGACGCGCGCGCGGTTTCCCTAGAGCCTTTGATTGGGCATGATCTTTTCCGAAAACCGGCGTCCACTTTTCGGGATCATGCCCTGAGCCCTATTCGAACTTCAGACCGGCAGCCTTCACCAGGGCGATGTTGGCGGCGACCTCCTTGACGATCAGCGCGTCGAACTGCTTCGGATCCAGCGGCATCGGCTCGATGCCCTGCGGTTTGAATTTCGCCAGCACGTCAGGCTGCGCCAGAACTTTTTGCGTCTCGACGTAAAGTCGCTCGACGATGGAGCGCGGCGTCTTCACCGGCACGAACATGCCATTCCAGAAGGTGTAATCGGAATCTGCGTAGCCTGCCTCAAGGGTGGTGGGCACGTCTGGCAACACCGACGAGCGTTGTGGCGTCGATACGGCCAGCGCCGTCAATTGACCATCGTTGATGAGCGGCAACGCCGTCGACATTCCCATGCAGGCGAAATCGACGCGCTTCGCGACGACCTCCATGATCGCCTCGGGACCGCCGCGAAACGGCACATGTGTCGCAGTGAAGCCGGCCGACAACCGCAGCCGCTCCGCCGCCCAGTGGGTGGCGCTGCCGACGCCAGCGGACGAATAATTGAAATCGCCGCGCCGCGCCGCCTCGACCATTTCGTGCAAGGTTTTGAAACGCCCGCGCGCCACGACGCAGACGTTGGGAATGCTTCCAAACGAAGCCACAGCGGAAAAGTCGCGGGCGGGATCATAGGTGATTTGTGGATAGGCGGCGGGGGCGGCGGAGTGTGCGGAGGCGTTGACGAGCAGCGTGTAGCCATCGGCGGGTGAGGACGCGACAACCGCCGAACCGATGGCGCCGCCGGCGCCGCCGCGATTGTCAACGATGATGGATTGGCCGAGCGCACGCTGCAGGGAGTCCAGCACAATGCGGCCGACGACATCGACAGACGAGCCGGGCGAAAACGGGATGATGGCGTGGATGGGTTTGTCGGGCCAGGCTCCGGTAGTTTGCGCGCCCGTGGTTTGCGCGCGGGCGCCATGCACCGCAGGCGCGGCAAGCGCACCGCCCGCCAGCCGCAAAAAATGGCGACGCGAACCCCGCATGACGTGTCTCCCTTGACTTTGTTTTCCGGTATTCAAGACAGCTTAATGGCAGAACCGCGCCGGCGCCAATCCAACGATCCGCGCCTACAACGGCCAGAAATACAGGATCAAAGGTGTGCCAACAAATAACACCAGAAACGAAAGGGGAAGTC
>JAYTTW010000204.1:0-1560 GCA_043744855.1 Hyphomicrobiales bacterium
GCCCATGGACGCGGCAAACGTCGCGGCCGGTGAAAACCAAATCGTTCATGCGCTCGCTGCGCTCCACCGTTCACGCGCGAAGGTACTCGTGCACTGCGATTATGGCCGCGACCGAACCGGCACGGTCATCGCGCTTTACCACATGATGTTTCATGGCTGGACGCGTGAGCGAGCGATAATTGACATGATCTGCGGACCGTTCGAGTTCCACGAGTTTTTCATTCTTTTTCCGCCGGGCCGCTCGATTCAAGGCTATGTGGAGCGGGTTGACGTCGTGGCCCTCAAACGACGCGTCCTGACGTATGGAACCATCTGAAACCCCTCGCCAACATCGCGCCTACCGCATCATCATCACCGCCATCGCGCTCGGCATTCTCGTGTTTGCGGCGGCGCAGGTGGCCTACGCGCTGTCGATTGGCAACCGCCAGCTCGTCAAGGACGGCGTCGACTGGATTTACGATGTGTTGCTTTATGGCCTCGCCGCCGCCGTGTTCGGGCGTGGCGACAAGGCGGAGAAGGCGTCGGCGCTGTTGATCGCCGGCATCATGGCGGCGGCGGGCTTCGCGACGCTCTACGATCTCTACGATAAAATCGTGCAGCCGCGACCCATTGATCCGCTGTTGCTCGGTTTTTCGGCGGTCAGCGCCATCCTCATCGCCTTCCTCGTCGCTGGCGCGCTGTTGGCGTTCCGCCATTCGCCCAACGCGCTGATTCAGGCGACGTGGCTGTCGTCACGCAACGATGTCATCAAGACGGCGTTCTATTCTGCGCTCGGCTTGTTGACGCGCGTCGGTTCGGAGCGCTGGCCCGAATATGTCCTCGATCTGTTCGGCGCCTGGCTGTGCTTTCAGGCGACCTGGGTGATCGTCGCGCAGGCCCGCGCGCAACGCGCGTCGCCGGCGATTGGCGAGGCGCCGCAAAGCGTCTAACGGCTTTAACAATCCGTACCCTCAGAAAATTTCGCAGAAATGTCCTGCAGGACGGGCGTGCTTGATGAACCGAATTTCACTTCGCTCCAAAACGCGCTAGCTTGCGCGGGCATGTTCACCTCCGTCCTGATCGCCAATCGTGGCGAAATCGCCTGTCGCATCCTCCGCACGGCGCGGGCGATGGGGTTGCGCTGTATCGCGGTTTACTCTGAGGCGGACGCCAACGCGTTGCATGTGCGCATGGCGGACGAAGCCGTGTGCATCGGCGCGGCGCCGGCGCGCGACAGTTATCTCAACGCGGCGGCTCTGCTGGCGGCGATCGGCGCGACCGGCGCGCAATGCGTGCATCCCGGTTACGGATTTCTGTCGGAGAATGCTAGGTTTGCCGAGGCGTGCGCGGCGGCGGGCAGCGTGTTTGTCGGGCCGCCCCCCGCAGCCATCCGCGCCATGGGCTTGAAGGATGTCGCCAAAGCGTTGATGGCCCGCGCCGGTGTGCCTGTTGTGCCGGGCTATGCGGGCGAGGCGCAAGATGTCGAGACGTTGCAGGCGCAGGCCGCAGACATCGGCTACCCCGTGTTGATCAAAGCGGTCGCCGGCGGCGGCGGCAAGGGCATGCGGCGGGTCGGGCGAC
>JAYTTW010000205.1:0-5942 GCA_043744855.1 Hyphomicrobiales bacterium
CAAGTCGCCTGTTACGCGGTTCCTGGCGCGGGCGCTTGATATCGCGGAGCGAATGCGGGAATGTTGGCGCAGATACGCGGCAAGCGGCGGCGAGGGAGGGAACCATGTCGACCTTTCTGGCGAACGAGGTGGGCGGCGGCAGCTCGACCTGCCAGTGCCAGACGCATTCGCGGCGAAATTTTCTGCTCGGCTCGGCGGGCTTTGCGACGACAGGCTTGGCGACGACAGGCTTGGCGACGACAGGGTTTGGCGCGCTTCCCGCCATGGCGCAGAGTAGCGCAGCGGCGGCGCGCATTGACACGCACCATCATTATTACCCGCCAGCAGTGCAAAACTTCCCCGGCGTCGCCAATCCCCTGATCGCCAAGTGGTCGCCAGCGGTTTCACTTGAGGAGATGGACAAGAACGGCGTCCGCACCGGCATACTCTCGATGGCGTCTGCTCCGCAGGCGTGGTTCCACATGGAGGCGGAGGCGTCTCGCAAATTCGTTCGCGACATCAACGATTACGGCGCCAAGATGATGGCTGACAAGCCGGGCCGCTATGGCCTCTTCGCCTACCTGTCGATGGTCGATGTCGAGGGATCGCTGAAGGAAATTGAATATGCGCTCGATACCCTGAAAGCCGACGGCGTGGGTCTGTCGACGAGTTACGTCGACAAGTATCCGGGCGACGCGAAATTTGCGCCTGTTTTCGCCGAACTCAACCGGCGTAAGGCAACCGTGTATTTCCATCCGACGACGGCGGCGTGTTGCGCAGGATATGTGCCGGAAGCGGGCGATTCCTGGGCGGAAGTGCCACATGACACGACACGCGCGATCCTCAGCCTCATGTTTACGGGGGCGCTGCAAAAATATCGCGATATCAAATTTCTTTGGTCGCATGGCGGGGGAACCGTGCCGATGATCGCCGGGCGCATCGACTGGCTGTCCAGCGTGCAAGTGAGGAACCGCAAGGATGTGCTGCCGGATGGCGTCGAGGCGGAACTCAAGCGGATGTGGTATGACACGGCGAACGCCGGTTACGCATCAAGCATGGCGGCGATGCTGAAGATCGTTCCTGCCTCGCAAATCGTGTTCGGCACCGATTATCCCTACATCACCACCGAATGGAACCTGAAAGCGCTGCGCAGCGCAGGCATTTCCGACGACATGATCGCCAGCATCGAAACGCAAAACGCCAAGGCGCTCATCGCGCGACTGAAAGCCTGACGGCACAAGGACATTTGAGATGAACGCCACTGTACTGCACGGCTATTTTCGTTCCTCGGCTGCGTTTCGCACGCGTATCGCGCTCAACCTCAAAGGCGTCGCCTACGAGCAGCGCTCCCGGCATCTGCGCAAGGGCGAGCAGCGCGCAGCGGATTTCCTCAAGCTCAATCCGCAGGGGCTGGTGCCGGCGCTCGAGATTGACGGCGCGGTGTTGACGCAGTCGTTGGCGATCCTCGAATATCTTGAGGAGACGCGCCCCAATCCGCCGCTGTTGCCCAAAGACGCTGTCGGGCGCGCGCGCGTCCGCGCACTGGCTTATGCAACCTCGATGGAAATTCATCCGATCAACAATTTGCGTGTGCTTCAGGAAATCGCGTCACGCTTCAAGGCGGATGAGAAGGCGGTGGCCGAATGGTTTCGCCATTGGGTCACGACGTCATTCGGCCCTATTGAGGCGATGCTTTCCAGCCATGCGGCGACGGGCGAATTCTGTCACGGCGACACGCCGACGATGGCCGATATTTGCCTCGTCCCGCAGGTCGTCAACAATCTGCGCTTCGATGTGGATATGACGCCGTATCCGACGATCCAGAGAATTTACAACGCCTGTGCGAAGCACCCGGCTTTCGCGCAGGCGATGCCGGCCAAACAACCAGACGCGGAATAATCGCATTTCGCCTCAGGCGGGCACGATGTGGTCGCCGTTCAATCCGGCGCGACGGCAAGCGTTGCGGGTATCCACGATGAGACGCGCGTGCTGCACCAACGCCGCGTAGTCCACAGCGTCATGATCGGTGGCGACGACCACAGCGTCGTAGGAGGCGAGCGACTCGGGCGTGAAAGCGACCGAATTCCGGCCGGCGATATCGGCATGCTCCCGGGTTACCGGAATCGCTGATATAAACGGGTCGTGGTAATCGACCTTGGCGCCGCGTTTCTCGATCAGCGAAATCAACTTGAGCGATGGGCTCTCGCGGAGATCGTCGATGTTTTTCTTGTAGGCGAGGCCGAGGATCAGAATGCGCGATCCGTTGAGACCTTTCTTTTGCTGGTGGTCCAGCGCTTCGGCGAGACGCGCGACAACATAGGCAGGCATGCCGATGTTGATTTCGCCGGCGAGTTCGATAAAGCGTGTCGACAATTCAAACTCGCGCGCCTTCCAGGTGAGATAAAAGGGATCGATGGGGATGCAATGGCCGCCAAGGCCAGGGCCGGGATAAAACGGCATGAAGCCGAACGGCTTGGTTTTCGCCGCGTCGATCACCTCCCAAACGTCGATGCCCATGGCGCTGAAGATTACCTTGAGTTCGTTGACGAGGGCGATGTTGACGCTTCGGAAAATGTTTTCAGTGAGCTTCACCGCCTCCGCCGTCGATGTCGAGGAGACGGGAACGGTTGTTACAACGAACGAGGCATAGAGCGTGTTGGCGAGTTCGAGGGCGAGCGGACCTTCGCCGCCGACAACCTTGGGAATACGCGAGGCGGAGAAATCGGGGTTGCCGGGGTCTTCACGCTCGGGCGAGAAAGCCAGGAAGAAGTCGCGTCCGGACACCATTCCTCCGGCCTCCAGGATGGGCCGAACGATATCCCGCGTTGTGCCGGGATAGGTGGTGGATTCCAGCACGATCAAATGACCGTTTTTCAGATGCGGCGCGATCGCCCTGGTCGTTTCAACGACGTAGGAGAGGTCGGGCTCGTGATGGTGGGAAAGCGGCGTCGGGACGCAAATCAGCACAGCGTCGACATCGCGCAATTTGTTGAAGTCGGTCGTCGCCGCGAAACGACCGGCGGCCGCCAACCCGGCGACCATCGCGGAGGGAATATGTTTGATGTAACTGACGCCCTTCGTCAGAGCCTCGGTTTTGCTGGCGTCGATATCAAAGCCGATGACCGACAACCCGGCTTGGCTCGCCGCGATACAAAGCGGCAAGCCGACGTAACCAAGCCCGATCACACCGACGCGAGCTTTTTTTGCCTTGTATCTGGCGAGAAGTTCGGCATAGCCCTGCGGTATTTCGGCGTCGCCTTTCGCTTGCGGGATGTTCGCTTGCGGTATGGGAGATTGGGGAGAGACAGATTGCATGGACATCTCGAGGCGAAGGAATGGCGCTTATGACGGGCGAGACGTAGTGTGAAACCGGGGCTCACGCAAGCTTTCGGCTAAAGCGCGATGACGCTTCTTCGAATCGTCGTCGCCCTCCAGGTTTTTTGATTGAGCATGATCTTTTCCGAAAACCGGCGTCCACTTTTCGGGATCATGCTCGCGCAGCCCCAGAGGCTCATTTTTTTCGCGCGGATATGGAAAGGTCGGTGAATTCCTGGGAGCCCGAAACCAGACTTTCCGATGGAGATCGCGCATCGAGATACAGCGAGACAGACTGGGCGCGACAATTTTGCTGGGGTATGTTGAAGTCCATTGCAAAATCTTTCCAAACGGGAACACTACCGGAGAAGGGCTCCGTATCGGCAAGCGACGTCGCCGTGATGTCCTCCATACAAAAAACCTTCCACCGCAAACCGCGCCGCACGCGCAGATTGCCCCGGCTGAGCCCGTGCAGTCGATATGCCCCCGGCGTCAGGGTTACGACCTGGCTAACTTTGATCGCGCCGACGACACCGCCGATGAAATCAAGTTGCAAGGCTTTTTGTCCGGCGTTTTCCGCGACGTCGACGATATCAATGCGGGCCCCCTCCGCGTTGGTGATTTTCCAGTCAAAGACCGTGCCAGACGGGGGCAGCCGAAAATTGCCGTTGAACAGCAGCCCGGCGACTTCAAGGGCCTCGGGCGTGAGAAACTGGCTCCACGTGTAGTAGGCCATGTCGTAGAATTTTCGGCTGACAAGGAACGACAGATAAAATTGCAGTTCTTCTTCAGTGGGTGAGCCGCCCTTCTGTTGCATGGCAAGAAACAAATTCATCGGCACGCGGGCATCGGTGATGCCGTCGTAGACATTGGAGAAAAACAGGCGGCGCCACGGCGGATCACTGGTGAGAGCGACGACCAGGGGTTCCGCGCCAGTCGGGGTTTCTGCAACGTGGCCGAGCGTCGGCGCGATGACCGGATAAAGCTGCGGCTGCGAGCGCAGGAGAATGTCGGCATAGGCTACCGTAGCTGGGTAGTCCTCGTTGAGGAACGAGTTCTGAAACAACCAGTAGACAGCGCCAGTCTCCTGCCGGGAGCGCGCCACGGCCCTCTCCATAAACAATTTCGCTTGTGCATCGTTGTCGGCGGCCTGCCCGAGAATCCGCCAGGCGCGGGCGCTTAAGGGATCCTGCGCCAGCGCCTGTCGCGCCAGCAGGCGAACCTCAGCGCGCACTTCGGCAGTGACTTCCGGGGCGAGCATCGGCGCGACAACACCGCGTTTGCGAATCGCCAGGAAGGCGGCTTTGCCCTCCACACTGTGTGGGGCCGCCTCGTCGCCAGAGACGTAGCGCCCGTTGACAAGCAATCCGAGTTTGGTTTCGGCCGTGTTGAGCAGCGCTTCCGTGTTCGCCGGCGCCAGCAGGAGGGCCAGGGAGGGCGAAAAGCCTGAGACGCCCGTCGCCAGACTACGGGTGGCGACCTGCCAGAGCAGAACCAGACAGGCGGCGCCAAGCGTCAAGGCGACGATTGGCGATTTGGAAACGTCGCCAATGGCGCGCAATGAAAAGCCCTTCCGTCGTTAGCTGAAACTCAGATGGGCCGGAATTTTGCAACCGTCGCGGCGACAGGCCGAGGCCACGCATATGCAGAGGTACGGGCTTGGAAATTTGCGCTATTCAGCGGCCATTTTCTTTTCAAGGCGAGGCTCGTTGCCCTCGTTCTCGTCGTGACCATAGCCGTAGCCATAGCCGTAGCCGTAGCCATAGCCGTAGCTTTCGTTGCGCGCGTCATAAGACGTCAAAATGGTTCCGATGACGTTGCTGCGCGCGAATTGCAGACGCTTCAGCGCCGTACGAATGGAATGCTTGGAGGCTTCACCGGAGCGAATGACGAACACCGTGGCGGCAACCGCGTTGGCGAGCAATTGCGCGTCGGCAAGGCCCATCACGGGAGGCGAGTCCACAACAATCAAATCAAACACTGCGGAGCCGCCCGTCAGCAGCGAGCCCAACCGCGGCGAGGAAAGCAGATCAGCGGCGTTCGGCGGCAACGGCCCTGAAGACATGAATGTCAGATTGGGGGTTGTCGTAGCTTGCATCGCATCGAGGGGGGCGCAGGCGCCCGTCAGATAATTTGCGAGCCCCTTGTCGTTGTCCAGACCGAGCTTTCTATGCATCGAGGGTTTGCGCAAATCTCCGTCAATCAGCAAAACGCGCAGACCCATATTGGCGAAATGGCGACCAACCATCAACGCGGTCGTTGATTTGCCTTCCGCAGCGCCAGCACTGGTGATCATCAGCGAGCGCGGCAGCCCGTTGTCGGTTGCAAAGTGCAACGATGTGCAAAGCGTCCGGTACGCTTCGGCGATTCCCGAACGCACATCATTGAGTTCTTCGGCAATCTCCCGACCGCCGCCAATTCTGGGGATGACGCCGAGCGTGGAAAGACCGGTGAGACGTTCGGTTTCATCGAGTGTTGTTACGGTGTTGTCGAGGCGGTCCAGAAGCAGCGCGGCGCTGACGCCGGCGAGGAGCCCCAAAAGCATCGAAACCAGCAAATTCTTGTAGACGTTGGGCGACGAGGGACCGCGCGGCACCTCCGCCCGGTCGATGATGAACACGTTGTTGGCGCCGATGCCGCCGGCGACA
>JAYTTW010000206.1:0-1553 GCA_043744855.1 Hyphomicrobiales bacterium
AGTTGAATCGGTTGTCAGGACGGTGATTAAATCATCGACGCCGCGCTCGATGCCGCCACCGAAATCGCCGGTGCGAAAGCGTGGCGCAATAGCATTGGAGATGATGATTTTGGAAAGCGCGTCGGTCAGCGAGCCTTCAAGGCCATAGCCGACCTCGATGCGCACTTTCTTTTCGCTGGGCGCGACAAGCAGCAGTACGCCGTTGTTTTTCTGCTTTTCGCCAAGCTTCCAGCTACGAAAGAGATCGTTGGCATAGGGCTCGATTTCTCGCCCGCCGAGCGTGCGTACGCTCGCCACGACAAGCTGGATGCCCGACTTGTCCTCAAGGGACTGCAATTTCGTTTCCAGCGCGGCGCGTTTGTCCGCAGGAAGGATTCCGGCCTCGTCGACAATGCGCCCGCTCAACGCCGGCAGGGTTTGCGCCAGTGCCGGCAGACAGCACAACCCCGTCGCACAAACGAATGCGACGAAGAAAGTGCGGATGCGCCAGACGCATAATTTCAAACTCTACCCCTTAATAATCGCCGGAGGCTCCGCCATCGCCGGAGGATCCGCCGCCGCCTGAAGATGAACTATCCGACGATCCGCCGCCAGACGACGATGAACTCGACGAATTGCTGCCTGAGCTTGACCAGGACGAAGAAGTGGCGCGCGCGCCCCCGGGGTCAGCACCCTGCACCCAGAGCCTGCCGCGTTTGGTTCTGATCCAGTGGCCGCTTTTGCCTTTGTCCTCGCGGTTGGCTTTGATGTTGCCGCCAATGATGAAGAGCGAGATCAGGAGCGCAAACAATCCGAAAATTCCGAAAAACGCAAGGGAATCCCATGGCGTTTTTCCGGCCAGCGTCGGACGTTGACTCCATTGCGCCGCGTCGCTCGTCAGTACCGCGATAATGTCATCAACACCGCGTGAGATGCCTCCACCAAAATCGCCGTTTCTCAGGGAAGGTGTAATCGTATTGACGATAATGAGCTTTGAAATGGCGTCTGTCAGCGTGGCTTCAAGTCCATACCCTACCTCGATCCGTATCTTGCGCTCCCCGGTCGACACCAGCAGCAGAACGCCATCGTTCCTGTCCTTGTCGCCGAGCTTCCAGCTACGGAAAAGCTGGTTAGCGTAAGGCTCGATCTCCTGACCGCCCAGCGACGGCACCGTTGCGACAATCAGTTGTATTCCCGAGCGGGTTTGCAGGTCTTGCAACCGCGCTTCTATCTCGCTGCGCGTTCCTGGCGCTATGACGCCCGCCGGATCGACGACGCGGCCGGTGAATGCAGGAAAATTCTGGGCCAGAGCGGGCGCCATGCACACCAGCGCCAGAAGGCACAATGCGGCTAATGCGTCGCTTGCCCGCGTCCGCACGCGGTTGCGTCGATCAAAACTTTACCGGCGGCGCGCTCTGCGCGGCTTCATTGGCTGCGAATTCCGCCATCGGTTTGCTCGAACGAAAGAATGTCGACGCCCAGAGCAGGCCCGGAAAGGTCTTGAGTTCAGTGTTATAGACGCGCACCGACTCGATATAATCCTTGCGCGATATTGTAATGCGGTTTTCCGTCCC
>JAYTTW010000207.1:0-60421 GCA_043744855.1 Hyphomicrobiales bacterium
ACGTGACGCCCTTGCGGTCAAAGATCTCCACCAGCTTTGAAAAGTCCATCAAGGCGCGCGAGAGACGGTCAATCTTGTAGACGACGATGACGTCGACCCTGCCAGCCTCAATATCTGCAAGAAGCCGTTTGAGCGCTGGACGCTCCAGATTGGCTCCTGACCAGCCGCCGTCGTCGTAAGCATCGGGGACGAGAAGCCAGCCCTCTTGCTTCTGGCTCACGACATACGCCTCACAGGCCTCACGCTGGGCGTCGAGGGAGTTAAACTCCTGCTCGAGACCCTCTTCGGTGGATTTGCGGGTGTAGACGGCGCAGCGCAGCTTTCTAACAGGCGCGGGTCCCGCCTTCGCGTCGTTGATCGTCGGCTTCACGCCGCGCGTCATCTGCCGCTCCCGCTGGATTTCAGGCCGAAGAACACCCAACCATTCCAGCGCGATCCCGTGATGGCCCGGGCGATGGCGGAGAGCGACTTGTAGGGCCTGCCCTGCCATTCGAACCCGTCGACGTTCACAGTGACGTTATGCTCGACGCCCCGCCACTGGCGAAGCAGCCGCGTGCCCGCGATGGGACGGTCGGACTTCTGCTTCTTTCGGCCCGCGCCTTTCTTGCCGTCGACGGCCTCTCCAATGGCTTCCAGCCGCGCCACCGTTTTTGGATCGAGGCCACCAAACGCCAGTTCCTGAATGCGGTAGGCGAGGCGCGATTCGATATAGCGGCGGTTAAACCCCGGCGGGGGTGCGTCAAACAAATCGCGCCACTGCTGGCGAAGATCATTAGGCGAAGCCGATTTGAGGGCGGCGATGCGGGCGGAAATGCTAGCGGACACGAGCCGGCTCCATGCGAGAGGACATGTCCGGACCACCGCTCTGGCAGGGCGGGAAGTCGAGCGAACTTTCTCCGATGCCCCGAGATAATTCGCTGGACTTCCGCGCCCGTAGACGCTGGAGGGCAAGGGCTAGAAGAGAGTAGATTTCGCTCAGTGCGCTGTTTGTAGCTGGCGGCGTCGCGCGCGATCTCATGACAAGCCGCGGCGCTTGTTGGCCCGAATGGCATCCTGGTCCCGCTCCCAGGCATCGAGTTCCGAGCGGTAGTAGACGACGAGGCGCGGGCCGCACATATGGTATGGCGGCAACCTGCCTTTCATGCGCCATTTTGCGAGGGTCGAGCGGCTAAGATTTAAATACTTCGCAGCCTCCGCGGTTCGAAGTCTTTCTGGCTGTTGTGTCATTGTCGTTCTTCCCAGCGATTGCGGTTCGCAATCGTCGGAACGAATGACACTCATCCCCCTATAAAGTTAGGTCATACATATAGCCGCTTTTCCTACCCTGCTCCATGTCGGGCCCCACCTGAATACCGAGCTTTCGGCAAAACTGAAGCGGCAGCATGTTGTATCGGATCGTCCCGGGATCTTTCTTCCAGGAGCCTGACACGCGCAGGTAACTCGCCCTGACCGCGTCCGGCCCGCCGTGTGCGACGCTGCCTTGAAGGCTCATCGAAGCGCATTCGTAAGCATGATCCCACGTTGTTCCTGCCCATCGATGCATTTTCTCGTAATTTTTGAGTTGGTCGCGCTGCGAAGAACCCGCGTTCCGAAAAAACTCATAGTTCTCCGCCATCTCCTTTTGTTTTTCGCGGACCATGTCGACTTCTGACCAGCGGGCGTAATCGATCATGTCCTGCTGATAGCGGTCGACCGGATGACTCGATCGTCCGCGCTTTTGCGCCGGCCCCCTCCGCAGGAGCTTGCATAATGCATCACTTGCGGAACGCGCCGCCCAGTCGGGAACTGGCAAGTTTCTTGAAACGCAATAATCTAACGCTGCGGCGGCACAGAGCTCGCGATGGATGCTGTGGCGGAGTACTGACAACTCGCGGGCGTGAATGTCCTCAATCGAGCGAGCCGGGAAAACCGGAACATCTAAGTCGTCAGAGAGACGTTCTTCACTCATCGGATTTCACCCGAATCAGTAGGATCGATTTGTTTCGAATTCGATCATGGTCGGGCTGTTGCCATGAAAATTCAATCGCAATCCATCTTGCGGAACGATGATCACAATTTCGTTCGAAAACCTAAATTGCAATAATCCTGTCTCCGCGAACGGGATTATGCAGCATGAAAAATATAACGATCCACGCGATTGCATTTAAGGTCCTCTGTCTCGCGCCCGACCTTACTAACAGCGACAAGAAAGTTGCTGCCGCTATGCTCGAGCATCGCAATCGAAGAAACGGTCGATGTGATCCCAGCATCGAGACCCTAAGCTCCGAGTGCGGCTTATGCGAACGTTCCGTCAAACGATCGGTTGTAGCTCTCGCTGCCGCGAGTCTGTTCACGGTTCTCAGACACCGTAGCTACAGTGGTCGCAATTCTTACATCCTGAACCTCGATGAACTTAATCGACGCGACAGCGCCTGGCGGAATTTGCTTTCGACACTTGCGGAGCGCCGACGCGTGTCGAGGATGGCCCCTGGACAGGGACAATCATTGCCCCAAGATGGTGACGCAGGTGGCACCCAAACCCATATAAGTAACCTATCTGAAATAACCCAGCGCTCGCGCGCGCTCCCTACCGCAGAGAAGCAGCTCGCAATTTTGAGTCCTACGGACGCCGGTGACCGCCACAGCAGTCCCGGCCTCAATCGGCCGCGTTCCGTACCGAGCAAGGACGCAGCCCGAAACGCCGCTACCAAGCGATGGGACACCGCCTTGCGCCACGCCTTTGCCAACGACGTGAACGCGCACGGAGAGGCAACTGCACTCGTCGACGAAGAGATGTCGGAGAAAGCCACGGACGCTGAACTGAAGCTGCGTGGCGATGGTATCCGGTATCTGCTCGATGCGATCGGCAAAAAAGGTCTGGCGATAAAGGTGAATTCTAAAGCGGAAAGGGTTGGCGCTAGTGAGGAGGAGCGCACATGCCTTCTGCGCTGACGAACAAGATGTTTGGTTCAGTCCCCCGGGGGGCGGTCACCCCCTGCAGGGGATGGGCCTCGACCGGTTCTGTACAGACAAAGATATCCTCGCGAAATTTCCAGAAATCTTTTTTTCACGCGCATTGTGCTGTGTTTGCGCGGATCGCGTGGGGGCAACGGCATGAGCGTCGTGATCTTCGCACTCGACTGGCCCGGCGGGGGGATAGGGGGTCAAATCCTTGCGGAGGCGCCGGCGGGACCGGTGGTTTACGGCGGCGCGCGCCGCCGCGAAATTTTCACAGAATTTATTTGTTTGGCGCCAACGACCGCGCTGCCCGGGTCTGCGGAGGACTACGCTGCGCGTGTTGCGCCGCCGGATATTTTCGACGTTGCGAAAACGCCTTCCAGAGTTTGGCCGAACGTCATTTTCGAGCTTCCGGAGGGCAAAAATCGTCCGAAAAAGCGCCGCGTAATTCGGGGTGGGGGGTATCCCTCGCTGCTTGCTCTGCGCAGAAACCGGTGTGTTTGTTGGGTTTCTTGTTTGCGTCATCCTTCACCGCTGAAGCAGGAGCCGCAAATGACGCGCGCTAAACAGAACTCAAAAGTCGACCGCAGCCCTTTCTCGTCGCCGGAGACAAAATCAATCACGCACCTGCCCCTCGCGGTCGAATACTGGCCGCTGGCAAAACTGTTGCCCTACGCCCGCAACGCGCGGACCCATTCCGATGCGCAGGTGGCGGAGATCGCCGGCAGCATCCGCGCCTTTGGGTTCGCCAACCCGATCCTCATTGCAGCGGACGGAGGCGTTATCGCGGGACACGGACGCCTGCTGGCGGCGAGACAGCTGGGGATGGAAACCGCGCCGGTGATTGTTCTTGGCCATCTCACGGATACCCAGCGCCGCCAGCTGGTGCTGGCGGACAACCGCATCGCGGCAAACGCCGGCTGGGATTTGGAGATGCTGCGGCTCGAACTCACCGACCTCCGCGATCTCGCGGTCGACCTGAAAACGTTGGGGTTTGAGCCGAAGGAACTCGCGTCGGTTCTTTCAGGCGCTCCTTCCGCCGGCTTGACCGGGGAGGACGACGTTCCTGATATCGCAGAGGATGTGGTCTCGCGGATTGGCGACGTCTGGTTTTTAGGCTCCCACCGCCTCGCCTGCGGCGACAGCACCGATGCCGCGCTTGTCGCCAAATTGCTGGAGGGTGCGCCATCGCCAAAACTCATGGTGACCGATCCGCCCTATGGGGTCGAATATGATCCGGGCTGGCGCCACGAAATGGGCGTCAGCCATTCCAAACGACGCGGCAAGGTTTTGAACGACGAACGCGCCGACTGGGGCGACGCGTGGAAGCTGTTTCCCGGCGATATCGTCTACGTCTGGCATGGCGCTCTGCACGCAGCGACTGTCGCCAACAGCCTCGTTGAAAACGGCTTCGCCATCCGCGCCCAGATCATCTGGGCCAAGACGCGGCTGGTCATCGGGCGCGGCGATTATCATTGGCAGCATGAACCCGCGTGGTACGCCGTCCGCAAGAAGGGCTTCTGGACCGGCGGCCGCAAGCAGACGACGCTGTGGTCCATCGCCAGCAAGGATCAGGACGCAGAGACCGTCCACGGCACGCAGAAGCCGGTCGAATGCATGCGCCGTCCGATGACCAACCACACCGGCCCCGGGGAGGCCGTCTACGAGCCCTTCATGGGAAGCGGCACGACCCTCATTGCGGCGGAGACAATCGACAGGGTCTGCCTCGGCCTCGAACTCAGCCCGGCCTACGTCGATCTTGCCGTTCGCCGCTGGCAAGCCTTTACGGGCCGACAGGCGAGGCTTGGGCATGACGGCCCCACATTCCAGGACATCGCCGCCACGCGGGGCTGTGCGGGGGCTGCGGACCAGCCTGGCGGCGATGCAGGAGTGGCCGCCGTCCATGACGAGGCGGCCTGCTTTCCTGAGCCTGACGAGTCTAACGAAGTCGTCCCTGACTCACCGGATACGGTACCCGGGGACCCGGCACCCGCTCAGGGAGCCGCGTGATGCGCGGACGCAAACCGAAATCGACGCGGCTCAAAATCATCAACGGCAATCCCGGCAAGCACCCGCTCAACCACGATGAGCCCCTACCCGATGCAACCGTCCCGCACTGCCCCGACGAACTTGGCCCCGTCGCCAAGGTCGAATGGGATCGTCTTGTCGGCGAACTGGCCTCCCTGCGTATTGTTACAAACCTCGACCGCGCTGCGCTCGCCGCCTATTGCGGCGCCTACGCCATGTGGGCGGAGGCGACGCAAGCCATTCAGACCTACGGTTCGATGATCAAATCACCAACCGGTTTTCCGATGCAGTCGCCCTACGTCTCAATGGCCAATCGGCAGGCCGAGATCATGATGCGCATCTCATCCGAGTTCGGCTTCACGCCCGCAAGCCGCAGCCGCCTGCGCGCTCCGCGCGACGAGGCGCCAGGGTTGTTCGATTTTTCGGGCGGGGAGGCGGTGTGAAGATTCCCGTACGCGCTAAATTGCGAACGGTTTGCTGATCTCGGCAACAGGCTGTCGGTAAGCTGCGATCTGCAACGAAATGTAGCCCTAGCGTAACCGTAGCTCCCCCGCCGTTATGCAAATGCTTCATGCAAAACGACACCGGTAGAAGCGCGCGAGCGCGTAGTTTTGAATTAGAATAGTTCAAAAACATAAGGTTTGACGGGGTTCAGAAGCTGGTTCAGACCGTGGCATCGGTAGTTGCACTAAACAATTAAGCGAGGCTGAAATGAAAATTATCTTTCATTTGATTGGAGCGGCTACCATTTTGATAGCGGCGGCGGCATCTACGAGCGCGCAAGACGCAACCGGTATCGTGGTCTATAACGCGCAGCACGTAAGCCTCACTCAGCAGTGGGTCGCCGGGTTTACGAAAGACACCGGCATTACAGTCACGCTACGAAACGGCGGTGACACCGAGCTTGGCAACCAGATCGTGCAGGAAGGGATTAATTCACCGGCCGATGTGTTCTTGACGGAAAACTCTCCCGCGATTTCTCTGGTGGACGCCGCCGGACTCCTGGCGCCGCTTGAGAGCAAGACGCTTTCGCTTATACCCGACAATTACCGCCCCGCCTCTGGCCGATGGATCGGCATCGCTGCGCGCAGCACGGTGTTCGCCTACAACACGTCGGCACTGAAGCAAGCCGATCTGCCAAAATCACTTCTTGATCTCGCGAACGCAAACTGGAAGGGACGCTGGGCGGCTTCACCAAATGGCGCCGATTTTCAGGCGATCATCAGCGCCCTCCTCGAACTGAAGGGCGAAGAGGTCACCGCCAAGTGGCTCAAGGCCATGAAGGAAAATGGAACACCGTTCCAAGGCAACAATGCCGCGATGAAGGGTGTTAACACCGGGCAAGTCGAGGGCGCGTTGATCTTTCACTATTATTACTTCGGCGACCGGGCAAAGACCGGTGAAAATTCCAGGAACGTTGCGCTTCACTATTTCAAGAACAAAGATCCCGGCGCCTTTATCAGTGTTTCCGGCGGGGGCGTGCTCGCGCCCTCGAAAAAGAAGGAGCAAGCGCAGGCCTTCGTGCGCTGGATTGCAGGTAGCGGTGGTCAGACCATTTTGCGAGATGGCGATTCGTACGAATACGCAGTCGGCATAGGCCAGTCCTCCAATCCGAAACTGCCGGCGTTAGCAGACCTGGACGCGCCGTTAGTCGAGCCTGCCAAGCTCAACAGCAAGAAAGTGACAGAGTTGATGATCGCGGCAGGCCTCCTGTGACCTCAAGCATTCAGAGCTTGCAGCAGAGCTATTCTTTTTCTGCGTGTTTCTGCGACCGGAACCAACTGTGAAACGACCCGAATGGGGAGGCGTCGGCTGGGGCATGTCCACGGCGGCATTCCTCGTAACCCTCTGTGCTTGTATCCCGGTCGCGTTCATCGTTTTGGTTGCCGTGCAAACCGGCTGGTCGACTGTGTCCGCGCTCGTTTTCCGGCCTCGGGTGGCGGAGCTACTCGGCAACACGCTCCTGTTAGTCGCATGTACGCTTCCGCTCTGCATTTCCTTTTCCGTCGCACTTGCTTGGCTGACAGAGCGGTGCGATTTGAAATTTGCGCGAATTTGGGCATGGCTCATCGTCGTGCCGCTTGCGATCCCCGCTTTCGTTCACAGCTACGCTTGGGTCAGTTTTATCCCATCCTTGAATGGACTTTTCGCGGCGATGCTCGTTTCCACACTTGCCTACGTGCCGTTCATATATCTACCGATTGCAGCGACGTTACGCCGCCTCGATCCTGCACTGGAGGAGGCCGCTGCATCGCTCGGCCATACGCCAGCACAGGTGTTTTTACGCGTCGTCGTTCCACAGCTTCGGCTCGCGGTCTGCGGCGGCGGCCTCCTCGTCGCGCTGCATCTGCTCGCAGAGTTCGGCCTGTATGCCATGGTTCGCTTCGACACATTTACAACCGCAATCGTCGCTCAGTACCAATCGGCATACAATGGTCCGGCTGCAAACATGCTGGCGGGCGTGCTGGCGATTTGCTGCTTCTCGTTCCTCGCTTTGGAGGTCAGTTTGCGCGGTCGGGAGCGTTATGCCCGCCTTGGCGCCGGCGCGGCGCGTGGACTGCGCTCCGTATCGCTCGGACGCTGGAAAACTTTCTCGGTTGCGTTTCTGGCCGCATGGACGGCGCTAGCGGTCGGCGTGCCCGTCCTGACTTTGGCAGGTTGGCTGGTGCGCAGTGGCGCTGCCGTCTGGCGCGTCGAACAGATATTGCCGCCTATGCTTCAAACACTTTGGTTAGCGGCGGCGGGCGGGGTGCTCGCAACACTGGCGGCCATCCCAATCGCGTGGCTTTCGATCCGCGCGCCGGGTCCGTTACAGCGAGTTGTTGAGGGACTGAACTATGTCGTCGGTTCGCTGCCCGGCGTTGTCGTGGCGCTCGCCTGCGTGACGCTGACGGTGCGTGTGGCGAGGCCATTGTACCAGACGGCAGCAACCGTCCTGCTTGCCTACGTGCTGCTGTTCTTGCCCCGCGCCATCATCAGCCTGCGCGCCTCCCTCGCGCAGGCCCCCATTGAACTGGAACGGGCCGCAGCGAGCTTGGGGCGGACTCCGCTCAATGCGCTCTGGTCTGTTACGATCCGTCTCGCGGCTCCGGGCGCCGCAGCCGGGCTGGCGCTCGTCGGCCTGGGCATCGTCAACGAGCTAACGGCGACGCAGATGCTCGCTCCGAGTGGCACGCAAACACTCGCCACCGCCTTCTGGGCCAGCACATCCGAACTCGACTACGCTGCGGCTGCGCCCTATGCCCTGATGATGATCATCCTTTCGCTTCCTCTCACCGGCCTGCTTTACGCTCAGTCGCAGCGGACGATCGGCCGGTGAATAATATGCTTCGACTGAGTTCCGTTTCAAAAGCGTTCGGCAACGTTCGGGCAGTAGACTCCGTCTCGATCGAAGCATCGGCCGGAAGCCGTGTTGCCATTGTCGGTCCCTCCGGGTCCGGAAAGACGACGCTTCTGCGTCTTATTGCGGGTTTCGACAGCCTCGATTCCGGCTCCATCGAACTAGGCGACACTCGCCTGGCAACCGCGTCATCTGAAACGCCCGCGCATCGTCGCGACATCGGCATCGTTTCGCAGGACGGAGCGTTGTTTCCGCATCTTTCAATTGCAGAAAATATTGGCTTCGGCATGCCAAGAGCAGCGCCTGACCGCAAACGCGAAATCGCTCGGCTGCTTGAGATGGTGGGACTTGATCAATGCCTGCTAGAGCGCCGTCCAGATGAGATCTCCGGCGGCCAGCAGCAGCGTGTGGCTCTGGCGCGCGCGCTTGCCCGCCGGCCGCGCCTGATGCTTCTCGACGAGCCGTTCTCGGCGCTGGACACCGGTCTTCGTGCCAGTACGCGGCGCGTCGTCTCCGATCTTTTAAGCGCCAGCGGCATCACTACGATTCTTGTGACGCACGATCAGGGTGAGGCCCTCTCCTTCGCTGATCAGGTCGCGGTTATGCATGAAGGGCGCCTCTTGCAAGCGGGTGATCCGCGCGATCTTTATTACCGTCCAACGACACCCTTCATCGCCGAGTTCCTCGGTGACGCGCTGATTCTCGACGCTGTTTGCCAAGGCGGAATAGCTATCTGCCGCTTTGGTCGCATACCGCTCGGCGACGCGCGAACAATCGGACCGGCGAAAATCCTGCTGCGCCCGGAGCAAATCGTGTTCCGATCCCCGCCCGTGGGTGAGAACGCCCGCTTGTACCAAGTGCAGGCCGTCGAGTTCGGCGGGGCGAGTTCGATGGTTACGCTACGTGACCCGCGACCGGAGGCCGTCCGCGAACCGCCTGTAATCCTGCAGCGAAATGGAATCGATGGCGTGCGCGTGGGCGATTTTGTCGCCCTGTCTGTTGTTGGAACGGCCCACGCTTTCCCAAACGGCGTGTGAGAAGCGAATTAGGGCGCTGGGCTCTTTTATCTTTCTAAGGTCCGAAACCTGTATGCCGTAAGACAAATGGCGCAGCCCGGTTGCCGCCATGATCGCTTTGGCCGAACGCACCATGCGCAACATTCACCAAAACATTACAATCGCCGTCGGTCTCAAGGCCATTCTTCTTTGCACGACGATTTTCGGTTTGACGGGACTCTGGCCGGGGATTGTGGCCGATACTGGCGCAACCGTTCTGGTCACGCTCAATGCGCTCCGGCTGCTTGCGCCGGTGGGGGATGCTTGATGTCGGGTTCAGCTTACGCCGGGGTTACAACTGCGCAGTTGGAGTCTTCGCCATGCGTTTGAAGCATGCAGTCGTCAGCTGTGTGTGCCGACCGGCAATTCGGGCTCACTCCCAGGAAGCTAAAGCCGGAGATCATGCGCCACCGCCCGTCGCCGGAACGCTGCGCCCTTTCACCAGTCCGAAAATCGCTGGGATGACAATCAAGGTCAGGATGGTGGATGAGATCATTCCGCCAATCATCGGCACGGCGATGCGCTGCATAATCTCCGAGCCGGCGCCGTGGCTCCACATTATCGGCAGCAACCCGGCCATGATCGCAACCACCGTCATCATTTTTGGCCGAACGCGCTCGACCGCGCCCGACATGATAGCGCGGTGAAGATCACCCTTGTTAAAGGATCGTCCTTCGGCAACGCAGGCCGCCCTTTGTTCGTCGAGCGCGTGATTGAGGTAAATCAACATCACAACCCCGGTCTCAGCCGCAACGCCCGCCAAAGCAATGAAGCCGACGGCGACGGCAACGGACATATTGAAGCCCAGCAACCACATCAGCCAGAGGCCGCCGACCAACGCGAAAGGCAGTGAAAGCATGACAATTGCGGTTTCAGTCAAAGAACGGAAGTTTAGAAACAGCAGTAGAAAAATGATCAGCAACGTGATGGGAATCACGATCTGCAGCCGCGCAGCTGCGCGCTCCAGATACTCGTACTGCCCGCTCCAGACGACATAACTGCCCGGCGGAAACGTGATGGTGGCATTAACGGCTCGCTGCGCATCTGCGACAAAGCCGCCAAGATCGCGTCCCTGTAAGTCAACATAGATATAAACAGCGAGCTGGCCATTTTCCGTGCGGATAGTCGACGGCCCGCGCCTCAAATCAATAGAGGCGACTTCTCCAAGAGGCACTGCGCCGCCCGTCGGCATCGCCACCAGTACGTCGCGCGCGATCGATTGCGGGTCGCTGCGCAGCTCACGGGGATACCGCATGTTGACGGTGTAGCGCTGTCGGCCTTCGATCGTGGTCGTTATTGCTTGCCCGCCCAGCGCCGTCCCGATCGTATCCTGTACGTCCTGAATCATCAGTCCATATCGCGCGAGCGCGGCCCGATCTGGCACTATGTCCATGTAATAGCCGCCAAGCACTCGTTCTGCGTAGGCTGAAGACGTGCCCGGCACATTCTTCATGACCGTTTCGATCTCACGTGCGAGCTTGTCCAAAGTTGGTAGGTCTGTGCCGATGACCTTAATGCCGACTGGGGTGCGGATGCCGGTCGAAAGCATATCAATCCGGGCTTTGATAGGCATCGTCCACGCGTTCGACACGCCCGGAAACTGAAGGGCCTTGTCCAATTCGGCTGTCAGGCTTTCGGTAGTGACGCCGGGCCGCCACTCGCCTTTGGGCTTAAGATTAATGATCGTTTCAAACATTTCGGAAGGAGCTGGGTCGGTTGCCGTCGCCGCGCGCCCGGCCTTTCCGTAGACTGACGCGACCTCCGGGAACGATCGAATGATCCGGTCTTGAATTTGTATGAGTTCGCCTGCCTTGGTGACCGATATACCGGGCAACGTCGTCGGCATGTAGAGCAGCGTTCCCTCGTCGAGGCTTGGCATGAACTCTGAGCCAAGTTGACGCGCTGGCCACACGCTCCCCGCCAGGAAACCGACAGCCAAAAGCAGGACAAGCGTTTTTGCGCGGAGAACCACCCGGATCAGCGGACCGTAGAGCCAGATCAGCAGCCGGTTGAGCGGGTTTTTGTGCTCCGGCATGATCCGGCCGCGAACAAACAGCACCATAAGCGCCGGCACAAGCGTGATCGAAAGCAGGGCTGCGGCTGCCATGGAGAACGTTTTAGTGAAGGCCAGTGGACTAAACAGACGTCCTTCCTGCGATTCCAGCGTGAAGATCGGCATGAATGAAACGGTAATCACCAGCAAGCTGAAAAATAACGCTGGCCCGACTTCCACCGCCGCGCGGACGAGAATATCGATGCGTGGCGTATCTGGGCTTGCCCGCTCGAGGTGCTTGTGGGCGTTTTCAATCATCACGATTGCTGCGTCGACCATGGCCCCAATGGCGATGGCGATTCCGCCGAGGCTCATGATATTGGAACCGAGGCCAAGCAGTTTCATCGCGCCGAAGGCCATCAGTACCCCTACCGGCAGCATCAGGATCGCCACAAGCGCGCTGCGCACGTGCATAAGAAACACAATGCAGACCAGCGCCACCACAACGCTTTCCTCCAACAGTGTGCGCTTCAGCGTATCGATCGCGGCATGAATCAGCGTTGAGCGGTCATAGACTGCGACTATATCGACGGATTTAGGGAGACTGTTGGCGATTTCGGAAAGCCGCTTTTTGACGTTGTCGATAACATCCAGCGCGTTGGCTCCAAACCGCTGCAGTATGATGCCGCTGGCGACCTCACCTTCGCCGTTCAGTTCTGTTATGCCTCGCCGCTCATCAGGGCCAAGTTCGACCCGCGCAACGTCGCGCAGCAGCACAGGAGTTCCGTTGCTGACTTTAACGGCCACGTTACCCAGATCGTCGATGTCCCGGAGATAGCCGCGCCCTCGCACGACATATTCAAATTCCGAAAGCTCCAGCGTGCGGCCACCAATATCGGCGTTGCTGGCGCGAACTGCTTCACGGATTTTTTGCGTGGAAATGCCGAGATCGCGCATGCGTTGCGGGTCGAGAATCACATTGTATTGACGGACAAAACCGCCAACGCTGGCGACTTCTGCCACACCTTCGGCCTTGGCCAGCGCAAATTTAAGATTCCAGTCCTGAAGCGACCGCGTCTGCGCGAGATTCAACTCCTTCGACATCACCGCGTACTGATAGACCCATCCCACCCCCGTCGCGTCAGGGCCAAGGGTCGGCGTAATTCCGGCGGGGAGGCGCGTCGCTGCGCCGTTAAGGAATTCCAGAACACGCGACCGCGCCCAGTAGATATCGGTTCCGTCTTCGAAAATTACATAGACAAAAGAAACGCCAAAAAAAGAAAAGCCGCGCACGACCTTCGACCGAGGCACCGTCAGCATGGCCGTCGTCAGCGGATATGTGACCTGGTCCTCCACCACTTGCGGCGCTTGCCCGGGATATTCGGTGTACACAATCACTTGCGTATCAGAGAGATCGGGGATCGCATCGAGGGGAAGGCGCCTGAGCGCGTAGAGCCCGCCGCCGACAGCGAAAATCGTACCGATGAAAATCAGTATGAGGTTGTGCGCTGACCAGGCAATGAGACGCGCGATCATCGCGGCGCGTCCGTCGCCGCCCCGAAACCCTTCAGGGCGGCCTTTAGATTGCTTTCGGCATCAATCAGAAAATTCGCCGACTCCACCACAGACTCGCCTTCTTTCAGGCCTTCACGAATCTCGACGTATCCCCCACCGCGCGCGCCCAGCTTTACGTCGCGCGGCTCCATTTTTCCTTCGCCTTTATCTACAAAAATGGCTTGCCGCGTTCCGGTATCAATCACCGAGCTATCGGGGACCGCAAGAACAGGTTTTGCCCCGCCGACGCTGATCTCCGCATCGACAAACATTTCGGGCAACAACGCTCCATCGGCGTTTAGCAGTTCAACCCGCGCCCTCGCGGTACGGGTTTCTCGATTAATTTGCGGATAGATCACCGTGATCTTCCCGGCGAACGTGCGTCCTGGATAACTCCGGGCGCGCACGGTTGCAGTCTGTCCGACCGCGACGTTGCCCAGATCACGTTCGGCGATATCGACCTGTCCCCAGACGACTGCTGTGTCCGCTATGCGAAACAACACGGCGCCGGGCTCTGCGCGCATTCCTTCGATCGCAGTGCGTTCGATGATTATCCCGTCGCGAGGGGCCGTCCACGTTACAGCCAAAGGAGCCGTGCGAGTTTTTTCGATCAACGCAATCAGCGTTTCGGGCGCGTCCAGATTCGAAAGCCGTTGTCTGGCGCCCCGGTTCGGGGTCAGCGCAGAGACCGGAGTGTTGAGAACGGAAAGATAGTCCGCTGCTGCCGCAGTGAGCGCCGGACTATAAACGCGCATTAAAGGCTGGCCTTTGCGCACCGACGCCCCGGTTGTGACATCTTCGACTTTCTCGATCCACGTCTCGGAGCGCATTGAAATCACTGTGATGCGACGTTCATCGAGTTGGATCGAGCCGGGCGCCTTGATAGCGGCGCTTATGACACGCGACGTTGCGGGCGAAGATTTGACGCCCGTACGCTGCAACTTGCCCGGAGACAAATTGATCACTCCATCGTCTCCGGCGTCACCGTCGTAGACGGGGATGTAACTCATTCCCATCGAATCCTTTTTGGGACCCGGCGAAGTGTCTGGAAGGCCCATGGGGTTGCGATAAAATTTGATCTTGCGGCTGATGGGCGCGACTGATTCTTCTTTCGCCGTTTCGAAGCTGACATCTTCGGAAGTGCGGACCGCAAGAAAGTTGCGGCCGTCCTGTGTCGCCTTCGGCGCGAGTGAGTACACCGGCTTTCCGTCAGGATCCCGATAATAGACGACGTCCCCCAGGGGCGGCGCAGGGACGGCCGGCGCACTGGCGGTTCTGGTCGAATATATGATGGCCCAGAGGTCTGGCCGACCGGCGATGTATCCTGCGCTGGCCGCCATCGCTAACGCGATGCCGACAACGATTGCGCGGTGCCCGGAGCTCATGGCTCGGCCTTGATGATTAGTTTGTTTTCGACGGTGCCCATCTCGCCCTGGACTTTTGCAGCCAGCGACAACTGCCAGCCTCCCGCCATGCTAAGATTGGCTTTAAAACTGTAGATTCCCGGCGAGCTTGTCGGCACAGGAGTTAACTTGGTTGTCATTTCCGGCATGCTGTCGGGCGCCATGTCCAGGCGGCTCGCAAATATTACAGCGTCAGAAGCAGCGCCGCCGGTTTTCTTGTTTTGCAACCTTACGGTGATGATCGTGGCGCCGCCCGTCTTTACAGTCGGCTCAACGAGCTGAAACTCGTAGTCGGCGAGGTCGGCACGGGTGCTCGTAGACATCGCTGCGGCAGCAATGAGGATAAGCGCCGCTAAAAGCGCGCGCGCAGTAGTACGAACTGTCATGATAAGTTTCCTTAAGCTCAGGTGATCGTCCGCCAAAGCGGAACGCGTGTTTCCAACGGGCTGCAAACAGCCACGGCAGAAAGACCAGCGTGCTTACGCCGCCATCATTTGAGATCGGGGAGGTCGGGACGGAGGGTCATAGCCTAGGCTATCCCCCATTGGATCGCTCGAATGCCCGAGCGTCGCAACACGAAAGAATTGAACCACGCCAATTTCCAGAGTGACGGGCAGGCTTATGCTTTGCGGGGCGCACACCGCCAGCAGCAGACACTTGGGGCACTCGTCGGCGGGTGGCGACTTGTGTGGGCAGCAGGGCATCAAGTCCGCCATGTCGACGATACTAGCCTCGTCCAAGCCAGCAGAGACCGTTCCCGCTGTTGCTTGCGCGAGTTGGCTTGTCGCGAAGCTGGCGACCAAGAGTACCGCCAGCGCTTTCCGGAGGCTGCCTAAAATCATCACCGCTAAAACTGCCACAGCCGCCCTTCAAGCAAAAGTAAAATATCCGCGATCCGAACACGCGCCGGTTCTATTTTTTTTCGAGCCTTTTCTGCTCAGCTCGCATCTCGCCAATTTCGCGCTCTTGGTCCTTAACGATCTTCTCGGCCATTTTTTTCAACGCGGGATCCTTGCCGAATTGCATTTCGACTTTCGCCATATCAATCGCCCCTTGGTGGTGAGGAACCATCATCAAGATGAAGTCCTTATCCGCGTTTCCGCTGCCTTTTGTCGGCATGGCCTGATGCATCCTCTCCATGGCTTTCATATTGGCCTTGTCGGCGGGCGACCCGGCCATTTCTTGGGCTGTCGCAATCGCCGGGAAGAAAGTCAGCCCTAAAAAGGCGAA
Organism: Hyphomicrobiales bacterium; assembly: GCA_043744855.1. Taxonomy (GTDB): domain Bacteria; phylum Pseudomonadota; class Alphaproteobacteria; order Rhizobiales; family Beijerinckiaceae; genus Terripilifer. The sequence goes on from JAYTTW010000207.1 coordinate 15,541, forward strand.
TAGAGAACGGCACTTCATGACCAGAATCCTTTTATTTTATTGAAGTACGGGGTTACGCCTATCACCAACGGATCAGCGATCAATACGTTCCGTTTGTTCACATGCCCTTTCCACCGAGAGCTCGATACAACGCCCCGACTGCGTCGGCGTAGTCCCGCTCGAGATGGAGCGCACAATAGCGACGCAGAAAGAGAATTTGATCCACAACAGGCATCGCATTCGAGGACAGGTCCAGTTCATCATCCACGCCGGAAGGAGCCCGAATCATTACTCCGCTCATATAACCCTGAGCCCAAGCGAAATACTCCCGGACGTTTTCTGGATTACGATCCACGGCCTGATTGAAACCGCCGCAGCCAATTGCGCCGGTGCCAACAATCTTGGCCATTTGGGCGAAGGCGCCGTCCAAAAGCATGTTTGGCAATAGGAAACAAACCAGTGCAACGACGAGGCGCAAACCGCGACGCTCGGCACAGGCGGTGTGGCAAGGTTGGTCAGGCAAAGCCATGAACTTTTGCCTTGGGGAGATGCGCCCACTCTGGGCGATGAAAAAGAAAACGTAGAACGGTGCCGCGTGTCATCGCCTCGACCAGTAGAGGCAGGATGATCGCGACGACCGTGACGAACACGGATAGCCAACCGATGTTGGAAATCAGCCCGGACTTCAGCGCTACAACCCGCGCTGCGCCCATCGGCAACACAAAGGCGAGGTAGATGACCAACGAATGGCGGCCACAATAGGCGAGCCAGCGCATCCGTCGGATGTCTGAAAGCAGCGAGGAAAGCGCCACGACGGCAAGCGCCCCTCCCAAGCCGAATATGACCGTCAAACCTGGAATATGCGCGAAGCCGGATACAACTCCCTCCACATTCAAAAGCCCCCAGGCGGCAAGGCCGCCAAGCGCCAAGCCCGGTCGCAGCGCCGACGCTGCAGCGAACCGAAAAATACGGTCGCGCTGGAAGTGCCCCACGAGAAAAAAAAGCAGGTACAACGAGAAAGAATCGAGGATCGTCCACCCGGACATCATCGATCCCATTACGTAGACGGTATCATCAGGAAACCCCACCGCCGCGATGTGCAGGACAAGGGCCGCAGCCAGGACAAAACCGGATGGGATCGTCCGCGTGAGCCGAGCCGTGAGAAAAAGCAAAGGCAAGATATAGATGAACCACATCGAACTGAAGGGTTGGACGAAGGTCCAGAGATAAGCAGCGAGAAAAGATGTCGGAGTTGCGATTTCGAGCACTCCAGATTTTGCCAAAAGCGTAATCAGCACCCAAAGCCCGTAAAAATAAAAGAAATGAACCACGCGGCGGTCGAGAAAAACAAGCCACGGCCGTTCAATCGCACGCGACGCGAAGAGCCCGGCCACAAGAAAGAAGTCCGGCATCCTGAACGGCTTGGCGAAGGCAACAACCGAATGAAGCCATCCGATGTCGCTGATCGCCAGTCCGACGCCAATCGCCGAGTGCATCATCACCACGAGTACGATGCACCAGCCCTTGGCGATATCAACCCACGCAACGCGGGGGCGGACCACATCTTTTCCGCCCCCGCCCATGGCGGGTGTCATTTGGCCTTGTCGATTTTGGTGACCGTGATTTGTCCATTCACGCTGTCGGCGGTGAACTTTATCCGGTCACCGGCTTTCACTTTTGTGAGCATTGCGGGATCGGCGGCCTTGAACACCATTGTCATCGCGGGCATGTCGAGATTTGGAATTTTCTGATGGTCGATAGTGATCTTTCCAGCCCCCACGTCGATCTTTGTAATCTTGCCTGCGACCATGGGGGGAGTTTGTGAGAGAGCCGCCGTCGAGAGGACAAGCAGAGCAGCGACCGTGAATTTTCGAACTTGAGTCATGTTCTTTCTCCGTTGATTTCAGCTACTTTACGATTACCAGTCCGTGCATGCCGCCTTGATGATGACCTGGGATGAGACAGGCGAACTCAAACGTGCCGCTATTGGTGAACTTCCACAAAACTTCCGCCGATTTTCCCGGTTCCAGCGTTTTTCCGTTGGGATCGTCGTGCTCCATCTCTGGGTGTTTCTCCATCACCTTGCCATGCTCTTCGTTTTCCTTAACGCTAGCGAGCATGAATTCGTGAGTGAGCGCGCCCTCGTTCCTGAGGATGAAGCGAATCTGTTCGCCACGCTTTACGACGATTGTATCGTGTGAGTAGGACATCGTGCCGTTGCCTTCGCGCATCACGATTTCCACGGTTCGCGATTTCTGCTTTGGGTTGCCGGGCGCACCGGCGGCAAAATGTTTCTCATCGCCGTGCGCCCAGGCGCCTGAGGAAATTCCGGCGGATACCACGATTAAAGGTGCGAAAATCCAGTGTCTGCTCATGCTCGTTCTCCTATTCATGTTTCATTGTGGTCGGCTTCACGACGCGGTATTTTGCCGGCGCCGCTTTGGGATCGACGCGCCCCTGGCGTGGAGGCGCGGCGGGTTCAGTTTCGACAAGATGCGCGACGGTGCCTTCTGGATGCTTGAACCAGCCGGGGTCTTTGTAGTCGCCGGTTGCGAGCCCCTCCCGCACCTTCAGCACAGAAAACATTCCGCCCATTTCCACGGGCCCAAATTGCGCAAAGCCTGTCATCATTGGCAGGGTGTTATCGGGAAGCGGCATCTGCATCGATCCCATGTCCGCCATGCCTTTGTCGCCCATTGCCATATAGCCCGGCGCGGTCTTCGCGATTTTTTTCTGAATGTCGCCGAGCTTTACACCGATGTAAGTTTTCACCGTGTGCCCCATGGCGTTCATGGTGTGATGTGACTTGTGACAATGCATCGCCCAGTCGCCAGGTTCGTCCGCGACAAATTCGATAGAACGCATCTGTCCGACCGCAATATCGACTGTCACCTCGGGCCATGCCGAGCCGGGCGGGACCCATCCACCGTCCGTGCCGGTCACGGTGAACTCGTGTCCGTGAATGTGGATGGGGTGATTGGTCATCGTGAGATTGCCGATCCGCACACGCATCCGGTCGCCTTTCGCAGCGATTAACGGATCTACGCCTGGGAAAGCGCGGCTGTTCCACGTCCACAAATTGAAGTCGAGCATCGTGTTGATTTTCGGCACGTAGCTGCCGGCCTCGATATCGAAGGCGTTCAGCAGGAAACAATAGTCGCGGTCGACGCGGCGCTCGGCGGGGTCTTTCGGGTGCACTACGAACATGCCCATCATGCCCATGGCCATCTGAACCATTTCATCGGCATGGGGGTGATACATATATGTCCCTGCGCGCCGGAGCGGGAACTCATAGACGAATGTCTGTCCGGGCTTGATCGCGGGCTGCGTGAGGCCACCGACGCCATCCATGCCGTTGGGCAGACGCTGCCCGTGCCAGTGAACAGCCGTGTGTTCTGGCAGTTTGTTGGTGACGTAAATGCGGACCTTGTCGCCTTCGACCGCTTCAATCGTGGGACCCGGCGACTGCCCATTGTACCCCCACAGGTAGGCTTTCATGCCTGGCGCGATTTCACGCACAACCGGCTCGGCGACCAAATGAAATTCCTTCCAGTCTCCGTTCATCCGCCACGGTAGCGTCCAGCCGTTTAGCGTAACAACTGGGTTGTAATCAGGTCCCGTGGTGGGGACGTACGGCATCTGCGTCGCAGGATCTTTCATCGTCGCGGCTTCGGGAATGGAGGCTGCCTGTGCCCGCCCACTGACGGCGAAAGCTGTCGCTGCCGACACCGCCGATGCCTTGAGAAATTCGCGTCGAAGCATTTCAACTCTCCATGGTTGCGAGTTAGTCAGCGGCGCCGGGGGCGGCCGGCGCGGGCTTGCTTTCGGTTTCGTCACCACTTATGCCGCCGCCGATTATTGACGCGCGCAGATCAGCGTCGGCGATCCAGAAATCGCGCTGGGCATCGATTGCCGCGATGTTGCTGTTAATCCGGGCGCGTGCGTCCTGAATCAGCACGAAGAGATCCGAAAGCATGCCGTTGTAATGCAGCAGCGACTCGTCCTGAATCGCCTTGCGTAGCGGCAACACCTGCAACCTGTAGAGGCGGGCGACGTCGTAGGCTCCGCGATAGGCGAGATAGGATTGCCGCGCCTGCGACCTGACGTCGATCGCTTTTGCCGCGAGTAAATTCGCGGCTCGCATATACACCTCTTCGGCTTTCCGCGTCCGGGCCTCTCCAAAATCGAAAAGCGGAATCTCGATCGCTAACTCAAGCCCGCGCTGCCGGGAGCGATCAACGGAGGATGAAGCTGCTCCGGTAACCGGATCTATACTGGTGCTCGTCGTGCGCGAGACGTTTTCGGCGGCTGACAATTCGAGCGCGTTAACGTAGCGCGTGGCTTGAGTCAGGCCGAGCTCTTTTGCCACCCGGTCGAGATCGGCGCGCGCCATTCTGACATCCACATTGCGCCTGACTGCATCCTGCTCGATTTGCGCTGCGGGCGTTACCTTTCCAGGCAACGGGGGTAACACTCCCGCGACTTTATAAACCGCGTTTCTGCCCCATAATCCCATCAGGCGTGTCAGTTTTTCCTGCTCAACAAGCAGTTGCGTTCGAGCTTTAGCCAGTTGCGCTGACACCTCGGCATAAAAAACATGTTCCCGACTCTGGTCGAGTTTGTTAGTCGCTCCGGTTTCGCCGAGTCGCTTCGCAAGGTCGGAGGTTGCTTCTGCAGCCGCGCGCGACTCTTGCAGGTATCGCCCTTGCCGGGTTGCAGCTGCAACGCGCCAATATTGCCGCCGGACGTCTGCCGCCAGCCTGAGGGTTGATGCTACCGCTCTCAACTGCGCTGACTTGAAACTTGCCGCCGCAATTTCCTTGCGCGTCGAGAGGCTCCAGAGCGACAGGATATCTGTTACGAATCGTCGCTCAATGCTGAAGTCAGCGCCGCTCCGCAGGTCGAGCAGGGAGAGCTTTGGGTTCGGCGGAAGACTTGCGGCCACATACTCTGCTTCCGAGATGCCCAGGTCGTTGAACGCAGCCTGTAGCCTTTTATTGCTCAACAGGGCGATTTGCACCGCGCGGTCGGCGGTGATGCCTTTTTTAAGAAGCGCTTTGACCTGCATGTCGGCAGCAGCGGCTTGCATCTCATCGCCGATTTTAACGACATTTTTACGCAAGTCGTCCCGAGCCGCAATCGTAACAGTCGACATCCCACCGTCGGGAGAAAAGCTGGCGCAGCCCGCCAGTGACAGCAGCAAAGCGCATGGCGCCCATACGCGGTTGCATAACTTTGCAGCGTTCATGGCTTCGCTCCACCTGCTACGGGCGCGGGGGCCTCTGTACCGCCCCATCCGCCCGGTTCGACGGCGCGGTAGGTGTGGGTGCCTGCCGCCGCATTGGCGACGCGGAGTCTCGGTGTTGGCGTTGTCGCGCTGGCGGCAGCCGCCAAATAACGCGGCGGTGGAGGCACGGTCGCGCACGCAGCTGCGCCAAGGCACAGGGCCAAGGCAAAAATGACTTTCATGAAGATGCAACCATCATTCGGCGCGCAAGTCCGCGCGGAAGCTGACGAGAAAACTGACACGGATAGAGCGGTGGCCACGCACAATGCGTTGCGTGGCGCCGCCCGCTGTCAGATCAGGCCCGGGGGGGACGCTCTATGGAAAACGGAAGGGTGCCGCTAGCTACCCTGTCCGGAGCTACGCTGAAGGAGTCGCGCGTAAAAACAAAGTCTGCGGCAGCGATAACCTGCGGCCCTGCCAACACATGGCAGCTGGCGCCACAACACCCATCGTTGCAAGTGTCCGACGTCGAGGAGTGGTGCCCGTGTTCGCCCTTGTTGTGGTCGTGGTCCAAAGATACCAGCGAACCTTGGGTCATGGCGTGAACCGTAACGGCGTCAATCGGCACTGAAGGAATACACTGCACGGAAGCGCCCATGAGCAGAAACGCAAACAGGCCGGCGAAAACGCCAGCCAATCCGAGTTTCCTGAACAATGCGCGGAACTTCATTCGAGTGTTTCGGCCCGATGGGAGGCCTGACACTTATGCGTATTAGGCTCCCGATGCAACCCTGTCCCCAAATTTAACACCGCCTAACTTGCTTGACGCGAGACGGAGTTGAGCAGACGCTACATGTCTTAAATTCCAAAAACCAAAGCGGCTTTCATCGTTGAGTCTCGGGAAATCCCGCTTTCTCTCGCCGTCGACGGGTGGGTTTGTAACGCGCGGAAATCGCCCCGTTGCCATCCTGCTGCATCAACCTCACCGCTTTGAGGAACAAAGAAATGTCGATCGAAAATGTCCTTTATTATCTCTTCTTGGCCGGCATGTTTTTCGTGATGATGCGATTTGGGTGCGGCGCCCACATCATGGGCCACGGGCAACATCATGCAGAAAATTCAGTGGTGTTACCGGAAGATGAAATTGACCCCGTCTGTGGAATGAATGTGAAAACAGCAACTGCGAAGACGACAGCCTGGCAGGGCCGCATTTACCATTTCTGCTCGCAAAACTGCCGCGAAAAGTTCGAAGCATCCCCAGTAGCCTATGCCGGCGCAAAGAGCGCTGAGCAGATTACGAAGGAAAAACATCATGGCTATTGAATCTGGCGGCCAGAACCACCCCGGAAAGCAGACGATTCCAGTGTTCGCCTTCGGGATGGCGCTGAGTCTTTTTCTCGTCATCTCCTATCTAATCTGCGTTCTCGGTTATCTCATATTGCCCGGCTTGCCGTTTAACCACGCAGCACTCGCAATCTTCCTTCCGGGGTTTGTGCTTCTGACGTGGCCGGGTTTTTTCCTCGGCTTGATCGAGAGTTTCATGTGGGGATGGTATGTCGCCTTGATCTTTGGGCCGCTTTATAATTTTTTCTTGTCGCGATGGCGGTGAGTGATAGCGGTCTGAACTCTAAGCCGACGGCGTTCCGTCGCCGCTTGCGGGACCAACCCGAACCGCTGTTGATTCTGCTCGCCTTTGTATTTCACTTCGCTTGGGAGATGCTGCAGGATCCGCTTTACGCTGGACTTTCGGAGCGTCCGCACGGGGAGGTACGCAGCCTCTGTCTTATGGCAAGCCTTGGCGATGTTGTGATCGCAATGATAGCGTTCTACGCGGCAGCACTGGCCGCCGGTTCTCGGTTTTGGTTCCTCAACGTGAAGCTCGCGCCCTTTGCTGCGTGGATTTCCATTGGCCTGCTGATCACAGTTGGTCTCGAACTCATTGCCACGCGCACGACTGGGCGCTGGAACTATAGCCCGCTGATGCCGGTTATTCCGCTGCTCCGCGTCGGCCTTGCGCCCCTCGGGCAATGGCTGGTTATCCCCACGATCCTTGTTGTGCTGATGAATGCTCATTTCCGCAGTGAGCGTAACTAGCCTTTGCGAGCGCTTCATTTAAGCCACCAGCCAGGAAGGACACGATCCAATGACGCATTCCGGGCTTCAATCAACGGCCGTCCAAAAAACTGGTGGCTCCGTCATAACGGGCCTTGCGGCCGAAGTGAGAGATCCCGTGTGCGGGATGATCGTAAACCCGGACACCGCTAATATCCGCGCCGAATATGCGCATAAGCCGTACTTCTTCTGCTCGGCGCGCTGCCACGACAAGTTCGTCATAGAGCCGCGGAGGTACATCACGCCAGCGCTCACAGATGCGGCGGCGACCGATGGCACATATACCTGCCCGATGCACCCGCAGATCCGACAGAAAGGGCCTGGGACCTGCCCGATCTGCGGCATGGCCCTTGAGCCAGAAATGGCGACGGGTGAGGAAGGCCCGAGCGCCGAACTTGTCGACATGACCCGGCGCTTCTGGATTGGGCTGGCCTTGAGCGCGCCGGTGGTTGCACTTGAGATGACCGGTCATTTGTTCAATCTGCATGGGATCGTCAGCGGTCAGCTTTCCAACTGGATTCAGTTCGTGCTGGCGACGCCCGTTGTGCTGTGGGCTGGATGGCCATTCTTCGTGCGCGCCGCCAAATCGTTAGTCACTCGTAACCTCAACATGTTCACGCTGATCGCGATGGGAACGGGTGTTTCTTGGCTCTACAGCGTTGTGGCGACATTCATTCCGGGTCTTTTTCCCGCCGCGTTTCGCGGTATGGATGGGGCGGTCGCCATCTATTTTGAGGCGGCGGCCGTTATCACAGTGCTGGTGCTGCTGGGACAAGTGCTCGAGTTACGCGCCCGCGAGCAAACCGGCGGCGCAATCCGTGCGCTACTCGATCTTGCGCCCAAGACCGCCCGCCGAATTCGGGTCGACAGTACGGATGAGGACGTAGGCCTTGATCAGGTTGCCGTCGGCGACAGGTTGCGCGTGCGTCCAGGCGAAAAAGTTCCAATCGATGGTGAAATCCTCGAAGGGCGCAGCGCGATCGATGAGTCCATGGTCACGGGCGAATCGATGCCGGTCACCAAGACGACGGGCGGGCGGGTCATCGGAGGCACGATGAACCAGACCGGCAGCTTCATCATGAAGGCCGATAAGGTTGGAAGCGATACGGTTCTGGCGCAGATCGTGAAGATGGTCGCGCAAGCCCAGCGGAGCCGCGCGCCTATCCAGCGCCTCGCCGACCAGGTTGCGGGCTGGTTCGTGCCGCTGGTCATCGGCATAGCGATTGTTGCCTTTGCGTGCTGGGCAACTTGGGGGCCTGAGCCGCGTTTCACTTTCGGTATGATCGCAGCTGTGTCCGTCCTTATCATCGCTTGCCCCTGCGCGCTCGGTCTCGCGACGCCGATGTCGATCATGGTCGGCGTCGGCCGCGGCGCGAAATCGGGCGTTCTGATCAAGAACGCCGAAGCTCTGGAGCGGTTCGAAAAAATAGACACGCTCGTAGTCGATAAAACTGGCACGCTGACGGAAGGGAAACCCTCGATGACCGCGATCAAGGTTGCGGAAGGGTTTCGCGAGGAAGATATCCTGCAGCTGGCCGCCAGCCTCGAACGAGGGAGCGAGCATCCTCTCGCCCGCGCCATCGTCGAAGCGGCCAACGCGAGAGGACTCAATCTTTCTGAAGCTGCGGATTTTGACTCTCCCATCGGCAAGGGCGTTTCCGGAACCCTGTCCGGCCGTAAGATTGTTATTGGCAACCAGGCTATGTTGACGGATAGCGGCGTCGATACTGCATATCTGGTGAAGGACGCTGAGAGCCTTCGAAGCGATGGCGCTACGGCGATCTTCGTTGCCGTCGACGGAAAGGCCGCCGGAATTCTCGCCATCGCTGATCCCCTCAAAACATCTACGGCCGAGGCGCTTAAAGCGCTTCGGGACATCGGCATCCGTGTCGTCATGCTTACAGGCGATAACCGCACGACGGCGCTCGCCGTGGCGCGCCGTCTGGGCATAACCGAGGTCGAGGCGGAAATATTGCCAGAAGACAAAGCCAAGGTGGTAGAAAGGCTGCGTCGCGAAGGCCGCGTCGTCGCCATGGCTGGTGACGGCGTCAACGACGCACCGGCGCTTGCCGCCGCCGATGTCGGCATCGCCATGGGAACCGGCACGGATGTGGCGATTGAAAGCGCTGGCGTGACGCTGCTTCAGGGCGACCTGCGCGGCATTGTGCGCGCGAGGCTGTTGTCGCACGCGACGATGAGCAACATTCGACAGAACCTGTTCTTCGCCTTCATCTACAACGCGGCGGGAGTACCGATCGCGGCGGGCGTCCTCTACCCGTTTTTCGGATTGATGTTGTCGCCGATCATTGCGGCCGCCGCCATGGCGCTGTCGTCTGTCAGCGTCGTTGGAAATGCGCTGCGGCTCCGCCGCGTATCACTGGACTGAGGAGACGATCATGTACGGATATGATGGAATGATGAGCGGATGGGGCATGGGTTGGGGCATGGGCGGGTTCGGAGGAATCTGCCTGCTGTTGATTGTGCTAGCTATTCTTGGTGTTGCCCTGATTGTAAGACGGCGGCGAAGTCCCTGACCAACGGCTCGCCTGAAAATCATGGAGGCCGGTTTTTATGCGGCAACCGAGAGGATTAGGGCGGTGCCTAAACCCAAGACTTGGCTTACTTACCGTGATCGCGTCGAGACTAGGGCGTCTTCCGAGCATGCCGGACGATTCGTACGCTCGGCGCAACCCGAAGCCTCAAGATCACAGGTTGCGAAGTTTGAGGGTTTCATCTGTTTCAACGTATCCAGCGAGCGCCTCGAAACACGGCCTTGCAAAAAGTCTTCATTTTTCGAAGCTGACGTGCGGCGCAGTGACTGTTGCAGACGGCTACGTCGTCAGGCGAATATTGCTGACGCGGGGTCAGTTCGGGGGAGGAGATAAAACTGACTCGGCGCTCCCGGAGCGGCGCCGCTAGAAAAGGCGGAGAAGGTTCGACCCCAGTTCCCTTCCCTCCGCCAGCGGCATGAGTCGGCACGCCTCCGCTGGGTTTCGACCAGCTAATTCATTGTCGGGATCGAGAATTCCGCGCCTGCCTTGATACCGCTGGGCCAGCGCGATGTAACGGTTTTGGTGCGCGTGTAAAAACGTATGGCGTCGGGCCCATGTTGATTGAGGTCACCGAACACCGAGCGCTTCCAGCCGCCAAAAGTGTAGTAGGCGAGCGGCACCGGAATCGGAATGTTGACGCCAATCATTCCGACCTGCACCCGAGCCGCGAAATCGCGCGCCGCATCTCCGTCCCTTGTGAAAATAGCGACGCCGTTGCCATATTCGTGATTATTACAAAGTTCCAGCGCCTCGTCGTAGTTGTTGGCGCGCACCACGCACAGCACAGGACCGAATATTTCTTCCTTGTAGATGCGCATGTCCCTGGTTACCCGGTCAAACAGACACCCGCCCATGTAGAAACCGTTTTCATAGCCCTGCATTTTGAATTCGCGTCCATCGACAGCGAGTTCAGCGCCTTCCTCAATGCCAACGTTGACGTAATTGCGAACCCGCTCAAGTGCTTGCGCGGTGACAAGCGGTCCAAAGTCAGCAGCAGAATCCGTTGAGGGGCCGATTTTGAGAGCCTCGACGCGTGGAATCAGTCGCCTCATCAGTTCGTCGGCGGTTTTCTCGCCCACCGGCACGGCTACGGAAATCGCCATGCAGCGCTCGCCCGCCGAGCCATATCCAGCACCGATCAATGCGTCGACCGTCATGTCCATATCGGCGTCGGGCATGACGACCATATGATTTTTGGCGCCGCCAAAACATTGCACGCGTTTGCCGCTCGCGGCGCCGCGCGTATAGACATACTCAGCGATTTGCGTGGAGCCGACGAAGCCGATGGCCTGAATGTCTCGATGATCCAGCAACGCATCCACCGCCTGCTTGTCGCCGTTCACGACGTTCAGAATTCCCGGTGGGAGGCCCGCTTCGATCATTAGTTCTGCAAATAACAGTGGGGCGCCTACGTCGCGCTCTGACGGCTTCAGAATGAAAGCATTGCCGCAGGTGATCGCTGGCCCGAATTTCCACATGGGAATCATCGCTGGAAAATTGAACGGCGTGATGCCAGCGACGACACCGAGCGGCTGACGCAACGAGTAGATGTCGATGCCCGGCCCGGCGCCTTCCGTGTAATCGCCTTTCATCAAGTGCGGAACGCCCTGACAAAATTCGATCACTTCAACGCCGCGCTGGATATCGCCTTTTGCATCCGCAAGGGTCTTGCCATTTTCGCGCGCAATTACGTCGGCGATCTTGTCATTGTCACGCGCCACGAGTTCAATGAACTTCGTCAGCACACGCGCGCGTCGCTGCGGATTGGTGGCCGCCCACGCCGGTTGCGCGAGGAGAGCGTTTTTCACCGCGTGATCCACTTCAGCGGCGGAGGCCAGCGGCACTTTGGTGATCGTCTCACCTGTCATCGGCTGATAGCCTTCGGCGAACCGGCCAGAAGTTCCCTTCACATGTTTTCCACCGATGAAATGGGTAAGCTCACGCATGGTGTATCCTCAGCGAATTTTTGCCGCAAATTGTTGCGTGGGGACGTTCTATCGCGCGTTTGCTGATAGACGCCAAGTGGAAATTTACACGTCTTCAACCCCGACGGCCCAGCGTTTGGCGTGAGCCGCCAAGGTTCGGCGAGCGTCGTTCCAGAGGTCACGTGTGATGTCGCCGGAGCTCCCTTGCCGGGTCAGGCGCGCAGCTTGTCCCGCCCACATCGAAAGCACCGCTGACGAACCTGCTTTGGCTGCGGCGCTTCGCAATTCCTGCGTCAGCGCATTCTGCACAGGATAGGCGGCGATCCCTTCTTCCACAGCCCGCATGGTCGTCATGAATTCATTTTCGATACCTCGCGCATAACGGCCTGAAATGGCGCGAGTCAATCTTGTTGGATCATCAGGAGCAGATTGGATCGCGGCGCGCCATGTTTCGTTGGCAATCGATTCGTCGCTGAGCAAATAGGCGGTTCCAACCTGAACTGCGCTAGCGCCGAGCACGAGCGCGGCCGCCACGCCCGCCCCATCCGCAATGCCGCCGGCGGCGATGATTGGTAAATGAACCTCGGCAAGAATTGTCCGCACGAGAGCGAATGTACCAATGCTGCTCTCCGTTATTGGTTTTAGAAAAGTCCCGCGGTGGCCGCCGGCTTCAAATCCCTGCGCGCAAATAGCGTCGGCGCCCACGTCCGCCCATGCTTTTGCCTCCGACACGCTTGTTGCTGTGCCGAAAACGATGACGTTTCGCGCATGCAGCATCGAAATTTGTTGGCGAGATAATATGCCAAAGGTGAAGGAAGCGACGGGCGGTGCTGATTCAACGACGGCGCTGAATTGTGGTTCGAAAGCTTCGGCCCACTGATTGGGAATGGCTTGCGGCGGCAACCCGTACCTTTCGCGCCACGGCGCCAGCAGCTCTATCGCCTCACGCACGACATCCGGGGAGGGGTCACAGGGCGGCAATATGAAAGTGTTGACAGCAAAAGGTCTCGACGTCGACGCACGAATCGCCTCAACGTCGAGCTTAAGCTTTTCTGGCGTCGACCCTGCGGCCGCATAAGACCCCAAGCCTCCTGCCTTCGACACCGCAATTGCCATTGCTGTGTCGCTGGCGCCGAGCATGGGCGCCTGGATGATCGGGATATGCAGGAGGTCAAGCAGCACCGCGCAGTTCCTACTCCGCTTTGATTCCAGCGTCCTTGATTACCTTCGTCCATTTCCTGGTTTCGGCGGCGATGTGTTTGCTGAGGTCGCTTTGCGAAATCTCCCACACAGACGCGCCCATTGCCGCGAGTTTGGATCTAAATAAACCATCGGCAAGGATACTGTTGATCGCCTCCGCCAGCCCGGTCACAACAGGCGTCGGCGTTGCCTTTGGCGATGTAATCGCCACCCACACGCTGGCTTCGTACCCGGGCAAATACTCCGCCATCGCAGGCGTTTCCGGCAGTGCAGGCGAGCGCGCTGAAGTCGTCATGGCGATGGCCCGAAGCGACCCCGCGCGGATATGCTCGACCGATGTCGGCAATGGATCGAACAGTATATCGAGCCGGCCATTCAGCAGATCAACCAGCGCCGGCGGACTTCCGCGATAGGGGACGTGCACCATGTCCACGCCTGCGGTGAGTTTGAAAAGTTCACCAGCGATATGTGCAAGGGAGCCGATGCCGCCCGAACCGTAATTCAGTTTGCCCGGGTTGGCTTTCAGATAGGCGATAAGTTCTGGAACCGTGTTGACCGGCAGCGACGGCCCGGCGTCGACAACGAGGGGAACGCGATAAACACCGGCGACAGGCGTAAAGTCGCGCTCGAAATTAAAGAACATGTTTTCAAACATCGAGGGGTTGGTGGCGTTGGCCACCGTGGCCTGCAATAACGTGTAACCGTCCGGTGCTGAGCGCGCGACCTCCGCTGCGCCAAGATTGCCGCTGCCGCCGACGCGATTTTCGATGACGAACGGCTGACCAAGCCGCTCGGACAAAGCTTGGCCGAGAATCCGCGCAATAATATCGTTGGCGCCGCCAGGCGGGAACGTCACGATGAGACGAACGGGCCGGGATGGCCACGCCTGCGCTCGCGCTGCGAATGCAGGGGCGCTTATGGCTGCGCCGACAATACCCCCACGCAAAACGATTCTACGCGATATCGACATTCCCGCCCCGCCCTGACATGAACGGCCACTGACGCCTGCGAAGCTACCAGACGCCGACAACTTGGGGAAATCATCGCGGACACGCATTCTGTGCACAGTTTCGGAATTGCACCGCAGAGTGGTTTTCGGCGCTTGGCCGCCGGAATATCATCTTCGCTTGAGTCTATGCAGGAGGGTCCGCCGATGGCTTCCAAACTCGATCAGTTGCGCACCATGACGACGGTAGTCGCCGATACCGGCGACATGGAATCAATCCGCGCTTACCAACCAACCGATTGCACGACAAACCCGACTCTGATTCTGAGAGCTGCACAGATGCCTGCGTATGCGTCGCTTGTCGACGAAGCCATCCACTGGGGTCACGAAAACAGTGCATCGTTGAACAGCGTCGTCGACCGCCTTGCTGTCAATTTTGGAACGCAGCTATCGCGCATCGTCCCAGGACGTGTTTCGACAGAGGTTGATGCAGATTTGTCTTTCGACATTTCGGCCATGGTGACGAAGGGCCGGACATTGATAGCCGACTACGAAAGTCGTGGGGTTGGTCGGGATCGCATCTTGATCAAGCTTGCGTCCACCTGGGAGGGGATTCGCGCTGCGGAAATGCTGGAACGCGAAAACATAAACTGCAATATGACGCTGGTTTTTTCACTCGCTCAGGCGATCGCGGCAGCCGACGCGGGCGCCTTCCTGATTTCGCCGTTCGTTGGACGAATTCTGGACTGGCATGTCCGGAACGAGGCAAAAACCTTCACTGCGGAAACGGACCCCGGCGTTGTCTCGGTGCGGGCTATATACCAATATTACAAAACCCACGATGTGCGAACCATCGTGATGGGCGCCTCGTTCCGGAACGTGCAGGAAATCGAGGCGCTGGCCGGGTGCGATCGGCTCACAATCGCACCGCAGCTGCTTGAACAACTGTCGGCAGACGATGGAAATCTGCCGCGGCGTCTTGAAGCTACATGCGGCGGTACCGCTGCTTCAGCCTCGCCAAAGCTCGAAGAGAGCGCCTTTCGTTGGGCCCTCAATGAGGACGCCATGGCGACGGAAAAACTCGCCGAGGGGATACGCCTGTTTTCGAAAGACTTGTATACGCTCCGGCAATTGCTGTCCGGGCGCCAACGTGAGGCTGCGTGATGTCTGCCGCAATTCAGCCGGCTTTTTCGGGATGGTGACACCTCTCAGAATTGGAGAGGCCAGGTGCCCCCAACCGTCGCCGCGATTTCATCCCGCCTCATCAGCAACCGCTTGTTGCTTGAAATTGTTGCGGCCGGCGCCTTGACGCTTTTTACGTTGGTGTGGGTGGCGCGGCCGATAGCGGTGCAAAGCGATGTCGTCCCCAAGGTGAACCTGCAGGCGCCGAGCATTCCGCAATTCAACGTTCGCACCGATGAAACAAATGCGACGTCCGAATTCATTGAGGCTTTCGCGCTGTCGCGGGTCGCGCCGATGCTGCCGGAAAGTTCGCTGGAGGCGCCTCCTGTTGTCGCTATGGCTGCACTCTCTGCAGCACGGCTACAGCCCTTCCGTGACCCACGAAAAGCGAGGGAGAAGGTTCGCCAGACGGTGCCGAAAGCCCAATTCACCAAACCGCCCTCGCGTCAGACAACTCCACTTGCGACTACGCATGAAGAGGCTACGCAGTCAGAGACCGTGGCGCCGGTCCGCAAACGCATCCCTGTGTTGTCGACGATAACTGACTTTTTGCCGAAACCTGCAGAAGTTGTCTCGAATATCGGCAAGCTCGGGCGAAAAATTGGATCAATCTTCGCCCGCAGCTGATCTCAATGACGACGGCTGGTGTTTCTGAGCGAGGC
This sequence comes from Hyphomicrobiales bacterium, assembly GCA_043744855.1. Lineage (GTDB taxonomy): Bacteria > Pseudomonadota > Alphaproteobacteria > Rhizobiales > Beijerinckiaceae > Terripilifer. The sequence continues at coordinate 31,326 of JAYTTW010000207.1, forward strand.
GATGGCGGCGACCGGTGTAATCGCCTCCGGACCCGAAAGATGACCTGCAGTTTCGGCCTCAGTCATTGGCGTGAGGCTCAACTCAAAAAAATGCTTGCAGTCCCGTAATTGCGCGCCCGAGGATCAGAGCATGTACGTCATGCGTTCCCTCGTAGGTGTTGACGGTTTCGAGGTTTTGCGCATGACGCATCACGTGATATTCGCCGTGAATTCCATTTCCACCATGCATATCGCGGGCAACGCGGGCTATATCGAGCGCCTTTCCCGCGTTGTTGCGCTTGAGGATCGATATCATCTCGGGGGCCGCGCGTCCCTCATCAAACAGGCGCCCAACGCGCAACGCTGCCTGCAAGCCTAGCGAAATTTCGCATTGCATATCCGCAAGCTTTTTTTGCACAAGCTGCGTGGCCGCTAGCGGTTTTCCGAACTGTTTACGGTCGAGCGTGTACTGGCGGGCGCGAAAGAAGCAATCCTCTGCGGCGCCCAAAACGCCCCAGCCAATGCCGTACCGCGCCCGGTTGAGGCAGCCAAATGGGCCTTTGAGACCACTGACGTTGGGGAGCATTTGATCTTCGCTGACTTCAACGCCGTCCATCACAATTTCGCCAGTCACCGAGGTGCGCAAGGAAAGTTTGCCATCAATCTTGGGCGCCGTCAGGCCCTTCATTCCCTTCTCCAGCAAAAAACCCTTGATGACGCCGTTGTGCGCGGCAGACTTCGCCCAGACGACGAAGACATCGGCGATGGGCGCGTTGCTGATCCACATTTTGGAACCGCTCAGGCGATAGCCGCCGTCGAACTTGTCAGCGCGTGTTTTCATGCCGCCCGGGTCAGATCCTGCATCAGCCTCCGTCAATCCGAAACAACCGATGAGTTCGCCTGTCGCAAGCCTCGGTAGATATTTCTCTTTCTGCTGGGTGTCGCCGTAGGCATAAATTGGATGCATGACGAGCGAGGATTGCACGCTCATCATGGAGCGATAGCCGGAGTCAACGCGCTCTATTTCGCGCGCCACCAGTCCGTAGGATACATAATTTGCTCCAGCGCCGCCCAAGCTTTCCGGCAAGGTCATGCCGAGTAAGCCTAACCGGCCCATTCGCGGGATGATTTCCGTGTCGATTTTCTCCTTTGCGTAGGCCTCGACCACGCGCGGAGCCAACTCGCTTTGGGCGAAGCCCCGCGCGGTGTCGCGGATCATGCGTTCGTCTTCGGTCAGCTGGTCTTCCAGCAGAAACGCATCGTCCCACTGAAAGTCTGCTTTTGCGCGAGCGTCCTGCGAATTTGACGTGGCGGTTGTCGTTGTCATGGCTAAGCCTCGAGCATTGGCGCAATTGTGCTTATGACGGCCCCGCAATCGCCGTTCAAGCCTTGGCTTACTCGGCCACGGCGTCCTTGAGGACCTGCTTGATCACCGGGTCAACATTTCGCATGCGGGCAAAAAGCGGCTCCAGCTCGGCGCCCGAAACCAGGTCAGCCCGCTCGCTCGACACTTTCGCAAATTCCTGCTGAAAGGTTTCATCTTTGGAAAGATTCATGACTGCTGTTCGCAGGATGTCGATGGCTTCCTGCGGAGTTCCTTTTGGAAACACCATGCCGCGCTGCAGTTGTGTGCCGATGTCGTTCATCAGCAGCAAGGCCTCGGCTTTCGGCCCGGTGGGCGGCTTGCCGAACGCCTCGGCGTAAACGTCGTCGAAGATTTTGATGCCTTGCTTTGTAAGGTTGGGATTTCCCATTGGCTTTCCGTCCGCTCCCATGACCGGATACTGAAAGAACGGCATGCCAACGCCGGGATCAATGATTTGTGGGATTACCTGGGTTTGAAAGCCCGGCAGCGATGAGCCTGAAAAATTGACTTCGTTTTGCAGCATCGCCTTGTTGATTGCGGCCGTCGCGGGAAAACCGGTGACGAGTTGGTACGGCACGTTCATGATTTCCATCGCCAGCCGCAACCGCGTGTCATGCGAGGACGCCCGCGCGTAGCCACCTAAAAATACGTTTTTCGCCTTTGCGATATCCGCCGGCTTCGTCATCCCCGGCGCAATATCTTTCCGCCCGTAAGCGACGTTCCAGCCACGCGCGCCGGCAACAAACGAAAACTCTGTCAGCTTCACTTTGAAAGCCGGATTTTCGATTATGGATTCCAGCGCGCTGAGCGTGAAGTAGCCCATCGTATAGCCGTCGTTTTTCGGCCCCAACCCCAGCCCCAGCACGTTGATGGCGTTGATACCGCCGGCCCCCGGAGCATTCTGGATGACGATGTTGGGGTTACCCGGAATGTGCTTGGGAAGAAAACGCTGATAAACGCGGGCCTCCGTGTCAGCATTGCCGCCAACGCCATAGTTTATGAAAAACGTCAGCGTTTTATCTTTATAGAACTGGGCGTGGGCGACGCAGCAACTGGCGAGAACCGCCATCGCGGCAAGAAGGAGCTGGCGACAACCCTTCACGATGGCGGCTCCTCTGCTGGGTTTTCGGCCCAAAGGCTGCGGCCTATTCCACGAAAGTTTCGAGCAACTCGACCGGGTCGCCATATCGGCGCGCCGCTTCGATTACCTGCTTGTCGCGCAACGCCATCAAAAATCCGTTGTCGATAAGCGTCGTATTGCCAACCTTGACGGTCATGTCGAACGCCACGCAATCCTGATGCGTGTGCGGCTCTTCCCATTTCGGCACGCGGCGCGCCAGCCACTCGCTCGCCTTCGAACTGTCAGTGCCAAAATGCAAGGCGCCGGGGGCGTTTGAGCCGGCTGGATAAGCCTTGAAGCGTGGATATTTCGGATTGAAACCGCAACCCAGTTCATGCAAATGCGCGTCGCATCCCACCAACATGTCGCGCAGGATTTCCGCGTCGAGGGATTTACCGTGCACCTTTATGACGAGATCATTTTTGTACTCGATGCCGATCTTCTCCTCGAATGGCTTTTCGAAGCCGATCGCCCACTGCGGGAACACCACGCCTTGCATGTCGCCGCGTTTGGCTGGATCGCGGCCGAAGGCGACGCGGTCATAAATATTGGGGCCGTGCGTCGGCATGAAGTGGACGTAGCAGCCGGGCTGATCCGCCTTGTCCTGACCTTGCCAGCGATTGTTCGCATGCAGGTTTTTCACCATGTCCGGCGTGAATTTGATGCTCAGATCCGTGCCGCGCGGACAGGCGAAAGTCATGTTGAAATCGTGATCTTTGGGATACATGCGTGCGGTTGCGCGAATGATTTCGCCGACAAGATCAATCGGAAAACGCGCTTGCGGCGTATGCAGGAGATCAAGATTTCGGAAGTAGGTAATCTTCACCCACCTTTGGCCGTTTTCGCGACGCCACTTTATGAACAGCGGCTCGTTCACCGAGCAAAACCAGCTCGACACGATGAAGGTCGCTTTCTCGATGAGAGCGCGGCATTCGGGCGGGCAACTGGCCACTTGCGTCGAGGCCGCCATGAACTCGCGCGGCTCAACGCCGCGCGATCTCGCCACTCCGCAGATGGCGTCCACCACGCGACGATCCAGGAGCGGATCGGTGAGGAATAACACCTCATCGCCGGGACGGATCGCGAAAACCGAGATCATATTATCAATTGCCTGGAAATAATTTCGCGTTTCCGTCGAGGCGAGAACGCCCGGCGCCGGCATTGCACTCGCCAGTTGCGAGCCCATGATATCCTCACGGGACGGGGGGATGAACGCCATCGTTGCCTCCAGTTTGATTCATTTATTTGCAGCGGGCCTTAGCCAGCTGGCTTTTTTATCGACGGCGCCTTGGTCGCGAACTCTTCCTGCTGGGCGATGGATGGCAGCGATCCGGTCGCGGCGGCAGTGGCGACCACCTGTTTTATCAGTCGCAGGCCCATCGGCGCCAGCGCACGCTCCCAAAGACTGCGGGCGTCCTCGTCCTTTCCTACGAAGCACCAATCCTGCGCTGCGAGCGGACCCGCGTCCATGCGTTCAGCAAGGTGATAGATCGAGCCGCCAGCGATCACGTCCTTCTCCTTGATGGTCCACTCAATCGCGGCAATTCCGCGATGTCTTGGAAGCAGCGAGGGATGGTAGCCGATGCCGCCAAGTCTGGAGTTAGCCAGCGCTTCCGGCGTCACCCGCGCGTGGCAGTGAGCGGTGACGATGAGGTCGGTGCCAGCGGGAATGTGGGCGTCGGTAATCTTGTGCGGGTCTTCGTGCACGATCGCCGGTATGCCCTTCGCTTCGGCGGCAAGCTTGAGGCGGTCATCTGCGGAAAGCGCTACAATTCGCGTAATCTCAACGTCTTTTTGGCCAAACAAGGCGCCAAATACTTCCTGTCCAAAAAAGCGGGAGCCGGCGATAACGATTTTCATTGGTTTCGTACTCATCTCTTGAGGGAGGCGTCCTAAAGTAAGCGCACCCTTCCCACGATGCAATTGTTTGCGCCGCGCGGAGCGCCCCCCAAAACCGCACTCCCTCACGCCGCACTTGCTTTGGAGCCTCGCTTTGCCCATTTTACCGCGATGGCGATGATCGGCGACAAGTTTCCGCGCGAGTTGGGGAGCGCAGGCAGCGGCCTTCTGACCTCCATGAGCGCTCGCTCCCTGGAGATATTTCGCCGGATCGTCGATTCCTACCTTGCCACTGGCGATCCCGTTGGCTCCCGGCAGTTGTCCCGTCTCCTGCCGATGACCCTGTCACCTGCATCCGTCCGCAACGTCATGCAGGACCTTGAGGAGCTAGGCCTCGTCTACGCCCCTCACACCAGCGCCGGCCGGCTGCCGACGGAAACAGGATTGCGCTTTTTCGTCGACGCGATGCTGGAGATCGGCGATCTCGGCGACGCAGAGCGCGATGATATAGATGCCCGCGTCAAAGCCGCATCGCGTGACCGCACGCTGCAAGGCGCCCTGGCGGAAGCCACTTCGATGCTGTCTGGACTGACGCGGGGCGCAGGCGTCGTGCTGACCAGCAAATACAACATTCGCCTGAAGCACATTGAGTTCGTGCGGCTGGAGCCGGAACGCGCGCTGGCAGTGCTCGTGGGTGAGGATGGTTCGGTTGAAAACCGCGTGCTGAAAATTCCACTTGGGCTGCCCGCCTCGGCGCTGATGGAGGCGTCGAATTTTCTCAACGCGCGCATTCGCGGGCGGACGTTGGCCGATGTTCGCAGCGAAATCGAAGCGGCGCAGGGCCGCGCGCAGCTCGAATTGAACGAACTTACGGCCCGCCTTGTTGAGGCGGGTCTGGCGAGCTGGGCCGGCCTTGGCGATACGCCGCAACTGATTGTGCGCGGTCAGGCTAATCTGCTTGAGGATTTAACGGCGCTCGAGGATCTTGAACGGGTGCGTCTCTTGTTCTCTGATCTTGAAACCAAGAAAGATGTCATTGAACTCCTGTCCCGGGCCGAGACCGGCGAGGGCGTCCGCATTTTTATAGGCTCGGAGAACAAGCTTTTCTCGCTGTCGGGCTCGTCCATGATTGCCGCGCCATTTCGCGATGGACAGCAGCGCATCGTCGGCGTGCTCGGCGTCATCGGACCCACGCGTCTCAATTACGCGCGCATCGTCCCAATGGTGGATTACACCGCAAAGGTAGTCGGCAAGTTGATGCAGGGCGGCGGCTGAAGCCGTCGCGTTGCCAACCAGATGGAAGTGCAGCCTCTATCGACGAATTGACGCCAAACAATTCAGGAAAACAATATGCAGCATTCTACGCTGCGCTCCCCTGAAGCAGGCGCGCTTGCGGTGTGCGCGCCGCTTTTCAATCCAGTGGCTCGACCTTCACCACGCTACCGCCGTGGTTCGAACCAATCCACAGCACGGGCTTGGCGCCCTTTTCGTCGACAAAAACGCGACGGATATTGGTCGGACGCGGCAGCAGGTAGTGGACCTGATCGCCGCTATTGGTGTCGACGCGATTAACGTGATCGTTGAGCATTGACCCTGTCCAGACCTCGCCCTTTGCCGTCGCCACAGCATCATACGGCGCACTCCACGGCAGCGTCAGTTTCCACTCTTTTATCTGCTTCGTCTCCGGGTCAAACATGCCGACGCCGTTGCCACGATACTCGGCAAAAAACAGCCGCCCTTTGGCATCCACCCTCCCCCGCCGTGGGGCAGAGCCCAGGAAGGGGGTCGTGAAGACCTCGGCGACCTTTTTATCGGGATCATACCAACCGATGCGGGTGCCGGAAAATTCATGCAGCATCGGACGATTCTTCAGGTCGGTGGGCATTCCGTAACCGGGAATTGGTTTTCCGCCAGCGTCCTTGGTTTCGCCCATCTGTTCATACTTGCCGGATTTCGGATCGAGGCGCAGCAGCGAGTGGTCCTGCTGATCATTGGTCCAGACGTACCCGTCCACGTCTGAATGCTGCGGCGACACCATTGATTCCTGCGTGCTGGGGGTCTGCCACTGGTCAGGAATTTTGAATGCTGTGACTTTGCCGGTCGTGCGTTCCCACCGATAGACGCCGCCCTGATACATGCCAGATTGCCAGATATCGCCGTTAGGCGCCTCGGAAATCTCAAGGCCACCTTTTGGCGACCCGTCGGTTTTCATGAGCGGCAGCGGGAAGGCTTCGGTCTCGCCGGTTTTCGGGTCCATGCGGCCCATGAACTGGTCGCCGAAATCGGAGAACCAGACCATCCCTTCGCGATCAACGATCACGTCATGGGGCTGCCACTCCTTACGCGGCAGAATGTCGTATTCGGTGATGATAACCTTCGTAGCCCGGCCTTTCGGGCGCGGGAATGTTTTGTACTCATAGCTGTGCGCCGGATTTTCGCTGAGGTTTGCCTTGATCAGCAAATCCGCGACTTTTTGCGCATTGTTGGGACTGATGGCGGGGCGCTCACCGCGTGGCCCCTTCAGCAGCGGCTGCGGCTTTTGTGGCGTCGAGCCAGGCGAATAAGTACCCATCCGCTTGAAGATTTGGAGGAAATCGTCGGCTTCAAAAGTCGAGTTCACAATGCGCTGGTAGTTGTGGCAGCCGACGCATCCATCCAGCAACTGCTTGGTCTTGTCCTCGCCTGGCATCGAAAGCAGCCACTCGCCGTTCGACAGCTGCGCCGCGAGGTTTTTCGTTTTGGCAAGTTTGATATCAAACGACCCCGCCTTTCCCTCCGGCACTTCAGCCGTTTTGGCGCCGTCAAGCACGTAACCCACGGCGCGGATCGCCATGTTGTAATTGCCGGGCGCAAGCCGCTCGGCAGGGAAGCTGTATTTGCCGGATGCATCGGTCACGACCGTCACGGCTATGTTCGAGCCGGCTTTCTTGGCGGTGACCAGCACACCTTCCATGTTTGGCTCTGCGGCGGAAGTAACGGCGCCCGACAATCCCTGCGCCGAGGCGCTGCCGATCAGTAAGGCGCTGATGCCGACACCAGTCGCGAGGGCCCTCAGCGATGAACTTGAAACCATCGTTGTTTCCTCTCTTTTGCCGGTTGCGCCTGGAGAGCGGCGGCCAGCTTTGTGATGGCGCCAGACTAGCCGCGTGGCGGGCGTGTTTCAATGGCCTAAAATGCGGCTATCCGCGCGGGCCACGCGATGCTATCCCCACGCCATGACGACGCATCCCATTTCAAACGTTCGCAACTTCTCCATTGTCGCGCACATCGATCACGGCAAGTCGACCCTCGCTGACCGGCTGATTCAGCAGACCGGCACCGTCGCCGCCCGCGATATGGAAGAGCAAATGCTCGACTCCATGGATATCGAGCGCGAGCGCGGCATTACCATCAAGGCGCAAACCGTGCGGCTCGAATACAAGGCGCTTGACGGCAACACCTATATTCTGAACCTGATGGATACGCCGGGCCACGTCGATTTCGCCTATGAAGTCTCGCGGTCGCTTGCCGCCTGCGAAGGTTCGTTGCTTGTCGTCGACGCCTCGCAAGGCGTCGAGGCTCAAACCCTCGCCAACGTGTACCACGCACTCGACGCCGGCCACGAAATCGTGCCGGTGTTGAACAAGATCGATCTGCCTGCAGCTGAACCCGAGCGTGTCAAGGAACAGATCGAGGATGTCATCGGTCTTGACGCTTCCGAGGCCGTGCTGATTTCAGCCAAAACCGGTATAGGCATCGATCTCGTGCTTGAGGCGATCATCAAACGCCTTCCGCCGCCCAAAGGCGATGAAACGGCGCCCCTCAAAGCCTTGCTCGTCGATAGCTGGTACGACGCCTACCTTGGCGTCGTCGTCATGGTGCGGGTGATTGACGGCGTCATAAAGCGGCATCAGCGCATCAAGATGATGGGCACAGACGCCCACTACGAGGTCGAGAAAATCGGCGTCTTCAAACCGAAAATGACCGACGTGGAAATGCTCGGCCCCGGCGAAATCGGCTTTATCACGGCGCAAATCAAGCAGGTTGCCGACACCCGTGTGGGCGATACCGTGACTGACGAAAAAAAGGCCTGCGCCCAGGCGCTGCCCGGTTTCAAGCCAGCGCAACCCGTCGTGTTCTGCGGCCTTTTTCCTGTGGACGCCGCCAACTTCGAGGATTTGCGCGCCGCCATGGGAAAGCTGCGCCTCAACGACGCAAGTTTTTCCTACGAGATGGAAACCTCGGCCGCTCTTGGGTTCGGCTTTCGCTGTGGGTTTCTCGGATTGCTGCATCTCGAGATCATTCAGGAGCGGCTGCAGCGCGAGTTCAATCTGGACCTCATCGCCACCGCGCCGTCCGTTATTTATCGCATCCGCCTGACCAGCGACCAGGAGATCGAACTTCACAATCCCGCTGACATGCCCGATGTCGTGCGCATCGAGGAAATACAGGAGCCATGGATCAAGGCGACGATTCTGACGCCAGATGAATATCTGGGTTCGGTGCTCAAACTCTGTCAGGACCGGCGCGGCAATCAATTGGATTTGAGCTATGTCGGCAAGCGCGCCATGGTTGTCTACGAGTTGCCGCTCAATGAAGTTGTGTTTGATTTTTACGACCGGTTGAAATCAATCTCAAAAGGCTACGCCAGCTTCGATTACGTGCTCAGCGAGTACAAAGCCGGCGATCTCGTCAAGATGTCGATTCTTGTCAATGCGGAGCCGGTCGACGCCTTGTCGATGTTGGTGCATCGAACCCGCGCAGATTTGCGCGGCCGCGCCATGGTGGAAAAACTGCGCGAACTCATACCGCCGCACATGTTCCAGATACCCATACAGGCAGCGATAGGCGGAAAAATCATCGCGCGCGAAACCATCCGCGCCCTGCGCAAGGATGTGACCGCCAAATGCTACGGCGGCGACGCAACGCGCAAACGCAAGCTGCTGGAGAAGCAGAAAGAGGGCAAGAAAAAGATGCGGCAGTTCGGCAAGGTCGATATTCCGCAGGAAGCGTTTATTGCGGCGCTGAAGATGGATGGGTGAGGGGCTACTGAACGAGAATACCGAATGGTTATTGACGAACGAATCCGCCAAAGTTTGCAATCTATTTTGCCTGCAGCAATGGAAATTGCGCTGCGTTTCAATTTGCCTACGGATTACCGGGCAGGGCATAGGCCCCGCCACGTTGCCGGCAATCTCGCCGACCCGGCAGCCATCCGTTTAATCCTTCTGCTGGCGGAGCAGGGCAGCAGTCCCGGACCGGAAGAGCAAAATCGCGAAATGACGAACTGGTTGGACGACGTTGTCTGTGATGGCGTCGGCGGCGGCGGCGGGTTTCGCCTGCGCTACGATGAGAAGGCTGCAAGTCTCTACGAAATAAACCCGCGCGATTTTATCGCCTCTGTCTGGCCGGATCAGAACTATCGGGAGCGCATGGCCAAGGCCATTGTCACAAATTCGTTCTGGATGCAGAGCCGCGAAAGTGGATGCGCCATTCCAGCCAGAGCAGCGGATGAGTTTGGGGTGCACCTTCGACGGTTCGTCAAAATTTTCCCGAACGCAGTTGTCGTTGCCGCTGGCGCGAAGGCGCGGGACAGGGCTCGGCGCGCCGGGATAAGTCACATATCCATGGGCGCGCTTACGCCTCCAGGCTCAAATCAGCATAAAATTCGGGAGACTTGGCGCATCGCGGCAGCAGAGGTTCGCCAGCGTCTGGCCTCAGCCGCCCCATAAAACGCAAGTGGCACCGCTCTTGACCAACTTGACCAACTCCGGAATTTCGCATAATTTGCCGTTCGAGCCAGAATAGGCAATCTCAAGTGACCCGCACCTTCAATCTCTACGAAGCCAAAACCCAGCTCTCCTCGCTCGTGGAAGACGCGGCCCGTGGCGAGGAAATTACAATTTCAAAGAACGGCGTGCCAAAGGCGCGTCTTGTGCCGATCCCTTTGCCTGGGAAACGGCGCGAGCCGGTGAACGCGCTCGGCGTCACCTGGGTCGCCGACGACTTCGACGCGCCTGACCCGGAGGTCGAGCGCCTGTTCGAGGGCAAGTAGTGGATTTGCTCATCGACACCCATATTTTCATTTGGTGGAACCAGGGCGGAAAAAATTTACCCACGTTAGTTTTTGATGCGCTTTCCGATCCGGCGAACCGCGTTTACGTCAGTGCAGCCTCCGTTTGGGAGATCGCCACCAAGCAGCGCAACGGAAAGCTGCGCTTTGAAAAGTCCATCGCTGCATCCGTCACTCTCAATGGCTTCACTCACTTGCCGATTTCTTCACAGGACGCGGAAGTTGCGGGTGGTCTGGCATGGGAGCATCGCGACCCGTTTGACCGGATGCTCGTTGCACAATGCATGACCGCGAAAATAACACTCGTGACAGCAGATAATATTTTGCAGCAACGCGCAGAGATATTGCAGATGTGGGCTGGCTGACGGCCCATTTACACGCCCCTGCCCAACGTCAAAAATCCATGATACGCGTCTCACACACACAAGAACGAGATACGCCCCGGGAGGGCCTATGAAAAAGAATTACCAGGATGGCGGCGAAGCCATTATGGAGGCGTTTCGCAATCTCGGCGTCGAATACATCATGTCTTCCCCTGGCTCCGAGTGGAGCCCTGTCTGGGAGGCGATGGCCCGTCAAACCGTTGAAAAAAACGCCGGCCCGCAATTTCTCGACTGCTGGCATGAGACCGTCGCTGTTGATATGGCACTTGGCTACACTGCCTATACCGGCAAACCACAAGCCGTGTTGCTGCACGCCGGTGTCGGCTTGATGCATGGCTCCATGGCGCTGGTGTCCGCGTCGCAGCAGGAAATTCCCATGCTCGTCATGTCCGGCGAAGCTGTGACATTTGGTGAGGATCCAGAGCAGCCAGTCGAGCCGCAGTTTTACGGCGGCGTCAGCGTCGGTGGCGCGCATCGCTTCGTCGATCCCATCGTCAAATGGTCGACGCAGGTCACTTCCGCGCCAACGCTCTACAACACCGTTACGCGCTCCATGGAGCTCGCCCAGCGCCAGCCGCAAGGCCCTGTTTACGTCAATGTCGGCCTTGAGTGCATGCTGCATGAGTGGAAGAAGCCGGGCGAGCTGCCAGCGGTCCCGCCTGCGCCAAAACTGCAGCCGCAGCCGCAAGATGTCGAGGTTGTCGCCGCGCTGCTGCGCGCTGCTGCAAATCCCGTTATCGTCGTCGAAGGCGCAGGTCGCGACCCGCACGCCTACACGGCGCTCGTCGAACTGGCGGAAACACTGGGTATTCCCGTTATCAACGGGCGCGCCAGCGTCTACACAAATCTGCCGAAGTCGAGCCACATGTGGATGGGCTATTCGAATTTCGCGCACCTCGGCGAAAGCGATCTCATTCTGCTGATCAGTGGCAAGGCGCCGTGGTATCCGCCGTCGAATCGTCCGGGCAAAGGCAAGATTGTCGCCATCAGCGAAAATCCGCTGAAGATGCATCTGGCCTATCAGGTATTGTGCGCCGACCATTACCTTGAGGGCGATGTGGCGAGCGCCTTGCGTCTGTTGCTGAAAGCCGCAACGCCGGGCGCCGGCGACGCGGCGAAGATCGAAGCGCGCAAAACGAAGTGGCGCAACGAGCATGACAAGCTGGTGGCAAGTCTGGAAGCAACGGCGAAGAAGGCCGTCGCAGAAGAAAGGCTTGATTGCATTGCGCTCGCGGCGATTGTCGCAGAACAGTTGCCGCAAAACGCGATCGTTTGCGATGAGACCATCACGCACATGCCCCAGATGCGCGCTCACTTGCCGCTCAACGCGCCGCAGTCGTTCTTCCGCGTCACCGGCGGCGCGCTAGGTCAGGGGATCGGCGCCGCGCTGGGGGTCAAACTGGCGGCGAAAGATCGCCCGGTCGTATTGTTCGTTGGCGACGGTTCGTTCCTCTACAACCCGATCATCCAGGCGCTGGGCGCCTCCAAGACTTACGCGCTGCCGCTGCTGATTATCGTCTGCAACAACCAGAAGTACGAGGCGATGCGCAAAGGCCACATATTGTATTATGAAGGCGGCGTCGCCGACACGACGAAGTTGCACTATGGCGTCAATATTGACGGACCGCAGTACGAGGACCTCGGCTCGCACTTCGGCTTCTTTGGCGCCAAGGCGGAAACGCCGCAGCAACTTCGTAAAGCGTTGAAGGATTCGCTTGCGGCGATTGCAGGCGGCAATACCGCCATCCTCAACGTGTCGCTCATCAGGTAATTGCAAAAGACATTAAGGAGGCGTCGATGGACATCAAAAAGCTGGGAAGCGCCAAATCCATTCGCGCCTCCGCCGACTATTTCACCGGGACTGTCTGGCAAGACCCGATCATTGAGGCGCCGGAGCCCGCACATCTACGTGCAGTTACCGTCACCTTTGAGCCCGGCGCGCGCACGGCGTGGCATACCCATCCGCTCGGCCAAACCCTCAAGATTGTCTCCGGCATCGGCCACGTCCAGAGCTGGGGCGGCCCGGTGCGCGAGGTGCGCCCCGGAGATGTGGTGTTTTTCGCGCCCGGCGAAAAGCATTGGCACGGCGCCAGCCCGACGCTCGCCATGGTGCACATTGCCATGCAGGAAGCCAAAGACGGCAAACACGTCGACTGGCTGGAGCACGTCAGCGACGCGCAATATGGAGCGGCGCCCGTCATGGGGTGATCATGGGGTGAACCGCCCTTGACTCCGCCGCCGCGCGCGACGAAACCTCCGGCCCATTGCCAACCAGCCGGAGTCATCGACGATGTCCCACGCGGAACTCGAAAAAATCATTGAAGCTGCATTCGAGGATCGCGCCTACGTCAATTCTTCGACGCAGGGCGCCGTGCGCGACGCTGTCGAGCAAGCGCTGGGCTTGCTGGATTCCGGCAAGGCGCGCGTCGCCGAGAAAACTCCCGGCAAATCCGGGCCCGAGGCGTGGCAGGTCAATCAGTGGCTCAAGAAAGCCGTGCTCCTGTCGTTCCGACTGAGCGACAAGTGGGCGATTTCAGGCGGGCCGGACGGCGGCTCGTGGTGGGATATGGTGCCCTCCAAGTTCAAGGGCTGGACCGCCGGGGAGCACGCGGCTGCCGGCTTTCGTTCCGTCCCCGGCGCCATTGTGCGTCGCTCGGCCTTTATCGGCAAAAACGTTGTGCTGATGCCATCCTTCGTCAATCTCGGCGCCTACGTCGATGAGCACACCATGGTCGACACGTGGGCGACCGTCGGTTCGTGTGCGCAGATTGGCAAGAATGTGCATTTGTCCGGTGGCGTCGGCATTGGCGGCGTGCTGGAGCCCCTGCAGGCCAATCCGACGATCATCGAGGACAATTGCTTCATTGGCGCCCGCTCAGAAGTCGTTGAAGGCGTCATCATTGGCGAAGGGTCGGTGCTCTCCATGGGCGTGTTCATTTCCGCTTCGACCAAGATCGTCGATCGCAATAGCGGCAAGATTCACATTGGGTATGTTCCGCCCTACTCGGTCATCGTACCCGGCGCCATGCCCGGCAAGAACCTGCCCGATGGCTCGCCCGGCCCTTCACTCGCCTGCGTCGTGATTGTCAAAACCGTTGATGCGCAGACGCGCTCGAAGACGGGCATCAACGATCTCCTGAGAAATTGATGGCCAGCCCGCCTGACAGCCTGCACTTCCTGTTTCGTACAGAAGCAGGAGAAATCGGGCGTGCGCAATGGTGGCGAGGCGTAGCCATCCTCGTTGTTCCGCTAGTGCTTCTCACCGCAGGCTGGCTCTGGTTGGAGCCATACGCCAATCGCGGCTTGGACCAACGCAAACTGATCGATGCGGCGACGCTCGGCACATACATCTACCTGGTGATATTCGCCTTCGCAGTCATCTTTATCGCCGTGTGCTTCGTCATGCTTTCCGGCAAGCGGTTGCGGGCGCGGCGGCGACAGCCGGCGTTGGCGGGCGCTTTGCCGCTGGCGATGCTGATAACCGGCGCAGCCGCATGGTTGCAGCCGCGCGTCGCAGACGTCATGCCGCGCGGCGTTGTGCTGGCCTGCGATATGGCGGCGATAGCCATCGTCGGCTGGTTCATCTGGGAACTCGGGACCCGCAGTGACTAAGCCTGTTCGCGCGAACAGGCGCGTGCTAGGGCATGATCCCGAAAAGTGGTCGCCGGTTTTCGGAAAAGATCATGCTCATTCAAAAACCTGGCGTGCGACGACGATTCGAAGAAGCGTCATCGCGCTCCAGGCAACGCCAACCCCTGCGGCTCGTGCGGATCGATCCATGCATCCTTATTTTTTATTCATCGCGCTTCATGGCCGCATCACGCGTCGCGCTTTCTGGCTTGGTGTCGGCTGCATCTTTCTGCTGCAACTCGCGATCCAGACGCCGCTCATCAACATGGGCCATTTTGATCCCGACAAAGAGCTGCCGCCCCTGTGGTTTCGCAATGTCTCGCTGCTGCTCGACATTGTCAGCGCGTGGCCGCTTTTCGCCGTACTGAGCAAACGCCAGCAGGATCGCAACCAGACATCTCTGCTTTCATTCGTATTCATCACGCTGCTGTTGATCTTCTCCATCTGTGAAGCCTTCGGTCTGACGCAGGAAGGGCCGGACTACACGTCCATCGGTTGGGTCGCCGGTCTGCCGCTATTAGGCGTCTTCGCCGTCGTTCTTGTCGAACTCGGCTGTCGTCGTGGCGCCGTCGGCCCCAACGCTTTTGGCGCCGATCCGCGACAGTAGTTTTGCCCGCCAAAAGTGGTTAGGTTGGCGCATGGTGGACGTTGTTTTCCTGGCGCGCGATCTCATTCGTTGCGCATCCGTCACGCCGGCTGACGCGGGCGCCCTTGGCGTCGTCGAGCAGGCTCTTGCGGCGGCGGGTTTTGCGACGCATCGGTTGGTTTTTTCCGAACCTGGCTGGCCTGACACCGACAATCTCTACGCCCGGCTGGGAGAAGGATCGCCTTGCCTTGTCTTCGCCGGCCACACCGATGTCGTTCCACCCGGCGATGCGTCGCGCTGGCGCTTTGATCCATTCAGCGGTGAAATAGCCGACGGCAAATTGTGGGGGCGCGGCGCCGTCGACATGAAAGGTGCTGTCGCCGCCTCGCTCGCCGCAGTGCTGACCTACCTCAAGCGCAGCGGCCCGCCGAAGGGCTCCATCGTCTTCCTCATCACCGGCGACGAGGAAGGCCCCGCTGTAAACGGCATGCCGAAATTGCTCGAATGGACGCGCACGCGCGGCGAAGTCTTGGACCACTGCATTCTCGGCGAACCCACCAATCCCGAATCACTCGGCGACATGATGAAAATCGGTCGGCGCGGATCCCTGTCGGGTTCGCTCACGATGCACGGCGTGCAAGGCCACGTCGGCTATCCGCATCTCGCCGATAACCCGGTGTATCGCCTGGCCGCTCTGGTGGCGGCGCTGCGCACGACTGCGCTCGATAGTGGCACTCAGCATTTCGATGCGTCGAACCTCGAAGTGACGGGACTGGAGACCGACAGCAAGGCAGTTAACATCATCCCCGCCGAGGCAAGGGCGATGTTCAACATTCGCTTCAATGATTTGTGGACGCCGACTTCGCTGGAGGCGGAAATTCGCCAGCGCGTCGCAATGGCTGCGCAAGGGGCGCGCGTCACCTTGCAATTCCAGCCGACAAACGCTTTGGCGTTTTTGACGCAACCGGGCCGCTTCGTCGAATTCGTGGCAAAGGCAATAGAGGCGGAAACCGGTCTGAAGCCTAAGCTCTCGACCACTGGCGGAACCTCTGACGCACGCTTCATACGTAACTACGCTGAAGTCGTGGAGTTTGGACTCGTTGGCAAAACCATGCACGCTATCGACGAGCATGTCGCAATCGAGGACCTCGAAAAGCTTACCGCGATCTATACGCGCATTCTCGATGGATATTTTTCCCGATAATCGACGTGCATCAGATAGAGCCCGTCTGGCGGAGCCACGGGGCCACATCGCGCCCGGTCGCGCGCATCAAGCGCAGCGCGCAGATCGTCGGCGTTCCATCGGCGACATCCAACCATTTCGAGAGAGCCGACAATCGAACGCACCTGTCGATGCAGGAACGACAGAGCCAAAACATTGATGCGGATTTCATCGCCATCGCGCGTCACATCCAGTCGATCCAGCGTGCGCACCGGCGAGCTGGCCTGACAATCCGCATCGCGGAACGTCGAGAAATCATGCTTGCCGATCAGCCGTTGCGCCGCCGCGTGCATGGCCTCGGCGTCGAGCCTGCGTTTCACGTGCCAAACAAGGCCGCGCTCGTAGGTTGGCGGCGGGCGACGATTGACGATCCTGTAGAGATAATGCCGCGTGATCGCATCAAAACGAGCCTCGAAATCGCTGCTGGTAGCCTCCACCTTCAACAAGGCGATGGCGTCTGGCGCCAGATGCGCATTTGCCGCGTCACGTAAAACATCGGTGCGCCATTCACGCGCCAGATCAATGTGCGCAACCTGTCCGCGCGCGTGGACGCCAGCGTCGGTACGCCCGGCGGCATGGACAGCCGGCGTCTCGCCGGTGAAAGCCAGCAACGCGGCTTCAACGGCCTGCTGGACGCTGCGCCCATTAGGTTGTCGCTGCCAACCGACAAAGCCGCGTCCGTCATATTCGATGGTCAACTTGTAGCGTGGCATGGATCAGGCAAGCCGTGTGCCGGCGACGAGACGCGCGCCGCGCAAAAATTCATCCGCGCCCATCGGCGCCTTGCCGGCTCTCTGCACCTGCATCAATCGCACCGCGCCGGCGCCACAACCGATTGTCAACCGGTCATCCAGCGCCTCCCCAGCCGGCCCATGGGCGTCAGCGATTTGCGAACGCAACACTTTAACGCGTTCAAGCCCGCGCCCAAGATCAACCTCCAGATAGGCGCCGGGAAATGGCGACAGGCCCCGGATGTGATTGTGCACGCACGTTGCGGGTTGCCTCCAGTCCACACGGCATTCCGTTTTCCCGATCTTGCTTGCGTAGGTGACGCCCTCCACATCCTGCGGCTCAAATGACAAGCGCCCACGCTCCAGCGACGCAAGGCTTCGCACAAGCAAATCGGCGCCGGAATGCGACAGGCGATCTTGCAAGTCGCCAGCCGTCATGTCGCCTTCAATCGCGACCCGTTCCGTCATGCCTACAGGACCCGTGTCGAGGCCCATATCCATTTGCATGGTCATGACGCCCGAGCATGTGTCTCCCGCCATGATTGCGCGCTGAATGGGCGCTGCGCCGCGCCAGCGTGGCAACAGGGACGCATGCAGGTTTATGCAGCCGTGAGCCGGCGCTTCCAGCACAGGCTTTGGCAGAATCATCCCATAGGCGATGACCACGGCAACGTCGGCGCGATGTCTTTCGAACGTCGCTGAAGCTTCTGCGGTCCGCAGGGAAGCCGGCGTCAACACGGGGATACCGGACGTCTCGGCCAACGTATGTACGGGTGAACGGCGCATTCCCATGCCGCGTCCGGCGGGGCGTGGCGCGCGCGTATAAACAGCGACGACGTCGTGCCCGTGGCGGATCAGTTCGCTCAGCGCCGGAGTGGAGAAATCCGGCGTGCCCATGAAAACGATTCGCAAACTCGTTGGCTTTCCCTTGACGTGCTCAAATGTTCCGGGTGCGTTCGGCGGGGTCATCGCTAGCCTGCCGCTTCGCGGCTTTGGCGAATTTCTTCAAGGCGCGCTCGCGCTTCAATCGCGACAGATGATCGACAAACAGCACGCCGTTGAGGTGATCGATTTCATGTTGGATACACGTCGAGAGCAACCCGTCTGCCTCGATCTGCCGCGCCACGCCATCGCGGTCCAGAAATTTGACGCGCACTCGCGCCGGCCTCTCGACCTCCTCGTAATAGTCGGGGATCGAGAGACAGCCTTCTTCGTGCACATTCGTCTCGTCCGACGACCAAATGATCTCCGGGTTGATGAAACAAAGCGGCTCCGGCGGGTCGTCTTTTTTAGCGGCGTCG
Source organism: Hyphomicrobiales bacterium (assembly GCA_043744855.1). Lineage (GTDB taxonomy): Bacteria > Pseudomonadota > Alphaproteobacteria > Rhizobiales > Beijerinckiaceae > Terripilifer. The sequence continues at coordinate 49,535 of JAYTTW010000207.1, forward strand.
ATCACCACGAGCCGCGACGGCTGGGCGATCTGGATCGCCGCCAATCCGACGCCGGGCGCATCGTACATGGTCTCCAACATGTCATCGAGCAGCGCACGAACCTTGTCGTTCACCTCGGAGACAGGTTTGGACACGACGCGCAGACGCGGGTCGGGCATGCAAATGATAGGGCGAATGGTCATGGGTCGATCAGAACCTCTGAAAATCCCAGATAAGCAGCCGCCGGCACGCGGTCAATTCCCCTTTCGCAGCGCCAGCCCGTTCACAGCCGGGTGCGATCATGCGGCGCATCGAGATTAACCATCGGGCCGAGCGGCACAATCCCGGTCGGGTTCACCTGCAACTGGCTTTGATAATAGTGCTGCTTGATGTGCGCCAAATTGACCGTCGGGGCGACTCCGGGCGTCTGGTAGAGATCACGAAGATAGTTCGAAAGGTTGGGATAATCGGCGATGCGTCGCAAATTGCACTTGAAGTGGCCGACATAAACGACGTCGAAGCGCACCAGCGTCGGAAACAGCCGCCAGTCCGCCTCGGTCGACCTCGCTCCACATAAATAGCGCGTGCGTGACAGCTTTTCCTCCAGCCAGTCGAGCGTCGCAAACAGGTGTTTGGCCGCCTCGTCGTAGGCCGCCTGCGACGTGGCGAAGCCACAGCGGTAGACGCCGTTATTCACCGTTTCGTAGACGCGCCCATTGATGGCGTCGATTTCAGTGCGCAGTTCGGCCGGATAGTAGTCGCCCGGCATGGCGCCGACGGTATCGAACGCCTGATTGAACATTCGAATGATCTCGGAGGATTCGTTGTTCACGATACGCTTCGTTTGCTTGTCATAAAGCACCGGCACCGTGACGCGACCGGTATAGGTGGGGTCGGCGGCGGAATAAACCTCGTGCATGTAGCGTGCGTGGTGAAGCGGGTCGGCGACAACGCCATCGCCCGCTTCGAAAGTCCAGCCGTTTTCCAGCATTCGCCAGTGCGTTGCGGACACTTCGATGATCCCTTCCAGGCCTTTGAGCGCCCGGAAAATCAACGTCCGGTGCGCCCACGGGCACGAATAGGAGACATACAGGTGGTAGCGGCCGCGCTGCGCTTCGAAGCCAGCCTCGCCGGTGGGTCCCGCGCCGCCGTTCGATGTAACCCAGTTTCGGCACGTGCTGGCGCTGCGCACGAAACTTCCATCGGCGTCATTTCGCGGCAGCGCCCGCTGGCTCCATTTCCCCTCGACCAGTACACCCATTTCACTCTCCAGCGATTCAAATCCGCGACAAAGTTTTCGTCGCTGCGATCCGGCAGTCAAGCGTCAGAACAACTCCTTGATTGCGACCACAAGGGCGTAGACAAAACCGGCGCTCAACGAGGCGCCGACCAGAGCCGCCATTATCGAGGCGATCAGCAGCACGCCGTCGCGCTGCACCAGGCCGAGGCCCATCAGGCATACGGCAAGGCCCCAAGGTATCTGGCCCACGACAGGCGCCGCAGTGAGAATGCCGAGCGACAACGTCGACAACAGAAGCGCAATCATTAAGCTTGCGAATGCCGGGCTGAACCATTGCAACCGCGGTCGTGAAAACCGCTCCATTTTCTCGACATAGGGCATGGCCCGCGCGGCCACGCGCTGCAGGTCTTTCCGGTCAACCGAGCGGTCGAGGACAAATCGTGGCGCCCAGGGCGCACGGCGACCAAATCCGATCTGGACAGCGATCGCAAACAGCAGAAAGCCGCAGACCAGCGGAATCGGTGGCGGCATCGGGATGCAGTTTGGCACACCCAGTATAACAATAAGCAGCGCAAAAGCCTTGTCGCCAAGGCTGTCAAAAATTTTCGCGACGCTCAACCGCTCGCCCGACTCTAACGCGAGCTTGCTCAATACTTCCGATGTTCGCATGCAGATGAGGCCAATCCCGATTGGCCGCCTTGTACAATCAACCCCGCCGCGCGCCAAGCGTCGAGGCAAAACGACTTAATCTGCAAATCGCCGGCTCTTGACAGGCAGCCTTCCGGCCATTTCTGCGCCAGCTTCCGCCGGCAGCTTCACGAAGCTGAACACCGAAAGCGCGGATATAATCGCAATAGTGACGAAAGCCATCGAAAAAGAGTGCACTGGCAGTCGCGCCGCGCCAGCGCTGGTCAAATGCAACACGAAAGCTGAGATCGCTACGCCGCCGCTCAAGGCGAGGCGTTGCGCCATCTGCGAGAAGCTCGTCGCCTGACTCATGTGCCGCGTGTCGATCTCGGCGTAACCGATCGTGTTCAACGCCGTGTAATTCAGCGAGCGGAAAACGCCGCCGAAGAAGATGATGGTCACCATCACCAGGTACGGCGTGGTCGGCGTGAATATGGCGCAAAGGCCGGTGAAAAAGCAGGTGAGGAATGTGTTCCAGATGAGCACCGAGCGAAAGCCGAAACGACGCAGCACGCGCCGCGCCAGCGAACGCATGCCAAACGCGCCGGCAGCGGACATGAACGTGATGAGGCCGGATTGCAACGGCGTATAGCCAAATCCCTGCTGCATCATCAGGGGGAGCAGAAATGGCACCGCCCCAATGCCAATGCGGAAGAAACTGCCGCCGCTGACGCTGATGCGAAATGTCGGCGATTTCAGCAGGGCGAGATTGAGAATCGGATTCTCCGTCCGCCGCGCATGAATCACGTAGAGCGCCAACGCCGCTACTCCGCCGAGGAACGCGCCAAGCGCGATGGGATCGATGCTGTCATGCGTCGTCAACGCATCGAGCCCGAACAAGGCGCCGCAAAGCCCGAAACTCGAAAGGATGAATCCGCGTGTGTCGAAGGGGCTGATGTCGGATTCGCGAACGTCTTCGATGAAAACCGTCGCCAGCACGATGCCGAGGATCGCGATGGGCACGTTCAACCAGAAGATCCAGCGCCAGGTCGTTATCGTCAGGATGAGACCCGCCAACACTGGCCCGATAATCGGGCCGATGAGCGCTGGCATTCCCATCAACGCCATGGCGGAAATGAGCTCTGACTTGGGAACGGATCGAAGCAGGATCAAGCGGCCAACCGGAACCATCATGGCGCCGCCCGCCCCCTGTACGGCGCGCGCCAACAGCAGCATCTCCAAGTTTTGCGCCAAACCGCAGAAAATCGAAGCGCCGGCAAAAACGATCATCGCTGCACGAAACACCGTGCGTGCCCCGAACCGGTCCGCCACCCAACCGCTGACGGGCAGAAACGCCGCAAGGGACAACATGAAAACAGTGATCGCCAGATGCAGCCGCAGCGGCGTTTCGCCGAGCGATTCGGCAATGGCTGGCAGCGCTGTGGCCAGCGCCGTCGAATCGAGGTTTTGCATGAACAAAGCGCAAGCGACGATCAGGGGAACGATGACGCGACGCTGCACAGCCAAAGCGGCCAACTCCGGGAAAGAGGATCACCTTTCCTACACGAGCGCTTCGCAGCAGGTCCAGCAACGAAAGCGGGTCAGCGCTGACCGTGAATGCCGACACCGGATCGCCGCGCCACAAAATAAAATGTGACGGCGATGCATGTCATCGCCACGCTCCACAAAAGCCCAAGCGCGGCAAGTTCCGGGCCTTGCCCGTTTCCCCACAGGTCGAACATCGCCACAGCCATGGTTTGCGAGCTTGGCCCGGAAAGCAGCACGGGCAGGGACAAAACACGGGTCGCCAGCAGGAAGATGAAGAGCCAACCGGCGATCAGCGAAGGCGACAGGAGCGGCAAAACGACGCGGCAAAATCCGGTGAACGGTTGCGCGCCCGCGACAGCGGCCGCCTCCTCAAGCTCCCGGTGCACTTGCAGCATCCCGGCGAAGGCGTAACGCACGCCATATGGCAAATAATTGATGACGAAGGCCCAGACGATGATCCAGATCGTCCCGTAGACGCCGATGGGCAGGCTAAGGAAAAGCTGCATGACGCCAACACCGAGCACAATGCCGGGAAAAACCAGCGGCGTCGTGGCGAGATGATCGAGCCATTTGGCGCCGGGGGCCTTGCGCACGGCCAGCCAAGCCGTCAGCGAGGCAATCAGCATGACAGCTGTCGCCGTCACGACCGCGATAATGAAAGTGTTCATCAGCAGCGAGATATATCGCGACGACTGGAAGACGTGCACGTAGTTGATCGTCGTCAATCGTCCGTAGGCGGCCCAACTGAACGTCGTATAAAACGGTTGCAACGAGGCCCACACCAGAATGATCGCCGGCAGGATCAACAGCAGCGTAAAATTGAGCACCAGCACGGCGCCTGCCGGATAACGCCAGACACCGAGATCGAGCAGGTTTGGGCGATAGCTCTTGCCGGTAATGGTCGCAAACTTCTCGGCATTGCGCGTCAGCTTGCCATAAAAATAAAGCAAGAAGGACACGACAATCAGCAACAGCACGGATAACGAACTCGCCGCGCCAAGGTCCGGCGGCATCGTCAGGTGCATGGTGTCATAGATGTCCGTCGTCAGCACATGCACCCGACCCGGCAGGCCGACCAGCGCCGGCACCTCGAAGGCTTCAAGCGCGCGGATGAAAACCAGCATCGACAGTGCCAGAATCGATGGCATCGACAATTTTATGGTGATGCTTCGCAGGGTGCTCCAGGTGCTTGCGCCGCTCATTCGCGCCGCTTCTTCAAGCTCCGGATTGAAATTCCGCAAGGTTGAACCAAGCAACAGAAAAACCAGTGGCGACCACAGCAATCCCTCGACCAGAATCATTCCCGGAAGGCCGTAAACATTGATCAGGACATCGCTCGATCCCGTCAATTGCCGGTACCACGAGTTTACCGGTCCTGATTTCGCCAACAGCAGCAACCAGGCGCTGACGTAAAGAACATAAGGCGTGCCCATCGAAATAACGGTCGTCAGGTAAGCCAGCGGTTTGAAGGGCGTGTTGGTGCGCTCGACAAGCCACGCGACGCATCCGCCGAGAAAAAGCGCCAGCACGGCGCTGCCGACGGCAAAGCCGAATGAGTTCGCCGCACTTGCCAGAAATCCGCGTTGATTGACGATGGCGCGGAAGCGATCCAGCGTCAGATATTCCCGCCCGTCGGCGCCCGTGATCGTCACGCTGCCGCTAACGAGGAAGATCAGCGGCGGCAGCACCAGCACGCACAGAACGATGCCGATCACCAACGTGAGCCAGCGTTTGTCGACGCCCCTGAAAAGTCGCGCGGCAAGGCTGTCAGCCTCAACCGGCGCCTTGTCGCTTACGGCGAAATCCGCTGGCATGCCGTCCTCCTCAGCGGAATATATCCTGCCATGCCGGGCTTAACGCCGGAATTCGCCGAGACCCGGTTTGAACACCTTGTCGTCGAGAAACATTTTCATGGCCTTCTCGCGTCCCTTTTCGGGGTCCATCGATTTGAGGGCGTCGCTTTTGCAGTTGAGATAATCCATCGCCTGGTCTTGCGACATGCCGCGCACCGAACGCACGGCTTCCTTGGTGTATTTGACGGCTGCCGGGCTCTTGGCTTCGAGCTTGCGCGCCAACGCCAATGTCTCTTCGCGCAGGTTGGCGAGCGGCACGGATTTGTTGACGAATTTCATTTGCCCGGCTTCCTTGCCGGTGAAGCGGTCGCCAGTCACCGAGTAATAGATCGCGTCGCGATAATTCATCACCTGCGTTACCGCCCACGCCACCAGCCCGCCGGGAATGATGCCCCAGTTAACCTCGGAGAGACCGAACGATGCATCGTCGGCCGCGATGGCGAAATCACAGGCGATGACCGGCGTAAAACCGCCGCCGAAGCAGTAGCCATGCACCATGGCGATCGTCGCTTTCGGGAAGCGGGAAAGCTTGTTCCAGCGCCACTCGTGCGCCGCGCGCCGCGCCCGCACCCGCGCCCGCGGGTCGCCTTCGGTGCCGCGGAAATAAAGTTTCAGGTCCTGGCCGGCGCAAAAATTGCCTCCTGCGCCGGTAATGACGACAACCTGCGTCTGCTCGTCCTCCTCGGCCCAGTCCAGCGCATCACACATATCAAGATGCAATTGCGGGCTCATGGCGTTTCGTTTTTCGGGACGGTTCAGAATAATGAATGTGGTCTTCCCGTCGCGCTCAATCTTGACGTTTTCCAGGGTGATGACGTCGCTCATTTCAAACTCCCTTGCCCGGCCACCGCCGCTTGCGCCGGCGCGGCCCTTCCGCGCGGTTCAAACATGGCGATGCCAAGCGGTCAACGCTGGCCGGCCCGCATGCGTTGGGCCTGGCGCCAATTCACCGCCACGCCAGCAGCCATCGCTCCAACAACGTCAGCAGTCCGCTGACGCAAAGGCCGATGGCCGCAACCACGACAATGCCTGCCATCAGTTTGTCCGTCTGCATGAGGTTGCCGGCGGACAGAAGGAAGGCGCCAAGGCCACGGTCGGCGCCTATCATTTCTGCCGAAACCATCAGGATCAGCGCGATGGAGGTCGAAATGCGGATGGCCGACAGAAGCGACGGCAACGCGCCCGGCACAATGATTTTCCGCACGATATCGGTGAACGGCAGATTGAAGCTTTGACCCATGCGGATCAACGTTCTCGCCACGTTGTCGACGCCGGCGTAAGCGCCGATGGCGACTGGATAAAACACGCCGAGTGCAATGATCGCCACCTTCGAGGTCTCGCCGATCCCGAGCCACAGGATGAACAACGGCAGAAGCGCGATCTTCGGGATCGGAAACATTGCCGCGATGAGCGGCACGCCAACGCTGCGCCAACCCGAATAGAGGCCAATCAAGCCGCCAAACAAGATTCCGGCGAACCCGCCAAGCACCCAGCCCGCGCCGATGCGCGCCAATGAGGCGGCGACATGCTGGCCGAGCTCGCCGGATTGAATGAGTTCGCGTAGCGCCGTCGCGATGCGCGCCGGGCCCGGCAAAAACAGCGGGCTTGCCCAGCCAAGCGAACTTGCCAGTTGCCAAAACCCGATCAAGCCGACGAAGAACAGCACGCTGACGCTGGGCACGGAGATGGGCGCAAAGCCGCCGCCACGAAATTGCACGGCTGGCTCTGGGGCGTTTCCGGAAAATTCAGCCATCGACCACCTCGCGGTCGGCCAGCGAGGCTTCCTCGCGGATGTCGCTCCAGAGCGCCTCGTGCAAAGCCCGCAGCGCCGGTTGGCTCCGTTCGAGGCCGCGCTCGCCGCGCGGAACCGGAACCTCGACGATATTGCGCACGCGGCCCGGCCGGCGTCGCAAAACCATGATGCGGTCCGCCATACGGATGGCTTCATCTAGATTGTGCGTGACGTAAATGCCGGTGGTTTTCTCACGCTTCCAGAGCGCTTCAAAATCCTCCATCAGAAGTTCGCGCGTTTGCGCGTCGAGGGCTGAAAGTGGCTCATCCATCAGCAACACGGCGGGACGCACGACGAGAGCGCGGGCGATGCCGACGCGCTGTCGCATGCCGCCAGACAACTGTTTGGGCAACGCTCTGGCGAAATCGGTGAGACCGGTGCGCGCCAACGCATCGGCAACGCACGCTTTCCGTTCGGCCGCGCCTAGGCGGTGGTGTTCGAGCACCAGCCCGACGTTGCCTTCCACACTGCGCCACGGCAGCAGCGCAAAATCCTGAAAGATAAAAGTAAACGGATTGAGCGAATCCGCCGGCAAATCGCCGATCACCGATACGCAACCTGAGGTCGGTTGCAGCAAGCCGCCGACGATGCCGAGCAGCGTCGATTTTCCACAGCCCGATGGGCCGATGATCGCCAGTATCTCGCCTTCGCGAACCCGCGTCGAAACATCTTGCAACGCCTGCATCTTGCCATAGGCGTGCGAGACGTTTGTCAGCGCGAGTTCAAACCCCATGGTGTCGCGTGACCGCTTGCCGTACCCGGCATCCAAGAGGGGGACCAAATATCGCCTTGCCTTGGGCATCCATGGCGCGCTCCCCATATTTACAGGAGTTTATGCGGCACGCGGCGACGCACGGTCAAGCAACGGTCGGAGGCGTGAAGTCCAGCAGGCCGCTGGCTTTCAGGCGGTCGTAATCTTCCGGGCGATCCACGTCCCAGATCACGGCCGGCTCGCGCCAGACAAGGCCTCGCGCGCGAAGCCGTTGACGCGTCTCCTCCATGACGTTTTCCGTGCTCCATGGCATCGCGTTGAAAATGTCACCAATGGCGTTGCGCATGCCCACCAGCCCATAACCGCCATCCTCAGCCGGCAGAAATACCGCATCGGCGCCCGCCTGCAAGGCTCTGGCGCAAACGCGCAGGTGCTGCTCCGACATCGATGGACAGTCGGTTCCCACCAGCAGCGTGGAAGTGCCGGCATGATGGCGAAAGACGTCGAGCATCCGCTCTCCAAGGTCACCGTCCGGCTGCGCGCGGAGCCGCAAGCCAAAGCGCTTCTGGCAACGCTGAAAAAACTCGTGCGTTGCAGGGCCGGCGGTCCACAGTGTCACTTCGCCAAGCCCGGCCCGGGTCACCATCGCCAGGGTATGTTCCACCAGCCGCGCATGCAGGATCGCCGCGCCTTCCGCGCCAAGGCGCGGGATGAGCCGTGTCTTGACGTGTCCGGCGACGGGCGCGCGGGCAAACACGGCGATGGCGCAATCAAGGGGGTCGCGGCGTATGGCCATAGCGTTCCGCCAGTTTATCGACATTGGCGCCAAAATAATATTCGAGGCGCAACCTCCACATCATCAAAACGGTCCTGATGACGCCATGTTTTTCCCAACGTCGTCCGGACGTCACAACGCGCGCCGCGAGGCACAAGGGAGGCCCCCGTTTTTTCATCGCCGTCGAAAAAGCGATGTCCTCCATCAAGGCTTGATCGGGAAAGCCGCCGACGTCGTGAAACCCGGCTGCTTTGACAAAGATCGCCTGATCGCCAGTGGCGATGCCCGTCAATCGCGAGCGTTGGTTCATCAGCATCGCAATGATGCGCAACGCCGGCGCCCGACCTTTGATTTCCACATCGAAACGCCCCCAACTCCTGGCGGAAGCGCTGAGGCCATCGAGCGCCAGCGTCGCCGCATCAGGCGGCAGGCGTGTGTCGGCATGAAGGAACAGCAGCACATCGCCGGTGGCGTGCGCGGCGCCACAGTTCATTTGCGCGGCGCGCCCGCGTGGCGACACAAGCACCTCGTCGGCAAGCGGCGCTGCAATGTCACGCGTCGCATCCTCGCTGCCGCCGTCGACGACGATCACCTCATGGCCGTCGCGCCGCAGCGCTTGCAAGTCAAGGAGCGTCTCGCCGAGGGTCGCCGCCTCATTCAAAACCGGGATGATGATCGAAAGGCGCTGCGGCATAGGTTGCGCCCCGCAATCCCTCAGGCCGAAAAGAGTTTTGCATACGTGTCGCGCAGAACGTTTTTCTGCACCTTGCCCATTGCGTTGCGCGGCAGGTCATCGACAAAAATCACCCGCTTTGGCTGCTTGAATTTGGCCAGGCGCTCGCACAGCCCATCGATTACCGACTTTTCGGTCAGCGACGATTCCCTGCTTTTTACGATAACCGCTGTAACCGCCTCGCCAAAATCAGCATGGGATACGCCGATGACGGCGCTCTCGATAACGCCTGTTATGGCGTCGATCTCGTCCTCAACCTCTTTGGGGTAAACGTTAAACCCGCCGGAAATCACCAGATCCTTGCCGCGTCCGACGATGTGGACATACCCGCGCTCGTCGATCTTGCCGAGATCGCCGGTAATGAAAAAGCCATCGGGTTTGAATTCCGCCGCCGTTTTCTCTGGCATCCGCCAGTAGCCCTTGAAGACATTTGGCCCTTTCACTTCGATCATGCCGATTTCGCCAGGCGGGGTTGGCGCTCCGGTCTCCGGGTCGCAAATGCGCGCCGTAACGCCAGGCAATGGAAAACCCACCGTGCCCGCGACGCGATCCCCCTCGTATGGGTTCGACGTGTTCATGTTTGTTTCGGTCATGCCGTAACGCTCAAGGATGCTGTGCCCGGTTTTGGCGCGCCATTCGCGGTGCGTCTCGGCCAGCAGCGGCGCCGACCCGGAGATGAACAAACGCATGTGTTTCGTCGCTTCCGGCGTCAGTCCGGGGTGTTGCAGCAATCGCGTGTAAAAAGTCGGCACGCCCATCATGGTGGTGGCGCGCGGCATCAGGCGCAGGATCGCGTCGGTGTCGAGCTTTGGCAGAAACAGTATGGTTCCGCCGGACAAAAGCATGGTGTTCGTCGCGACGAACAATCCATGCGTATGATAGATTGGCAACGCGTGGATCAACACGTCGTCGCCGGTGAAACGCCAGGTGTCGACGAGCGTCAATGCGTTCGAGGCGAGATTGTCATGCGTAAGCATGGCGCCCTTTGAACGCCCGGTGGTTCCCGATGTGTAGAGAATCGCCGCGAGGTCGTCGCGTCCACGCTCGAGGTTGTCGAATTGTGCTGGCGCGGTGGCGAACTTCTCCATGAGCGAGCCGTCACGACGCGGGCCGAGAGTTTCGACGTGCGCGACACCGGCTTTCGCCGCGACGCTGGCCAATCGCGCCAGCGCTGCGGGATCGCAGATAAACACGCGCGGTTCGGCGTCACTGAGGAAATATTCGATCTCCGCCGGCGTATAAGCGGTGTTGAGCGGCAGGAAGACGCCGCCAGCCCGCACGCAGCCGAGATATGTCAGCAGCGCTTCTGGTGATTTTTCCACCTGTACGGCGACGCGGTCTCCGGCGCGAACCCCAAGCGAGGCCAGCACATGCGCCATGCGCGCCGAAGCCGCGTCCAGTTCACCGTAGGTAAGACAGGCCCCGTCATTCGTCTCGATAAACACTTTGTCGGCGTCGGGTCGCCGGCTTGAAATCACGTCTGGAAGGTAGCAGGTCATGCGCCTTGTTCCGGCTGTCTGGGGTGTCGCCGAGCATGATCCCGAAAAGTGGACGCCGGTTTTCGGAAAAGATCATGCTCAATCAAAAACCTGGAGTGCGACGACGATTCGAAGAAGCGTCATCGCGCT
>JAYTTW010000208.1:0-5894 GCA_043744855.1 Hyphomicrobiales bacterium
CCGTTCCAGCGCCATTCTTTTTCGATCAAAAAAAGATCGGGAAAGCGACCCATAAGACCATGGCTCGGCATGATGCCGCCGGTGAAAAAGTGTTGCGCAATCCAGTCGGTCTTGTCGTCGCGCTCGAAACGGTAGGGCTGCTGCTTGTGCGTAAAGATATGAACGAACATGCGGCCTTCCGGCTTGAGCCAACCGCGTGCCCGCGACAGCAGGGTGCGCCAGTTCGACATGTGTTCGAACATCTCTACGGAGACGATGCGGTCAAACCGCTCGTCGATGGTGAAGTCGTTCATGTCGGCGGTGATGACACGAAGGTTGTGCAAGCCGCGACGCTGCGCTTCCGCCTCGATACAGGCGCGCTGCCCTTGCGAATTGGATACCGAGACGATGGCCGCCTGCGGGTAATGCTCGGCCATGTAGAGCGACAGGGAACCCCAGCCGCAACCCAGCTCAAGGATTGTCTGGCCGTCGGCCAGATCGGCGTGCGCCACAGTTTCCGCGAGCGCCAGCTCCTCGGCTTGCGCCAGCGTAGTGCCTGCATCGCTGTAGAGGCAGCATGAATATTTGCGGCGCGGCCCCAGACACAAGGCGAAAAACTCCGCCGGCACTTCGTAGTGCTGGGTGTTGGCTTCCTGGGTATTTTCCGCGATGGGACGCTGCGTCATCGTGGCGGCGAACTCGCGCTCCAGGCCTGCTGGCAGGCGCGCCAGATGGCGGCGCGAACGGGCTACCAGAAATTCGACGCCGGCGCGGGTCACGCTGTCGGGCAGCGGCGCCCGTTCGACCAGGTTGATGGCGGACGCAAGCAAGCTCATGTGGGGTCGCTCCTGAGGGGCGTGCGGGACGGCTGTGCGGGACCGGGAAAAAACGCGTTGACGCGCGCCTGATAGTTGGCGAACGCGGCGCCGCGTGATTTTGCCATGCTGGCTTCGAGCGGCGGAATGCCTGAAACGTGGGCCAGCAGCCAATACATCAAGACTGGCGCGGCAATCGTCAGGTAACCCCAAGGGTAGGCGCTTGGCGCGTTGATGGCGATCAGCACATAAGCGACCCAGATCAGGGTTTCGAAGAAATAGTTGGGATGGCGCGACATCCCCCACAAGCCGACATCACAGACGCCGCCCTTGTTGGCGCGATTGTTGCGAAACGCCTGCAGCTGGCGGTCGGCAACGGTTTCGCCTGTTATCGATGCGACGAACACGATAACCCCGAAGAGGTCCAGCAGGCCGGGAAATGGCGCGGGATTGCGCGATGCGATGAATGCCGAAGCGACCAGGACGAAGCTGCAAAGCGCCTGTATCTGAAGGAAGAAAAACAGGCGGCGGGGAAAGCTGTCGCCCCATTGTGCGGCCAGATCCGCGTAGCGGGGATCTTCGCCGCCGTGCAGGGTGCGTGCGGCGATGTGCGAGCCGAGACGCAGGCCCCAAACCAGCAGCATCAGGGCAACCAGCCAGGCGCGAGACGAGGGGCCGCCCGGAGTGTTCAACGGCAGCAGGCATAGCAAGGCCCCAACACTCGCCGTCGCAACCGACCACACGGCATCAATCCAGCCGGACTTCCCGGTGCGTCGTTGCAGCAGCCAGGCGCCCGCCATAGACAGGCAGAGAGCGACCGCGGCGAGGACGAGGGCAGCGGCAATCATGACGAAGGCTTTCCTTAATCGCCGAAAATTGCCTGATGGAGGCGCCCCAGCAATCCGTGATGAAGGGTTCCACCTTCTGAGGCGATAAGGCAGATGCAGACTTCATCGCCGTCAACAACGGGCTGATGATCGACGGTTTGATCCACTTCGCAGAAGTCGCCGGCAGCAAAGCGCGCGCGTCCATCGGTGAAGGAGCCTGTCAGCACACAGGTCCATTCCGTGCCGCGATGGCCGTGGGTGAGCAATTGCTTGCCGGGCTCGACGCGCAGCAGTTTCAGGTTTGTCGCGCGGGCCCACGCCTCGCGCGCATGACTATCCTTGATGCCTGGCGCAAGCGATCTCCACGGACCAAAATCGCAGGCGTCAAGCGCCTTGGGCAGAACGAACCCCGGCGGCAACGGCGGGCGTGAAGGCTTCACCACTTCAGGTGAGCGCGTTACGCTGCCGCGCTCAATCGCCGCAAACGCCCGAGCCAGCCCCTCAGGCGGAACCTCGCCGGAGGGAAGCGCCTCCAGAAGGGCGCCGCCAACCGCCTCGAGAGCCGCCACGTCACCCGCGCACTGGCGACAGCCTGCAACGTGAGCGGCAACGACGAGGGATGCTCCCAATCCAAGGGTTCCCGCCGTGTGACGCAGCAAGGTTTCGTCACCGGGATGGCGTAGATCAGTCATTTCAAATCATCCAGAAGCGAACGCAGGCGAGCGATCGCAAGGCGCACACGAGACTTCACCGTGCCGAGCGGCAAGTGCAGACTTTCGGCGATTTCCGAATGCGGCATTTCGCTGAAATAATAGAGTTTGATGATCTCCGCCTGTTCCGATGACAGGTTGGCGAGAGCGCTTTTGACACGCTCGCTGTCCTGCACGGCCATCATGCAGGTGTCGGGCTGGGCTGGCGCTGCGTGTTCCTCGGTCGGATCGCCAGCGCCATCCTGTTGGCGACTGGTTCGACGGAAATGATCGATACGCAAATTCCGGGCGATGGTGAAAATCCAGGTCGACGCGCTGGAGCGGGCCGGATCGAAGCTTGCGGCCTTTCTCCAGAGTGAGATCATCGTTTCTTGGGCCAGCTCTTCGGCGATGTTGGGCGCGGTGCCGAGTTTGGTCAGATAACCCCTGACGCGGGGCGCGAACCGTTCGTACAATTTGGCAAAACAGGCACGGTCCGCAGTCGCGGCCACAGCAACGATCCAACTTTCAAGTTCGCCGCGCGCCGGCGCCGCATTGGAAGCCTGGCCGGAGGCGTCCTGCACATGCAAAGGCATCACCACGCGCCAAGCATGGAGAGGGGGTGGCGCGCGCTCAAGCGGGAACGACGGGACGGCGAAGCTGACATTCATGCACCTTCTACGGACAGCACGCCGGAATGGATCATGGGCGCGTCGTGATCCGAAAAGTCTTCGACCACGTATATCCGTTATCGCGAGACAATCCTATGTTCAACCTGCCAATGCTCAACCTGGTTATGCTCAACCTGCCTGTATTCAACCTGGAACGTGGCGGCAGGTTGCGCAGCGCAGTCCGCGAACCGGGAATTTTGCATGAGCGCTGACACCGGAATGAAAATTGGCGACAGGCTTAAGATTGGAGTCGTGGGAAGCGGCGTGGCCAGCCTGTCGGCCGCGTGGCTGTTGTCGCAGCGTCATGATGTGACGGTTCTCGAGGCGGACAGCCGGATTGGTGGCCACGGCAACACGATTGACGTCGACACGGCATTTGGCACCGTGGCGGTCGATACCGGGTTCATCGTCTACAATGAAACCACTTACCCAAACCTGGTCGCCCTTTTTGCGCACCTCGGGGTTCAGACCAAGGCCTCCAATATGTCGTTTGCCGTATCGATTGACGATGGCGACCTTGAATATAACGGCACCAACATCAACGGCTTGTTCGCCCAACGGCGAAATCTGTTTCGACCGCGTTTCTGGTCAATGATCCGCGATCTGATGAAATTCTACCGCGAGGCGCCGCGCGACTATGCGGCGCTCGGCGATCTCTCGTTGAGCGACTATCTCAGCAAAAATGGCTACGGCAAAGCGTTCCGCGAGGACCACCTGCTGCCAATGGCGGCGGCCATCTGGTCGACGCCGGCTGGAAAAATTGGCGATTATCCCGCCGCATCGCTCATCCGGTTTTGCCAGAATCACGGCTTGCTCAAAGTCAGTGACCGGCCGGAGTGGCGCACGGTCGCGGGCGGCAGCCGTCAATACATCGAGCGCCTCGCCAAGGGCGTTTCGGGCGGCGTGCGGGTCAATGCGCGCGTCACCCATGTGGCGCGTGGCGAGGCCGGCGTTGCCGTTCATACGCAGGACGGCGCGACGCGGCTTTTCGATCAGGTGGTGCTTGGTTGTCACAGCGATCAGGGGCTCGCCATGTTGGCGGACCCGTCGCCCGAGGAACGTGAAATCCTTGGCGCCTTTCGTTATGGGGCGAACAAGGCCGTTTTGCATTCGGATGAAGAATTGATGCCCAAGCGACGCGCCGCGTGGGCGAGCTGGAATTATCTGGCGCGCGCCTCGACGCTCTCCGGCAGCCCGTGCGTCACTTACTGGATGAACAATCTGCAGGGCATCAACAGTCGTACACCGATGTTTGTGACGCTCAATCCAGATCGTCCCGTCCGCAGCGACCGGGTGTACGCTGAAATTGACTACGAGCATCCGGTGTTTGATGCGGCGGCGATGGCGGCGCAAAAGCAGCTTTGGTCGTTGCAGGGGCAGGGCGGCGTGTGGTTTTGCGGCGCTTATTTTGGCGCCGGATTTCATGAGGACGGGTTGCAGGCGGGCCTCGCCGTGGCGGAACAACTGGG
Source organism: Hyphomicrobiales bacterium (assembly GCA_043744855.1). Classification (GTDB taxonomy): domain Bacteria; phylum Pseudomonadota; class Alphaproteobacteria; order Rhizobiales; family Beijerinckiaceae; genus Terripilifer. Next base: position 4,451 of record JAYTTW010000208.1, read on the forward strand.
CGGCGAACGGCGTCCGTGGCAGGTCGCGGATGAATCCGGCCGGATTTGCGTCGGCGCCATACAACGGGCGGCGATACCGTTGAAGGCGGCGGGATGACCAACTTCATCAGTGCGATCTACACTGGCGCGGTGACGCATACGCGGTTGCGCCCGCGCCGCCATCATTTTCGCTACAGCCTTTACACCATCCTGTTTGATCTCGATGAGTTGCCGCACCTCGCCAGATCGCTGCGGCTGTTTTCCCTCAACCGGTTCAACCTTTTCAGTTTTCACGAGCGCGACTTCGGCGATGGCGGACCGCTGTCTCTGCGGCAGCAAATTGGACGCGACGTTGCGGCGGCTGGCCTGTGCGCTGACGGGCCGGTTCGCCTTCTCGCCATGCCGCGCGTGCTTGGACACGTCTTCAATCCCATCTCGATATTTCTGTGCTACGCGGCGCAAGGTCGCCTGAGCGCCATCCTCTATGAGGTGCACAATACCTTCGGCGAGCGCCACCGCTATATTGTCGCTGCCGACGCCGCCGATGCGCCCATCGCGCGTCAGGAATGCGACAAAATGTTTCATGTGTCGCCGTTTATGGACATGGGCATGAAATATCGCTTCCGCGTTAAACTTCCCGCCGCTGATCTGCGTATAGCGATCACCGGATCCGACGCTGGCGGTCCATTGATCTCGGCTGTGCAGCAGGGCCTGCGCACGCCGCTATCCGACACAACGCTGCTGCGCATGTTTTTCGCCTACCCGCTGGTCACCTTCAAAGTGGTTGCAGGCATCCACTTCGAGGCCCTGAAGCTTTGGCTGAAGGGGATCAAGATACGAAGCAAACCGCCGTTGCCAGAGCAGTTCGTCACACAGGGACGCTCGTCCGTTCGACGTTAGGGAAAGTTGCATGACACTTCGCGCTCAAACACAAGGCCGGCTTTCGGTCGCGGATCGCGGTCGCGACGGCGCGGCGGCGGCGATGTTGCGCCGCTTGCTGGCGCCGATGAAAACCGGATCCCTGCGGTTGCATCTGCCGTCCGGCCAGCGGCTCGACTATCGCGGCGAACGCCCTGGTATCAGCGCGGAATTGACGATGCACAACTGGCGGGCGCTGCGACGGTTGATCAGCGGCGGCGATGTTGGCTTCGCCAAGGCTTACATCGACGGCGATTGGTCGACGCCCGATTTGACGGCGCTGCTGAAGATGGTGGCGAGCAATGGCAGCGACATTCTCGAACGTCTGAGCGGAAAACTGGCCTTTCGGGTGGTTAACTGGCTGTCGCACCTGGTGCGCGCCAACACCCGCGCCGGTAGCCGTCGAAACATCGAGAGCCACTACGATCTTGGCAACGAATTCTACAAACAGTGGCTCGACCCCTCTATGTTGTACTCCTCCGCGATCTTCCTGACGCCGGAAATGTCGCTCGAGGCTGCGCAGGCGGAGAAAGTGCGGCAGATACTT
>JAYTTW010000209.1:0-1531 GCA_043744855.1 Hyphomicrobiales bacterium
AACTTGTCACCACACCGCCAATATCGTTCGCGCCGATACTCGGCGCCTGGGCAAAAGCAGCTATGGATGTCGTGCTGAGCAGCGTTGCGAGGGCGAGCGTCGGCAAGAGCGAACGCGCTCCCGATAGTCGATGGGTTGCAGTCATGGCGTATCCTCGGTGTTATCCCATCAATCCCGCGCCCCCGCATTAAGGGAACTATGATTGCCGGATTGCCGGAGAGAATGCATCTTTGCTGTCGCCCTGACAAGTGGCGTATGCTGTTTCGACGGAACCGATGCAGCCGTCACGTGGTTTTTATTTGGTGCGGTTAAAAAAAATTTGGCGTCAACCTGAACGCACGGAGGCGAAAATGACCCAGGCTCATGGCTCTTTCATCTGGTACGAACTGATGACCAGCGACATGCAGGCTGCCGAAGCGTTTTATTGCAAGGTCGTCGGCTGGACCTGCAAGGAAATGAAACTGACAGACATCGACTACCGGGTTTTCTCGTCGGGCGAGGCAATGACCGCCGGCCTCATGAGCATTCCTGACGAAGCCAAAAAGCATGGCGCGCGCCCAAGCTGGAGCGGCGTTATCGCCGTTGACGATATTGGCGCGGCGGTCGTCAAGCTGCAGAAGTTGGGCGGAACGCTCATCCGCCCGCCTGCTGACATTCCCAATATCGGGCGTTTCGCCGTCGTCACCGATCCGCAGGGCGGCCATTTTCAGATTTTGCAACCTGCCGGACCGCCGCCCGTCAACGCGCCACCGCCGGACGCCCAAGGCCGCGTCGGCTGGAATGAATTTTACGCGATTGACCTCAATGCAGCGGTTACGTTTTACGCCGATATGTTTGGCTGGACGAAGGCCGACGTGATCGATATGGGGCCGATGGGAAAATACCAGTTGTTCAACCACGGCGACAAAACCATCGGTGGAATGATGCAAAAACCGCCGAACATTCCCGTCGCCCTGTGGAACTTTTATTTCAACGCGCCGGACTTTGACGCCGCGACGGCGCGCGTCACGGCGGCGGGCGGCAACATTGTGCATGGACCCATTCAGGTGCCGGGCGGCCAGTGGATTGTGCAGGCGCTCGATCCGCAAGGCGCCCTGTTTGCGCTCGTCGGCGCGCGTGCCTAGAGCCACCTTGAGCGACGTGGAATCCCGTTGGCGCAGGCTCGCTGCCGTGCCTCGTCGCACAGGCGCGCCTTGCCTTGGAAGGGGCGCCCCGTGAGTGATCTCGCCGATCTGTTTCCGGGCTTCGCCAGCCACTGGATCGATGCGCCGGCGGGCCGCATCTTCGCCCGCTCCGGTGGCGAGGGGCCGCCGCTCGTGTTGTTGCACGGCTTTCCACAATCCCACGTCATGTGGCATCGGCTTGCCGGCGAGCTTGCCAAGCGTTTTCGCGTCGTCGCCATGGATATGCGCGGCTACGGCTGGTCGAGCGCGCCATCGAGTGAGGCCGGCGCGCTTTACGCCAAGCGCGCCATGGCCGCCGACGTCGTGACGGTCATGGAAGAGTTGGGTCACGTGCGGTTTCGCTGCGT
>JAYTTW010000210.1:0-22482 GCA_043744855.1 Hyphomicrobiales bacterium
GCCCGTTTGTAAATAGGCTGGTCAACTGGAGGCGCCCCATGAGCCAACTCACTTTGCTAGGTATGCCGCTCAGCAATTACGTCTGGACGTGCCGCATCGCTTGCACGGAGAAGGGTGTTGATTATGTGTTGCAGCCGGCGCGTCCCCATAGTCCGGAAATTCTGGCGATAAATCCGCTCGGCAAGATGCCGGCGATGCAGCACGGCGATGTCCGGCTGAGTGAGTCGCGAGCCATCTGCGGTTATATTGACCGGATGTTTGGCGGGCCGGCGTTGATACCCGCCAGCGCCGAAGCGGCGGCGCAGGTCGAGCAATGGATTTCCGTGCTCAACACGTCGATCACCCCGCTTTTCACTCAGCAATATGCGCGGGCCTACTTTTTTCCCGGCACGCCGGACAACCAGCCGGACCGCGCCAAAATCGACGCGGCAACGCCAAAGATGCCGGCGATGTTCGCGCTGCTCGACACCCAGATCGCCAAATCCGGATTCCTTGCCGGGAGCAGCTTCACTCTCGCCGACGCCTTTCTGACGCCAGTGCTTTATTACATGAAACAGCTTCCCGAGAGCGGCGCCATGCTGCAATCCGCCACCCATGTGGCAAGTTATCTTGAGCGCATGATGCAGCGGCCCAGCATCGCCTCGACGCCGCCGCAGTTGCAGCGGTGACAGGAATTACCTCATCCGGCGAAGCGAAACAGCGACCAGGGATTGTCGATGAGGATCACGGCGCGCTCGGATGCATCCGGCGCCATGCGCGACAGAAATTCGCGACTGGATTGATAATCCTGAACCGGCTCAAAATTGGTGTGCGGCCAGTCGCTGCCCCACAGCAGCCGGTTGAGGCCGAAGGCATCGCGCAACATGGGATAGGCGGCAAGCGCGACGCTCGTTGGCCCGGCGCGGTAGTGCGCTGAAATCTTGATCCAGATCGAGCGTCGCCGCCCATAGCCAAGAAACTTTGCGAAGGCCGGATCGGCGGCGCCGCGCAGCGGATCGGGCAAGGCGAAATGATCAATCACCAGATCGACGCCACACGCCAGGATCGGATCGATGAGGCCGGGCAGCGCCGCCGCCGGGCATTGCACCTCGACGTGCCAGTGTAGCTTGGCCGCGCGGCGAAAAAACAACGGCCATGGCTCCACGTCAAAACGCGGGATTGTTTTGCCGATCAGATTGAGACGCACGCCGACCACGCCCTGCGCCTCCAGCGACCACATCTCATGTTCGCTGAGGCTCGGTTCGACCACAGCCACACCGCGCAATTGTGCGCCGCCGATGCGCAGCGCATCCAGCATGCAAGAGTTATCCGTGCCGTAGAAACTCGGCTGCACCAGCAGCCCGTGGGAGAGACCGTTGCTGTCGAGATGATCGAGATATTGCTCGACCGTGGCGTCGTATTGCGGGGTGTAGCGACGCTCTTTCACCATGCGGTAGCCGCGCTGGATGACATGCGCATGCGCGTCGACGCCGCTGCTAAACGCCCGGATGCCGTAACGCGGTGAAGCGGCGGGGGCCGCTGCATGGCTCGCCATGTTAATTCCTGTCAAACTTCAACTGCGCACATCATAAACAAAATGCGGCGCCCGCGTCAGCTTTTGCAAAGCAAGCTTAACTGCCGGCCTCGCGCTCGCGCCGCAGCCGCTCCCAGAATTCCAGCCGCTTGCGAATATCGCGCTCGAAGCCGCGTTCGACCGGCTCATAAATCTTCTGCCGCCCCAGCGCCGGCGGCCAGTAATCCTGGCCGGAAAACGCGTCCGGCTCATCGTGATCGTACGCGTACCCCGCGCCGTAGCCCTCGCTTTTCATCAATTTCGTCGGCGCGTTGAGAATCACTTTCGGCGGCAGCAGCGATCCATGTTCGCGCGCCAGCGATTGCGCCGCCTTGAATGCGGTATATACGGCATTCGATTTTGGCGCAGTTGCAACATGGACGAGGGCTTGCGCGATCGCCAGTTCGCCTTCGGGAGAGCCAAGAAAATCGTAAGCATCCTTCGCCGCATTCGCCACCACCAGCGCCTGCGGGTCGGCCATCCCGACGTCCTCGCTCGCCATGCGAACGATGCGGCGCGCCAGGAACAGCGGGTTCTCGCCGCCCTCCAGCATTCGCGCGAAATAATACAGCGCCGCGTCAGGGTCAGAGCCGCGCACGCATTTATGCAGCGCCGAAATCAGATTGTAATGTCCTTCCTGCGCCTTGTCGTAGATCGGCGCACGTCGTTGCACGACCTCGCTGAGCCCCGCGACATCGAAAATTTCGCCCGGTCGCGCGGCGCGCCAGACTTCTTCGGCGAGCGTCAACGCCGCACGTCCATCGCCATCCGCCATGCGCGTCAAGGCAGCCCGCGCCTCCCCGTCGAGCGGCAACGTCCGTCCCTCCCTGGTTTCGGCCCGCGTCAACAAGCGTTGCATCGCCGCCTCATCGAGGCTGCGAAAGGTCAGGACGCGCGCCCGCGAAAGCAACGCCGCATTCAATTCAAAGGAAGGATTTTCTGTCGTCGCGCCGATGAGCGTGATGGTGCCATCTTCCATGACCGGCAAGAAGCTGTCTTGTTGCGCCCGGTTGAAGCGATGGATCTCGTCGACAAACAGCAGGGTTCCCTGACCCGCAGTGCGACGCGCGCGGGCTTGTTCAAAAACCTTTTTGAGATCGGCAACCCCTGTAAAGATCGCCGAAATCTGGGCGAAATGCAGGCTGGTTTCATTGGCGAGAAGCCTTGCAACCGTTGTCTTGCCAGTGCCCGGCGGCCCCCAGAACACCAGGCAACCGAGAGATTTCGAGCCAATGAGGCGCGTCAAGGCGCCATCTTCGCCAAGCAGATGTGGCTGCCCCTCGACCTCGCCAAGCACTGTGGGACGCAACCGGTCCGCCAGGGGTCGCGGCGCATCGCGGTCAAGTCCGGAGGCGGAAAACAAATCACTCATCCCTCGAAGCCTCGTTGCTGAAAGCAGACTTTCTGACGTTGCGAAAACTTCGATTCCGCGATCTGAATCGCAACGCAAACCAAGTATTGCGTTGCAAAAGAAACGCTTGTCGTCAAAAAACTGCAACATCTTTGAATTTTGCGCTTCACGAATCAATTTATTTCAGCACTATCGGGCGCGGTAAGTTGCATCGCTGACAGCAATTTCCACTCAATCGCGAGGCTACACATGCGCACGATTACTTTCGTCACCCAGAAGGGCGGCTCCGGCAAAAGCACCTTGGCGTCGTCTGTCGCGGTGGCGGCGCACGAGGCGGGGGAGAAAGTTTTCATCCTTGATATGGACCCTCAGCAGTCACTTACCAAGTGGGCGAAAATCCGCGCACAGAATGATGTTCCCGTTCAGGCTGTTCATCACGGCAAGACGACGGCGGTGCTGAACTCACTGGCGCGCAGCGGCGTCACCCTGTGCATCATCGACACCGCAGGTTCCCAATCCGCCGCCACAGCCGCCGCCATGAAGGCCGCCGATCTCAGCATCATCCCCTCGCGACCCAATGCGTTTGATCTGTGGTCGAGCGAACTGACCCGGCGCGCCCTTCGCGAATCTCGCAAGGATTTCGTTTTCGTGCTCAACCAATGCCCGCCGGCGCAGCAGAGCGCGCGCATCGATGACGGTGTCGAGATGCTGGAGAAAATGGGCGGACTGATTTCGCCGCTGGTCAGCGCGCGCGTTGATTATCAGGAAGCCGCGCGTACCGGCCTCGGCGTCACCGAATGGAACCCCGACGGCGTCGCGGCGGACGAAATGCGCAAGCTGTGGTCGTCGATCAAACGTCGCCTCGCCAAAGCCGCGTCGGCAGGTCGTCGCGCCGCCTGATGAGGCAGCCCGTCTCACCCGCCAATGACGGTCGTAAACACCTGTCCACCGCGCCCAATGGTGAGCTTCCACAGCGGCCGCCGGTTTTGTGAAATTTTTTCCAAATCCGCAGTGCGATTTATTTTCACATCGTTGACCTCGAGCAAGACATCGCCTTTCTGTAATTGCAATTGTTGCGCAATCGAATTGTCCGTAATGTCGGCAACGACGACGCCAGCGCGAAAAGCATCGAGTGAAAATTCTTCCGACACCGCCGGCGAAAGATTGATGACTGTTGCGCCAGAGAATGGCGATTGACCGGCGATCTTCACCGGCTGCCGCGGCGGCTGTTCGGGCGCCGCCACTAGGCCGAGCGACAACACCAGGGTTTTGCCGTTGCGTGACACGCCGAGTTTCGCCGTGCCGCCCAACAATTTCGAACCGATTCGATAGCCAAGGCTTTCGTGATCCTCGACGGGTTGGTTGTCGATGCTGAGAACGACATCGCCAGGCTTCAAGCCGGCTTCTGCGGCGGGAGAGTTTGCGGCGACATCGGCAACCAGTGCGCCGCTGGGTCGCTCCAGCCCGAGCGAGTCAGCGATCTCGCGGGACACCGACTGGAACGTCGCGCCGATCCACGGACGCCGCACTTTTGCGCCGCCGCCCTTGGCTGCCGCGATCACCACCTTCACCATATTGACAGGAATGGCGAAGCCGATGCCGACCGATCCGCCAGAACTGGAATAGATGGCCGAGTTGATGCCAATCAACCGCGCGTTGATGTCGACCAGCGCGCCGCCGGAATTGCCGGGATTGATGGCTGCGTCGGTTTGCACGAAGAAGCCGTAATCGGATATGCCGACCTGCGTGCGCGCCAGCGCGGAGACGATGCCCTGCGTAACGGTTTGACCGACGCCAAACGGGTTGCCGATGGCCAGCACAAAGTCGCCGACTTCGAGCGCATCGGAATCACCCAGTTCCAGTGCGGTCAGGTTTGTCGCGCCCTTCAAGCGCAGCACAGCCAAATCGGTGCGCGGATCCCGCAACACGATGTCGGCGTCAAATTCGCGCTTGTCCGCCAACGCCACCTTGATTTCCGTCATGCCCTCAATGACATGGTGGTTGGTGACGACGAAGCCGGATGCATCGACGATGACGCCGGAACCGAGCGAGCGGGAGGTTTGCGGGCGCGGCGAGCCGCCGCCACCACCGAAAAATTGACGAAAAAACGGGTCGTCGAACAACGGATTTCGCTGCGCCGTCTCCACCCGCGAGGCGTAAACGTTGACCACCGAAGGCACCGCTTTTTTAACGACAGGCGCCAGCGAAAATTGCGCCTCGCCCCGCGTCGCGGGAACGATGCGCTGAGCTTGGGATTGAGCCGGCGCGGGCGCGGCTGCCAGTGCAAAGGCCAGGGCCAACGCTAGGGCCGATACGATGCGCGCCATGGAAACTCCGGCTGATGATAGGCTAATGATATAGATAGGCATCGCGGCTACGCAAAGGCCGGCTTGCAACGCTCATCGCCCGCCGGCGGCCCCGATCAGCCGCGCCACCTCCGCCTGCCCGCGCGCGCGGGCATGAGCGAGCGGGGTGACGCCCTGGCGATCCGCCAGAGTGGGATCAGCGCCGGCATCCAGCACGACCTTCGCGGTCTCCTGATGGCGCGGTCCGCCGCCGCCGAGGATGACGATTTCCAGCAGGCAGGTCCAGCCCGGATCGTTGATGTGGTTGAGATCGATTTTTGTGCGCAATGTCAGCAGCCGCACGGTCTCCACATGGCCGCGCTCGCAGGCGGGGATCAAAGCTGTGCCCCCGAAACGGTTGCGGATCGAAAGGTCCGGCCCGCTCGACAGCATGCGTTCGAGAATTTCGGTGCGGCCCAGCGCCCCCGCCAGCAGCCACGGCGTATCCTGATTAGCCGCTTGCGTGTTGACGCTCGCGCCTCTGTCGAGGAGCAGCCGCGCGACCGTCGTGTGCCCGCCCTGCACCGCCAGCAGCAGCGCCGTCTGCCCGCGCGCGTCCGTCGCATCGACGTTCGCGCCGGCGCTCAACGTTTCGTTCAGCGTCCTGGGGTCGCCGCGCAGGGCGGCTGCGTGAAGGCGCTCGATCACGGACGGCGTTTGCGCCGGGGCATATCCGCCCCCGGCGAGCAAAATTAACAACCTGTAAACCAAGCGCATTGGAGTATCCCTTCACCGGTGATCGGGATTTACGCCGTCGTTACCGCGTGGACTATATCGTCAACCCCGAAAGGAGAACCCCCATGGGTACGACTGCGGCAAGTCTCCATATCCTGCGCGCCACGCCCGGCGACAATCTCGCGGGCGCGATCAACGCGGCCTATCGCAAGCTCGGCTATGCCAAGGCCAGAAATGCGAAAACGGCGACGCGGCAGGCCTACGCGATCGATGGTGTCGAGTTCGTTTCGCTGCACGATTCCGGCAACGACGATCTCGACACCGGAGAGCTGAAGGAACTCGCCGTCGCCATCAGCAAGGCGGCGAAGGGGGTGGCCATCGTCACCACGGTCAGCGACAGCGATTCCTGGGAATTCTTGCTCTTCCATCGCGGCAAGCAAATCGACGCCGCGGTGAGCGACGCCGAGAGCCACACGGGCGGCCTGACGTTTCTCGACGACAAGAAGCGCGCCAAGACCTGGGCGAGCGTGTTCGCCCAACGCGATTTCCTCCGCGCCATCGCGAGCGGAACCGCGCCCGCCGTCGCCGCGAAACCGCGCGACGCGGACTACGAAAAAATGCTCGCCGACGCCGCTGCGACGCAGGGCCCCTTCGCGGAAACGACGCTCGGCGCGTATTGTGAAGTTGCGGGCCTCGCGGCCGAGGCGCCGGTCACGACCTTTCACGACTGCGCCGCGAAGGGCGAAGCGGGCGCGCAATGGCTCGGCTTCGTCGCGGGCAAGAAAAAACCTGCGACTGCGACGTCGTCGTCCGGCGAGGTACTACTGGCGAACGTTTTCGACGACGACGATTGCCCGTATCATCGCTTTTATCCGGCGCCGTGGCCGATCGACCGGAGCGCGGCGACAGGCCTGCGCTGGTTCGTTACGAGTTCCGGCGCCGGCTTTCGCGGCTTGCGCGTTCGTCTGCGCGCGGCGCTCAAAGGCGACATGCGCGTCGCCGCCGCGAGCCTCGTCGCCTACCCCTTCTACAACGGACAGATCACGTCGGCCGAACACGTGGCGCTGCACGAATTCCGCGAGCCGCGCGTGGACGGCGCCGGCATGGTCACGCTTGAAGCGCCTGATTTCGAAATCCCCGGCCCGAGCGCGCAGAGCCGCCGCCAGATCATCATCATCCTGCGCGTCGAGATCGCGGCAGGCGCCAGTGGCGAAGCCGAACTCGCGCCGGAACTGGAGGTCCTGAACGTCTCCGCGCCGGCGCCCTCCATGCCGGTGTTGCGTCTGGTGGCGCGCCAGCCGTCATGGACGCCTGTGGCGGCGGGCGCCTCGCCCGGACGGTCCGCCCAGGAAGCGATCCGCCGGCTGAACACGCCGTCTGCGTTGTCGCAACTCGCCATCCTGCCCGGCGACGGCGCCGCGCCGCGCGCCCTTTTCCAGCGCTTGTTCGAAACGCTTCTCGACAAGCTGCCGAATCCAACAACCGTTCGCGCCCGCGTCCACACGCAAAAACATATGTCGCTCACGAGCTTTTCGGTGTCGAAGAACACGCGCGAAAACGATCTCGCGGCGACGCGCGCCGATCGCTCGTGGCCGCGCCTGTTCGATGAAGCCGCCGACTATCAAACCGTGCTCATCGACATATTTCCGCCGGGCGCGCCGAATCCACGCATGGGTTTCCTGATGCAGGCGACGTTGAAGGGCGATCTGCCCGATCCCACGCGGCAAACGCTCTCGGGCGGCGTCTGGGTCATTGATCATCCAGATACGTTCAACGCCTTTGGCCTCGATCGCGCGACGCTCCAGTCGAAATTCACCGACTGGATTCGCGCATCGGAGGCCGTGCAGGGCTGGGCGCAGGGCGCGGCGTGGATCCCCGCTTTCGACATCTACGACGACTGGCGCCGGACGCCCTATGAGGAGGCGGCGACGACGGACTGGTTCCGCCTCGATCTCAACGGAAAGATGAACACCCGCGACTGGTTGCGCGACCGCGTGCGCACGATCGCGCCGGTGATATGGCTCGACGCGGGGGTGTTCGAGGGAAGCGATGTGTCGGCGCTCGACGAGATCGCGACGCTTGCGCGCCATGGCGCGATCATCGAGATCAGGCTGCGAGACGGCGCATCGCTCGTCGAGCTCGAACGCGCGATGCAATCGAGGCTGCCGCTCGTCGCACAAGCCGGCGCATGATGAAAGAAACAGGCGTGATCCTCTCACACGCCTTGGCCATGCGCTGGAAACCGGGCGCCGTTTACGCCGCCGCCTGGTCCCCGACTTCGACGGGTCCAGAATCCTTGCCGCGCGCTTCAACGTCGCGATCCACAAATTCGATCACCGCCATCGGTGCGTTATCGCCGAAGCGGAAGCCTGCTTTGAGCACGCGCGTGTAACCGCCGTGACGCGTCTTGTAACGCGGGCCCAACACGTCGAAGAGTTTTTTGACGAGCACAACGTCCTTCATTTGCGCGATCGCCTGACGACGCGCGTGCAGATCGCCGCGTTTACCAAGGGTCACCAGCTTTTCGACGACGGGACGCAAATCCTTCGCCTTCGGCAGGGTGGTGACAATCTGTTCGTGTTTGATAAGCGCCTGGCACATGTTGGCGAACATCGCCTTACGGTGTTCGGCTGTGCGGTTGAAACGGCGCTTGGCGCGTCCGTGATACATCTTGGCTCTCCATTTTTATGCGGCCGCCGTGCCACGGTACGACCGTCGTTCAGGCGAATAGCGAGTGATGTCTGTTGTTCACCCTTCGCTGTTCACGCTTCGCGTCTAGTATCCACCATCGGAAGAAAGTGAGTCACGCAGTGACGCGCTTTCTGGAGATGATAAGTGGATACTTCAACAATAACGACGTACCCGGAAACTTTAATTCCGGGTACTAATAATGCTCCTCGAAGCGCTTCGCCAGCTCTTCGATATTTTCCGGCGGCCAGCCCGTCACTTCCATGCCGAGATGCAGGCCCATCTGCGCCAGCACTTCCTTGATTTCGTTGAGCGACTTGCGGCCGAAGTTCGGTGTCCGCAGCATCTCGCCTTCGGATTTCTGGATGAGGTCGCCGATGTAGGTGATATGGTCGTTCTTGAGGCAGTTGGCCGAACGCACCGAAAGCTCGAGTTCGTCGACCTTTTTGAGCAGCGCCGGGTTAAACGCAAGCTCAGGGATAGAGGGGGCGCTTTCCTCGCGCTTGGGCTCCTCGAAATTGACGAACACGTTGAGCTGATCCTGCAGGATGCGGGCGCTGTAGGCGAGTGCATCCTCCGGCGTGATCGAGCCATCGGTTTCAATGGTCATGGTCAGCTTGTCGTAATCAAGAATCTGGCCTTCGCGGGTGTTCTCGACGCGGTAGCTGACCTTGCGCACCGGCGAATACATCGCATCGACGGGGATCAGCCCGATCGGTGAATCCTCGCTGCGGTTGCGGTCGGCAGGCACATATCCCTTGCCCGTGTTGACGGTGAATTCCATGCGGATTTCAGCGCCTTCATCGAGATTGCAGATGACCATGTTGGGGTTCAAAACCTGGACGTCGCCGACCGTCGCGATGTCGCCGGCGAGCACCGCGCCCGGACCCTGCTTTTTCAGCACCATGCGCTTCGGGCCTTCGCCCTGCATCTTGATGGCGATATCCTTGATGTTCAGCACCATCTCGGTGACGTCTTCACGCACGCCGGGGATCGAGGAGAACTCATGCAGCACGCCGTCGATTTGCACCGACGTTACGGCGGCGCCTTGCAACGACGACAACAGCACGCGGCGGATGGAATTGCCGAGCGTCATGCCAAAGCCACGTTCCAGCGGCTCGGCGACAACCGTCGCCATCCGCTTGGGATCGTCGCCAGCGGTAAGTTCAAGTTTGTTGGGGCGAATGAGTTCTTGCCAGTTCTTCTGTATCACGGTGTGCCTCTCCGAGTGTGCGGGCATATCGGTCCGTCGACCCTGGCCACGCATTTCGGTTGGTGGAAAGAACGCATCCGCCGCCCGTCGGCGACAGCCACGATTTCGAAAATCAGACGCGGCGACGCTTGCGCGGTCGGCAGCCGTTGTGCGGGATCGGCGTCACGTCGCGGATCGAGGTAACGGTAAAGCCCGCCGCCTGCAGGGCGCGAAGCGCCGATTCGCGGCCCGATCCCGGACCTGTAACTTCAACCTCAACCGTGCGTACGCCGTGCTCGGCGGCTTTCTTCGCCGCGTCCTCGGCCGCCATCTGCGCCGCGAACGGCGTCGATTTGCGCGAACCCTTGAAGCCCATCGTCCCCGCCGATGACCAGGCGATGGTGTTGCCCTGGGCGTCGGTGATGGTGATCATTGTATTGTTGAAAGTCGAGGCGACGTGGGCGACGCCGGAGGCGATATTCTTGCGTTCCTTGCGGCGGACGCGGGTGACTTCCTTGGCCATTTTTACAGTCCTTCAGGCGCGCCCGTAATACCAGGCGCTCGGGCTCGTTAGAGGCCGGCGAACCGGCAGGGAGGGGTTACTTCTTTTTGCCGGCGATCGGCTTCGCCTTGCCCTTGCGGGTGCGGGCGTTGGTGTGGGTGCGCTGGCCGCGAACCGGCAACTGGCGGCGATGGCGCAGACCGCGATAGCAACCCAGGTCCATCAAACGTTTGATATTCATCGATACGTCGCGGCGCAGGTCGCCCTCAACCATATAGTCGCGGTCGATGGTTTCGCGAATTTGCAAAACTTCCGCGTCGGTCAGTTGCGACACGCGACGCTCGGCGGGAATGTTGACCTTCTCACAGATTTCAGCGGCTTTCTTGGAGCCGATGCCGTGAATATACTGAAGCGCGATGATGACGCGCTTGCTCGTCGGGATGTTAACGCCTGCAATACGGGCCACGCGCCGTCTCCATACCTGCCGCCGGGGCGACTGAAATGCCGCAGAGTTGCGGCGGAACCCGCGTCCGGTGGAGGCCGGCCCATGCGGGAGTGATCTCCACACGGAACAAAAGACCCACGCCCCCTGTGGAGGACGAGGCTCACAATCTCGCTTGGATGATCGGCTACTTAACGGGTTGTCACAGTACCGTCAAGCAGCTTTCGATGTCCTTCGTTTCAGCTCTCCCGACGGGATTTTCCGGCGCGGCGCGTCGCGACAATTTGGCTTCGCTAAAATGCTGGAACGGGGTTGCCAACCCTATGTGGCGCGGCATAGTTTCCCGCGATCCGTCCTTCATTCGCGCTGGCGACCAGATGTCCGCCGCGCGAGGGTTGGCCGCATCCGGCATTCCCACCGTCGTGGTCGCCCAAAAGACGGCGTGGGAGCGGTTTGGCGGATCATTTTATTTCTTGGGCGCATGGAGCTGTTAATGTCGGACGCGAGCAAATGCCCCGTAATGGGTGGGCACACCGGGCACACCACCGTTCTCGCCAAGGTGAACAGCGCCTGGTGGCCGACGCAGCTCAACATCAGCAGCCTCTACCAGCATTCCGAGCGAGCCGACCCCATGGACAAAGGGTTCGAGTACGCGAAAGCGTTCAAAACCCTCGATCTGCATGCCGTGGTCAAAGACCTCCACGCGCTGATGACCGATTCGCAGCCGTGGTGGCCCGCCGACTTCGGTCACTATGGACCGTTTTTTATCCGCATGGCCTGGCATAGCGCTGGCACCTACAGGATTGGCGATGGTCGCGGTGGCGCGGGCTCCGGCACGCAACGTTTCGCGCCGCTGAACAGCTGGCCGGACAACGTCAACCTCGACAAGGCCAGGCGTCTGTTGTGGCCGGTCAAGCAGAAATACGGCGCCAAGCTGTCCTGGGCCGACCTGATGGTGCTAGCTGGTACCGTCGCGCTCGATTCGATGGGCCTGAAAACCTTTGGCTTTGCCGGCGGTCGTCCCGATGTCTGGGAACCGGAAAACGACGTTTACTGGGGTCCGGAAGGCGACTGGCTCGCCGACCAGCGCTACAGCGGGGATCGTGAACTCGCCAACCCCCTCGCTGCCGTGCAAATGGGCCTCATCTACGTCAATCCAGAAGGTCCCAACGGCAAACCCGATCCCATCGCCTCGGCGCGCGACATTCGCGAAACGTTCGCCCGCATGGCGATGGACGATGAAGAAACCGTCGCACTCGTCGCCGGCGGCCATACGTTCGGCAAATGCCATGGCGCCGCCGACCCGGCCAAATACGTCGGTGCGAAGCCGGAGGGCGCCGATGTCGAGACGCAGGGCTTTGGCTGGCTGAGCAGTTTCGGCAGCGGCAGCGGCGTTCACACCATCAGCAGCGGGCTTGAGGGCGCGTGGGCCAATAACCCGACCCAATGGGACAATGGCTACTTCGACAATCTCTTCAACCACGACTGGGAGCTGACCAAGAGCCCAGCCGGGGCTTTCCAGTGGACGCCGAAAGACCCGGCGGCGAAAACCACAGTGCCCGATGCGCATGACCCCGCGCTGCGCCATGCGCCGATAATGTCGACGGCTGACATGGCGCTGAAAATGGACCCGAACTATGCGCGCATCTCCAAGCGCTTCCACCAGAACCCCGCCGAGTTCGCCGATGCTTTCGCGCGCGCGTGGTACAAGCTGACCCATCGCGACATGGGCCCGCAGGCGCGTTATCTCGGTCCGCTTGTGCCCGCCGAGACGCTGATCTGGCAGGATCCGGTGCCGAAGGTCGAGCATCCCCTCGTCGGTGAAGCCGATGTCACAGCCTTGAAAGCCAAGCTGCTGGCGTCCGGCCTTAGTGTCGCTGAACTTGTCGAGACGGCGTGGGCTTCGGCCGCGACGTTCCGCGGTTCCGACAAGCGCGGCGGCGCCAACGGCGCGCGCATTCGCCTTTCGCCGCAGAAGGACTGGGCGGTCAACAAGCCGCAACAGCTGTCGAAAGTCCTGACGAAACTGGAAGCGATTCAGAAAGAGTTCAATGCGGGCGCCAAGAAAATCTCGCTCGCCGACCTCATCGTGCTGGCTGGCTCCGCAGCCGTCGAGAAAGCCGCAAAGGACGGCGGCCACAATGTGACCGTGCCGTTTACCGCCGGCCGCACTGACGCTTCAGGCGATCAGACCGACGCGCACTCGTTTGCCGTTCTGGAACCCAAATGCGATGCCTTTCGCAACTACGCGGCGCCCGGCCTCGCCGCCGGCGCTGAATGGTCGATGATTGACAAGGCGCAGCTGATGACGTTGACGGCGCCGGAATTGACCGTCCTCGTCGGCGGTCTGCGTTCCCTCGGCGTCAACGCTGACAACAGCAAGCACGGCGTTTTCACGCAGAAGCCGGGCACGCTGAGCAACGACTTCTTCGTCAATCTGCTGGACATGGGCGTCAAGTGGAAGCCTGCGAAAGAAGGCGAAGCGATCTACGAAGGCGTCGACCACAAAACCAACGCGGTCAAGTGGACGGCGACGCGTGTCGATCTTGTGTTCGGCGCCAACTCGCAATTGCGTGCATTGGCCGAAGTCTATGCGAGCAGCGACGCCAAAGAAAAGTTCGTCAAGGACTTCGTCAAGACGTGGACACGCGTGATGAACCTCGACCGCTACGATCTCGCGTAAGCGCCAGACGACAGCACCTTTCTCAACACGCGGCGCTCCGGAATTCCGGGGCGCCGTTTTGCTTGCGACGAACACGCGCCGTTGCGCGGCTTGTTTCGGGCAAAGCGGCTCGATATAAGCCACCACCTTTGCACAAATCCAAAATCAGCAAATCCCAACCCGGAAAGACATCGCACCATGGCGACCCAGCGCACCTTTTCCATCATCAAGCCCGACGCCGCCCGTCGCAATCTCACCGGCGCCATCAATGCAAAGATCGAGGAAGCCGGGTTGCGCATCATCGCGCAGAAGCGCGTGCACATGAGCAAAGCGCAAGCGGAGACTTTTTACGCCGTGCACAAGGAACGCCCCTTCTTTGGCGAACTCGTTGGCCAGATGTCTGCGTCGCCTGTGGTCGTGCAGGTGCTCGAAGGCGACGACGCCATCGCCCGCTATCGCGGCGTTATGGGTGCGACCAATCCAGAGAAGGCGGACGCCGGCACCATCCGCAAGCTGTTCGCGCTGAGCATGGGCGAGAATTCCGTGCACGGTTCGGATGCGCCAGAGACGGCGGCGATGGAAATCGCCCAATGGTTTTCAGGTAACGAAATCGTCGGTTGATCAAGTCCCTGCGGCTAGCCCGCCGACGCTTGCGAGCTTTTCAATTTCGCGCTCGACGTTGGCGGCGCATCGGGCGCGAATAAGCTCGGGGTCGCTCACCCGACCCTCGGCGTTGGTCAGACTGACCTCGCCGCTGATAACCAGTTTGGCGAAGGCTTCGCTGATATGGGCGACTGGCGTGGCGCCGTCGAGATGCGCCAGAACAAAGCGCATTTGCGGGTCAATGGTTATCGGTGCATGCCGAAGCGTCGCCGAGCCCGGCATTCCCGCAGCGGCGTCGCTGGCGAGCAGAGCGTAGGCAAGCGGCATCGCTCCGGCTTTCACGGCGCAGCGAACGGGCTCGGTCGAAAACTCGATCATGCCCTGAAGGAAAAGCGCTTTCACAGCCTGCATCAATCGGTCGCGCGCGCCGGCCTCCATGTCGGGTGGCGCGATCTCCTGCATGCCAATGGATTGCGGCGCCGCTTCGACGATGCGGCGCAGCGCAGCCGCAACCCCGGCGTCGTCGATGCTCGCCTCCTCTGCATCCGTCTCGATGACTGCAGGGGATCCATCTGATGGCGTGCGGATGCGCAAATCGAGCGGTGATATCACCTGCAAAGACGCGAAACGCGCGGCATCGAGGCGCCGGTCAGCTTGCGCCAGCCGTGGCGCATGCACGAGCAAGGCTTCGCGAAACGTGCGACCGGTGACGATGTCGAGGTATTGCTCCATGGGCGCGACGCCTTGCGCGGCGAAATGCAGGATCAACGGTGCATGTTCGGTGTCGCTGAATTCTGGAAAATTGGTGCGCAAACGGGATTCCGCCAGATAGCCCAAACCGTTGCGGGCCGCAGCAGCGCAGAAGTCGGCATACGTGCTGGGCTGATTGTCATTCTCGAACACTTCGTGCGTCAGATAGTAGTCGGGGGATTCCATCATGCGTGCGGCCTCGTTTCGCCAGATCGAACCGTACGAACTTTTTGGCGAAGCATGCTTGTGCATCAGCGCGAACAATTCCCTCGCCATCCGCATGCGCGTTGGTTGGTCGCGGATGCCGCCGGCGTGCAGATGCATGCTGTCGCGAACCGCTTGAAAAATGCGCCATCCCGGAAACACGTTGAAGCTGACAAGCGCAATGCCTTCGGGAGCCAGGCGTTCAGCGCACACCCGCAGGATCGCCGCGCGGATCGCGTCGGGAACCCAGCTATAGACGCCATGCGCGAGGATGTAATCGAACTCACCCCACGTGGCGTCAATGGCGTCGAGGCTGACAGCGTGCATGTCGAGGTTTTTCAATCCAAGCCGCGCGCCGCGGGCGACGCCGTCGGCGATCTGCGCCTCGGATATGTCGATGCCGACAAAGCGCGCGTGCGGCGATTGCGCCGCGAGCGGCACGAGATGGCCGCCTGTCGCGCAGCCGATTTCGAGTACACGCGCGGTGGCAGCCTCGGGCGCCGGGAGTCCCATCAGCCGGGCGATGGCCGCCAGCCGCGCGGGTTGCAGCCGCTGGAAGGGGATGGAGGTGTAGGGGACTTCGTCATAGGCATGCGCCGTGTCCGCAATGGCTCGCGACAATTCGCCGGTGTCAGGCTCGCTCATTGTGGCTCCCCGCTTCGGGCCGGCGTATGGCGCGCCCGCCCGCGCATCTCCTATCGTAGCGACGCGGGGTCAGCTTGGGTAGGCGGTTCAGGCGCGTCCCGTATTCGACGACGGCGCACTCGATAGCGGCCAAATTGCCAGGCTGCGTAAATCCCGTCATTCTGCCGCCATGACCCACGACGGCCACGTTGAACATCGCGCCTCCGTCTGTCCGCACGATTGCCCGTCCGCGTGCGCGCTCGATGTTGAGGTGATTGACGGCGCCCGCATCGGTCGCTTGCGCGGCGATGCGACACAGACCTACACGGCCGGCGTTATCTGCGCCAAGGTGGCGCGCTACGCCGAGCGCATTCATCACGCCGGGCGATTGCTGCATCCCCTCAAACGCCGTGGCGCGAAGGGCGCTGGGGATTTCGTACGCATCGGCTGGGAGGAGGCCCTCGCCGAGATCGGCGAACGCTTCAACGCCGTAGAACGCGAGTTCGGCGCACAGAGCATCTGGCTGCATTATTACTCTGGCACCATGGGCAAGGTGATGCGCGACGGCATCAACCGGCTGGCCCACGTCAAAAAATATTCCCGTCATAACGGCACCATTTGCATCAACCTCGCCTGGCCCGGCTTTATCGCCGGCACGGGACGGCTGGCTGGCCCCG
Organism: Hyphomicrobiales bacterium; assembly: GCA_043744855.1. Classification (GTDB taxonomy): domain Bacteria; phylum Pseudomonadota; class Alphaproteobacteria; order Rhizobiales; family Beijerinckiaceae; genus Terripilifer. The sequence continues at coordinate 16,268 of JAYTTW010000210.1, forward strand.
ATCCGCGCGAGATGGCGAAGGCCGACTGCGTGGTGCTGTGGGGAACCAACGCCGTCGCGACGCAGGTCAACGTCATGACGCACGCCTTGCGCGCCAGAAAAGAGCGCGGCGCCAAACTGGTTGTCATCGATATCTACCGCAATGACACCATGAAGCAGGCGGACATGGCGCTCTGCCTGCGGCCGGGAAGCGACGGCGCGCTCGCCTGCGCCGTCATGCACGTGCTGTTTCGCGACGGCCTCGCCGACCGCGAATATCTGACGCAATTCACCGATGCGCCGGCACAACTGGAAGCGCATTTGCAATCGCGCACGCCGCAATGGGCGGCGGCGATCACCGGCTTGAGTGTCGAAGAAATTGAAGCGTTTGCGCGCCTCGTCGGCGAACGCAAGCGGACTTTCTTCCGCCTCGGTTACGGCTTTTCGCGTCAACGCAATGGTTGCGCCAACATGCACGCGGCGACCTGCATCGCGGCAGTGACCGGCGCGTGGAAATACGAAGGCGGCGGCGCGTTCCACAACAACGCCGCCATCTACAACTGGCGCCAGCCGATGATCAACGCCGCCGATGTCGCGGACCTCGCCACCCGCGCGCTCGACCAATCGCGCGTCGGCGCGGTCCTGTGTGGCGATGCCGATGCGTTGCAGGGCGGCCCGCCCGTCAAGGCGATGTTGATTCAGAACACCAATCCCGTCTCCGTCGCGCCCGACCAGAACCGCGTCAAGGCGGGCTTTGCGCGCCAGGATCTGTTTACGGTCGTGCATGAGCAGTTCCTGACGGAAACGGCTGCCATGGCCGATATCGTGTTGCCGGCAACCATGTTCCTCGAACATGACGACGTCTATACCGGCGGCGGCCACCAATATATCGGCCTTGGCCTCAAGCTGATCGAGGCGCCGGGCGAATGCCGCACCAATCATTTTGTCATCGGCGAAATCGCCCGACGCGTCGGCGCCGAGCACGCAGGTTTTCATATGACCCCGCGCGAACTGATCGACGTCACCCTGCGCGCCAGCGGTTGGGAGGGTCTCGAGGCGCTGCAGCGCGACAACTGGAAGGATGTGCAGCCCGACTTCGCCACTGCGCACTACCTCAACGGCTTCGCCTGGCCTGATAAAAAATTCCGCTTTCGCGCCAACTGGGAAGACACGCCGTTTTCAGGACAATTATCGCCAGGCTGGCGCGACATGCCGGTGCTGCCCGATCATTGGGATGTCAATGAAAGCGCCGACGCGGCGCACCCCTTCAAGCTGGCGACGAGTCCATCGCGTTCGTTCCTTAATTCCACGTTCAACGAGACCGCCACCTCGCGTCAGCGCGAAGGGCGCCCGACCGTGCTGATGCATCCCGACGACGCCATTCAACTTGGCGTCGGCGATGGCGATGCCGTCGTTCTCGGCAACGAGCGGGGGCAAGTGCGGCTGCACGCGAAATACTTTGATGGCGTGCAGCGCGGTGTGCTGGTCAGTGAAGGTATCTGGCCCAATGCAGCCTTCGCCGACAGCGCCGGCATCAACACGCTGACTTCGGCGTTTTCACCCGCGCCCTACGGCGGCGCCGCCTTTCACGATAATCACGTGTGGGTGCGCAAGGCCTGATGGAGGCGGTTCAAAAGCCGCGAAATTCGCCGCCAACCAATTCAAGATTGCGATTGGTTTGCGTCGCGTCGATCCAGTTCCGCCAGCGGCGAAATGACAGCATCGCGAAAAAATCGCTGAAGGTGGCGTGGCGTGTGGAAACGGCGGCGCTAGCGAAAAACTTCGTCATGGCTGGGCTCCCTGGAGGCGACGTTGAACCAGCACAAATTATGCCATAGCGAGCCTCGAAAGTCGGTGCGTATGCGCACACGACGTTCTCCGCACTCGCTTAGCTGACGATCAGCTTTGCATCGGCATCGGCCACGCCACCGCCGCGCACCCGCCCGGCCTCGATGCGCGCGACGCCAGAGGCTACCAACCGCAGCGCCATGGGATAGATGACGTGTTCCTGCGCCAGCACCCGCGCCGCCAGCGTATCGGCGGTGTCGGCGTCGAGCACCGGCACAGCGGCCTGTGCGATGATCGGCCCGGCGTCCATTTCGGGCACGACGAAATGCGCTGTGCATCCGTGAATTTTGACGCCGTCAGCCAACGCGCGCGCGTGCGTGTCGAGGCCCTTGTAGGCGGGCAGCAGCGCCGGATGAATATTCAGTATCCGGCCTTCCCACTGGCGCACGAACCCCGGTGTCAGCAAGCGCAGGAAGCCGGCAAGGCACAACAGCCCGATGTCGCGTGTCTCGAGTTCGCGTAGCATCGCGCGCTCAAATTCCTCGCGCGTGGCGAAACGCTTGTGGTCGCAGGCCAGCGCTTCGATGTCCGCCGCCCGCGCCGTTGCAAGTCCCGCCGCCTGCGGCCGGTTGGAAAGCACCAACGTAATCTCAGCGGGGAAATCGGCGGCGCGGGCAGCAGCGATCAGGCTCGCCATGTTGGAGCCGCGGCCCGAAATCAGGATCGCCGTCTTGCGCCGCGCCGTCACAGTGCGAGCTTCCCGCAGTATTGCACGCGCTCTTCGCCCAAACCGTCGCCCAAGCTGTCGCGGACTTCGCCCAGCCGCACCGGCGCTTCCCCGGCGTCGCGCAGGGCGCGCTCGACTTGCGCCGCCTGCGCCGCGCGCGCCACCACGATCATGCCGATGCCGCAGTTAAACGTGCGCAACATCTCGGTCTGCGCCACGCCGCCCTGTTCGGCCAACCACTTGAACACCGGCAAGACCGGGATCGCGTCGAGGTCGAGGCGGACGCCGACCCCGTTTGGCAGCACGCGCGGAATGTTGTCGGGAAAGCCGCCACCAGTGATGTGCGCCAGCGCGACAATGCCATCGGTAGCCTTGAGCGCGGCGAGCAGTGGTTTGACGTACAGCCGGGTTGGCGTCAGCAACGCCTGCGCCAGTGTCATGTCCGATTGAAAGGTCATGCCGGCTTGAAACGGCGCCGGGTCATGCCACGCCAGCCCGCTTCGCTCGACGATGCGCCGCACCAGCGAGAAGCCGTTGGAGTGCACCCCCGAGGCGGCCAGCCCGAACAAGACGTCGCCGGCGCCAATGCCGGCGCGCGGCAATAAATGGCCGCGCTCGGCCGCGCCGACTGCAAAGCCCGCGAGATCGTAGTCGCCGCCGCGATACAGGCCCGGCATTTCCGCCGTTTCGCCGCCAATGAGGGCGCAGCCGGACTCCTTGCACGCCCGTGCAATGCCCGCGACGATCGCCGCTCCCGTGGCTGGATCCAGCTTGCCGGTGGCGTAATAATCCAGAAAGAACAGCGGCTCGGCGCCCTGCACGACTATGTCGTTGACGCACATGGCGACGAGATCGACGCCAATCGTGTCGTGAATGCCGCTGTCGATGGCGATTTTGACCTTGGTGCCGACGCCGTCGTTGGCGGCGACGAGGATGGGGTCTGAAAACCCCGCCGCGCGCAAATCAAACAGGCCGCCGAAGCCGCCTATTTCCGCGTCGGCGCCGGGCCGCCGGGTGGCGCGCACCAGCGGCTTGATGCGCTCGACCATTTCGTTGCCCGCGTCGATATCGACGCCCGCCTGTGCGTAGGTCAGTCCGCTTCGGTCGTCCGTGGCGCTCATGCAGATACCCCGTCTGTCGCCGACGTATCGCGCCCGCCGGGCCGATGCAAGACTCACTTGGAATAGACCGCGCCTGAAATACAGCCGCGCCTGGAATACAGCCGTACTGAATTACCTGGGCAAGCCGTTTCGCCGTTGCTGCACGATTGTGCTAGCGTTGCGCCGAATGCCGTCGCTGTTCCTGCCCAAAAGTTTGCCAAACTGGATCACTGTCGGGCGCCTGTTTCTGGTGCCGGTTGTGATCGCGATGATTTCCGCGCACGAATGGTTGGCCGCCTTTGCTTTCTTCCTTGTGGCTGGCGTATCCGACGCCGCCGACGGGTTCATCGCCAAGCGCTACGGTTTGTCGTCGGAGCTTGGCGCCCACCTCGATCCAATCGCTGACAAAGCGCTGCTGGTATCGATCTACGTGGCTTTGGCGCTGGCCGAGGAATTGCCGGTGTGGCTGGCGATTGTGGTGGTGTCACGCGATCTTATGATCGTCGGCGCCGTGCTGGTTTCCTGGCTGATGGACAAGCCCGTCGCCATCCGCCCTCTGCTCGTCTCCAAGTTGAACACCTTTATGCAGATTGTGCTGGCGATGACGGTGCTCGCGACCGAGGCTTTCGGCTTCGCGGCCAACCTTCCGTTAACCGCCCTCGTCACTTTCACCGCAGCATTGACGGTCGCGTCCATGGTGGCCTATCTGGGCCAGTGGCTGCGGCATATGAACAACTGAGGGCGTTCGATGAGCATGCGACAGCAGTTGCTGTTTTGGCTGGCGGCATTGGCCACCTTGATTTTGTTCCTGTATTTGTTCAGTGGAATCCTGCTGCCTTTCATTGTCGGGCTGACGCTTGGCTATCTGCTCGATCCGCTTGCCGGAAAATTGCAGCGCGCCGGGTTGAACCGTCTCGGCGCGGCGCTCGTGATACTGATCGGCTTCGGCGTCATTGTCGTTGGAATAGCCGGCTTCGCGGCCCCGATATTGCTGCGCCAGTTCGCGGCGTTTACACAGGCCCTGCCGGATTTGCTGACGCGTCTGCAAGCCCTGGCGAGTGATCTCGGCGCCTCCCTGAGCAACCGCTTCGGCTTCGACATTCTCGAGCGCTTTGGCATCAGTGGCCCAAATTCGCCGGCGCAAGTGCAGTCATCGATCGGCGATTTCGCCAAAGAGGGCGGACTGTGGCTGCCAGCCTTCGCGAAATCGCTTTGGTCGGGCGGCAGCGCCTTGGCCGGCGTGTTGTCCCTGCTGGTCGTGACCCCCGTCGTCGCCTTCTATATCCTGCTCGACTGGAGCCAGATGGTGAGCCAGATCGACAGTTGGATTCCGCTCCGGCAGCGCCCGGTTGTGCGCCAGTTGGCCCGCGAAATGGATCGCGCCATCGCCGGTTTCTTGCGCGGCCAATCCCTCGTCTGCCTGTTTCTCGGCTTGTGGTACGGCCTTGGCCTGTCACTGGTCGGGCTGAACTACGGCTTTCTTATCGGCATTACTGCGGGGCTTTTGAGCTTCATTCCCTATGTCGGCTCGCTGACAGCCCTGGTGCTGGCGGCAATCGTCGCCATCGTTCAGGGATGGCCGAGCCCATCACTTTTTTTCATGGCGATGGCGGTGGTTGGCGTCGGGCAGTTTCTGGAGGGCAACATCCTCACGCCGCGCCTCGTTGGCGCCTCCGTCGGACTGCACCCGGTATGGTTGATGTTCGCCCTGTTCGCCTTCGGCAGCCTGTTCGGCTTTACTGGCCTCATTGTCGCCGTTCCGGTTGCCGCCGCCGTTGGCGTGCTGTGCCGCTTTGCCCTGCATCAGTACATCGCCAGCCCGTTGTTTCACGGTCGGGTCGAATCGAGCGAGGTTTCCTGAGGTGTCGGGAAAGCTGCGCCAGTTGCTGCTCGACCTGCCCGTGGAAACGGCGTTCGGTCGCGAGGATTTTCTGGTTTCCCCCGCCAACCAAACGGCGTGGACAACCGTGGAGGCGTGGCCTCGCTGGCCCGACACGGTGCTCGTGCTGGTCGGACCGCCCGGTTCCGGCAAGTCGCATCTGGCGAGCATCTGGGCGGCGCGTGCAGGGGCTCGCGTACTGACATCCGGTGTTTTGCCCGGCGCGGATTTGCCTGCAATGGCGAGCGCGCCGGCTGTGCTGGTCGAGGATGCTGACCGCATGGCCGGGCTCGACACGGCGCTGTTTCACCTGATCAACCTGTTGCGCGCCTCCGGCGCCTCGCTGTTGCTCACGGCCCGCAAACACCCCGATCAATGGGGCGTTTCGACGGCTGATTTACTGTCGCGTTTGCGGCTGGCGCCGGCTGTACAAATTGCGCCGCCCGACGACGCGTTGATGCGCGCCGTCCTCGTCAAGCACTTCGTGGATCGCCAGCTCATCGTCGATACCGCGCTGATCGAGTTCCTCGTGACGCATATGGAACGCTCCCTCGAGGCGGCGCGCGTCACGGTCGAGGGCCTTGACCGACATGCGTTGTCGCTAGGTCGTTCGATCACCCGCCAACTCGCTGCCGAGTGGTTGCGCCCAGGGGAATCGGGTGAAGGCGATCACGCTGCGATGAGGCTGGCGAGATAGTCGTCGTCCCATCCTGCGGTCTTGCGGCGCAGGCGGATTGAATCCT
>JAYTTW010000211.1:0-5818 GCA_043744855.1 Hyphomicrobiales bacterium
CTTCGCGTCGACGCAGCTGCGGTCGACGCCGGCGACGGGGAAATGATGGATCGAGTGATTGCGTTCTGCAGGCCCCGTTTCGGTCGCAGAATCGTGGCGATCAAAGGCGCATCGGGAAATCGCCCTCTTATTCAGGTTTCGCAGACTAAGGGCAGCAAGCTGTTTATTGTCGGCGTTGATGGCGCAAAGTCGCAAATCACGACGCGCCTGTCTCATGGGCGGTCAATACGATTCAGCGCGGATCTCGAAGCACGATATTTTGAGGAATTGGCCAGCGAGCGGCTCGTTGTCAGATATAAGCGAGGAGCGCCTACGCGCCAGTGGGAGAGAATTCCGGGCCGCAGGGCTGAGTGTTTAGATGCGACGGTTTATGCTTGGGCAGCGCGAGGAATCCTTACGTCAATCAATCTCGATCGTCGCGATACAGAACTGTCGAGCGCGGCGGGAATTGCCAAGCGCCCGACAGTCATTCGAAGTGCGTGGCTTAATCGTTGAGCCCCGCACCGGGCGTAAATGTCTCGCCGATTTCCTGAAAAAATCCGATTTCGAGGCCACCCCATCGACCATTTTTAGCGATCGCACTCGCGACGGATGGCATCAGATTGGGCATACCCTGGAATGCTACATAATTCATAAGTTCACGCGCGGCCTCGCGACCTGATTGACAGTCTTTTGCATAATCGCCTGACTCCAAAATAGACCACAGACTCGTCTTGTCTGAAAAACTAAGGTCACTTCCCATTTTATCAAACATCTCTTGAACTCCCTTTGCATTGTGAGAAGTCACATGAAAACAAAAATAACCTTCTAATGCAAGCTACTATTGGCGTGACTATTCACTATATAGTTGAAAGTTACGCTTAAGTTGTTGGGGTTTGTAGATTTCTAGCGGTCAAATAAATTTGAGGGGTGGCGCTTAACGTCAATGGCAAAAAGCGCCAAGCGCCACCCCTCTCCGCTCGACAGGCGACGACCCGGTTGCCTGTCACGTCGCTGGCCAAGGATAACCCGCGACCGGGCGTATATAGCGAGTCTGACGCGTCGCGTCAAACATATTGACTCGTCGAGTCAGACAGGTTATTTGACGATCGTTCCCTGCAGAAAGGCCCGATTGTGAGCAGCACTTTCACCGTTACACAAATGGCCAATATTCTGGCTGGCGGATCCGCCACGCAAGACGAAGTTGCCCTGCTGCACCGTCAGATTCGGATCTTTCACAAGAAAGGCTTCCTGCCCTCGGACAACGTGAAGGATGCTCGGGGCACGGCCGAATTCAACATAGCATCGCTTTACCGGGCTCGCGTCCTTTCGGCCCTAGTTGCCGCTGGTTTTGATTCCGACACTGGAATTTTTCGCGCTGCAGTGGACGCCATGAGCGCTTTCCCTATCGGAAATTTCCCGGCCACGAACGGAATTTCGCATGGTGGACTCAGGGATTCGATCAGCGGCGTTGCGGCTGGAGATCCTTGGCTACTGAGTTTCGCTCATCAGACGCCTTACCTTCACGGAGTGCGCGGCTACACTGCCACATTCCATCGCAAGGATGATACTGAATCAGTTGCTCAATCGCCTCTTGAAGGACTTTCGCTAACGACCGTTTTCAGGGGTGAAATCGACCTCAACGCGATCTTCGCCGATCTTCCGGCGCTGGCCGACTAAGATGCTTAAAGGCCTTCGCAACCGCGTCGCTCGCCTCATCGCACCGGCGTCGGTCCGGCGATTTGACGCGGCCGCTGGCGGTCGACGCGCGTCGGGCTTCGGTTCGTTCGGTCGCACCCAGCCTGAAGTCGCCGCCGCCGCCCCGATGGTGCGAAGTCGCGCAAGGGCGCTGACGAATAACAATCCGCATATCGCCAACGGAATTGCGAATTGGACGGCGGCATTGGTCGGAACGGGAATCATGCCGACTGGCGATTCCCAACAGATTAGCCGTTTTCTGACGTGGGCAGCGGATTGCGACGCCGACGGACGAACCGACTTTTCCGGCCTTCAAGAAGCCGTTGCCCGTTCGATGGTCGTCGACGGCGAAGCCTTCGTGCGCTTTCGCTTCAACAGCGCGGGATTGAGACTCCAGCTTCTCCCCGCCGAAATGATCGACGAGTCCAGCACTGCCGATCTTCGCGACAGCGGTTACGTCGTAAACGGCGTCGAATTCAGCGCTGATGGCGAACGCGTCGCATATTGGTGCCTTCCATCACGGCCCACCGACCAATGGGCCGCATACAGCGCCCCGGTTCGCATCCCGGCAACTGAGATTCTGCACATTTTTCGCCCTATTGGCATTGGGCAGGTTCGTGGAATCAGCTGGCTTGCGCCGATCGTCGTGCCGGCGAGCGAGTTCGATGCGATCGTCGACGCCTTAGCCGTCGGCGTGAAAGTCGCGGCGCTAAATTGCGCCTTCCTAATCGACCAAAACGGAAATGCGGACGGTGCCGCGCCTTATGATGCGAATGGCGGCAACAGCGTACTCGAATCCGGCCTAGAGCCTGGAACGCTTCGGATTCTCCCGTCCGGTTGGGATGTGAAATTTAACGCGCCTCAGCAAACCAATGAAGTCGCAGCGTTCCTGAGGTTCAATCTGCAGATGCTTGCTGCGGGGCTAGGCCTTCCCGAGCATATGCTTTCCGGCGACCTGACGAATGCGAATTACAGTAGCTTGCGCGCCGGCCTGTTGCCTTTCCGGGCGCGAGTCGAGCAAGCGCAATACGGCGTTCTAGTCCCACAATTCCTGAATCCGATTTGGCGTCGCGTCATGTTCCTGGAGGACATGGGGGACGAAACGCCGGTCGAATGGCTTGCCCCACGTTGGGCTCAGGTTGATCCGTTGAAAGACACTGAAGCGACGATCGCGGAAATCAACGCAGGCCTAACCAGCCGAAAGAAAGCCGTGGCCGAGCGCGGTTGGACCGTGGAATCGCTTGACGCTGAGATTGCGGCTGATCGTCAACGCGAAACCGCGTTTGGTTTGCAGTTTGCGGCGGCGAAGTCTCAGGGTGGCCCCGCGACGGGGGTGGCTAACAATGGTTAGCGCCCTCTCCCCTGCCCCCGCCATGCTCGCGCGCATCAAAGCGGCTGCCATCGTCAAGATGAGCCGCATGGGCATCATTCAATCCACTGAGGCAGTCGAACTTCGCGCCGCCCATGTCGACGACGTGCTGGATCGCCTCTTTCACCACTGTGGAATCATCCGAGTCCGCGTTGCCGACGATCGATTCATTGAAATTCACCCGAAAAGGACGATCCATTGATTCTGCATCGCAGCCTCACAATCGAGCCAAGCAGTTTCGACGCTGACGCCCGCACGTTCGAAGCTGTCATTTCAACGGGCGCCGACGTGGCTCGCCGCGATTCACGCGGCGCGTTTGTCGAACGTCTCGACCTGTCCGCGGTCAACCTGGAGTCTCTTGCCGGCTTGCCAGTCCTTGACGGGCATCGCCAAGGCGGCAGCGAGCACGCGGTCGGCACGATCCTTTCCGCCCGCCGCGATGCTGATAGCATCGTCGCGACAATCCGACTCTCTGCAGCCGATGACGTTCGCAACATTGCCACCAAGGTTGGCGAGGGCGTCCTTCGCGGCGTCTCAATCGGATATTCGGCCGAGCATCGTTCGGAAGGCGTCGCGCAAGGTCGCCGCGTCGTCACCGTACGCCCCAAAATCCACGAAATATCCATCGTGGCCATCCCGGCCGATCCCTTGGCCATCATCCGAAAGGAAGAATCCGTCATGCCCCCCGAGCTTGAAGAAACCCAGACCAACGATAGCGCGATGCTGAATCGCGCTCAGGTTCGCGCTCAGGTCCGCGCTATCGCCCGCGGTGCCGGACTAGGCGTTGACTGGGCAGACACTCAAATCGACGCCGACGCCGACATTACGGCGGTTCGCGCCGCTGCTTTCGAAGCGATTACCGCCCGTTCCGGCCCCGCCATTCGGGTCCAGACTCCGGCGAATGACGAACCGGCCGTCATTCTGCAGCGTCGTGCCGATGCGCTGTTTGCGCGCGTCAACGGCGGCGCTCCCGACGATGCATCTCGTCAGTATTTCAATGACGGCCTGGTCGACCATGCCCGCGCCTTCCTCGCCTTAAGCGGCGCCAGCGTCACGGGAATGGACCGCGAGCAAATCCTTCGCGCCGCGATGCACACGACCAGCGATTTCCCGAATTTACTAACTGGCGTCGGCAACCGCACCCTCATGCCGGCCTATCTGGCTGCGCAGTCGCCACTGAAGCGGCTCGCTAGGCAAGCGCTTATGAGTGATTTCCGCACCGGCACGCGCTTGAAGCTTGGCGAGCTGGGCAGCTTGCAGAAGGTGTCAGAAGCCGGCGAAATCAAGAGCATCACCCGCGGCGAAGCGGCCGAGTCCTATGCCCTTGATACGTACGGCGCGACTCATTCCCTGTCGCGCAAAGCGATCGTCAACGATGATCTAGGCGCATTCCGTGACTGGGGAATAGCAGCGGGTCGCGCCGCGGCTGAGACGGAAGCAAACTTGCTTTTCACGCTGCTGACTCAGTCAATCGGCGCGGGTCCACTCATGGGCGAAGACGGCAAGCGGTTTTTCCATGTCGACCATGGCAATCTTGCGGCTTCGGGCGGCGCTTTGGCGACCGGAACACTTAGCGCCGCTCGCCTTGCGATGCGCACGCAAAAAGGCCTAGACGGCAAAACGCCGATCGCAGTGACTCCGAAGTACCTACTCGTTGGACCGGCACTCGAAACGACGGCCGATATGGTGATTGCTACCATTACGCCGGCGACGGCAAACGACGTTAATCCCTTCGCAGGTAAGCTCGAAGCATTGGTCGAACCGCGACTATCGGGAAATGCCTGGTATGTGTTTTCAGATCCGGCACAGCTTGCCGTTCTCGAATATGCTTACCTTTCGTCGGCCCAAGGTCCGCAGATGGCCAGCCGTGAAGGTTGGGACGTGCTCGGCATGGAGTTTCGCGTAACGCTCGATTTCGGTTGCGGCGCTGTCGACTGGCGCGGCGCTTATCGCAACGCGGGCGCTTAACCGATGGCGACGCTACCCGAACAGCTGCTGGAAGCGCGCGAAGCATATCACGCGCTTCAGATTGGCAAGGCAACCGCTTCCGTTCGCGATGCGAATGGCGAGGAAGTGACTTACAGCCGAGCCGATATTGGGCGGCTCGCGGCTTATATCCGCGAGTTGGAAGCCCTTTCGGGCGGGCAGCGTCTCCGTCTCTCCGTAAAATTTCAGACTAGCAAAGGACTCTGAGCCATGAAAAATCATGTTTCGAACGGCGTCAATCTGACGCTCCCCGCCCCCGCCAACGTCCTTTCCGGCGCTGGCGTCCTAATCGGCGCGATCTTTGGCGTCGCGGCTGAAACCGCCCTGTCAGGCGAAGATGTCGACGTGGTAACGCGGGGCATTTTCAACATGCCCAAGGTGTCCGCGGTCGCCATTGCAATTGGCGACAAGGTCTATTGGGATGACACTGCGAAGCTCGTCACCAAGACGGCCACCGCCAACACACTTATCGGCGTTGCCGTCCTGGCGGCTGCCAATCCCAGTGCGTCCGTCGCTGTCCGTCTCAACGGCGCGTTCTAATGGGCAATGCCCGCGCCAGATTCGGTAAGGCTGACGTGGAGCGGGCATTGCGCGCGGCTGTGGCGGCGGGATGTAAGCCTTCGGGCTTCACCGTCGCCGCGGACGGCGCTATCAAGGTGGAATTCGAAGGACCTCAGCGGTCCGCCGTCCACAACCCTTTGGATAGGGTGTTCGACTGATGAAAAGTCGCCGATATCCCCATGTTTCCGGCTTCAATGACCGGCACGGCAAGCTGAGGTGGCGCTT
>JAYTTW010000212.1:0-1520 GCA_043744855.1 Hyphomicrobiales bacterium
TGCAGCGATATTCCGCATCAGCGGCAGCGCGCTTGCCGCCTGCCAATGGTCTCATGTCCGCGCAAAGGAATCCTGCCATGTCAGAAACGGCTTTGACGCGACGACAATCAACCAGTCGCAAAGTTTGCCCAATACCGCAAAGCACAGGATCGACGCGAGAATCTGGTCGGGTTTGCCCAATTGCTGGCCGTCAAGCAGCAGATAGCCGAGGCCCTCGGAGGCGCCCATGAGTTCAGCGGCGACGACGAACATAAAGCCAAGTCCGATCGCCGAACGCAACGCGACAATTGTGTCCGGCAGGATTGCGGGCAGCAGCACGCGTCGCGCCAATGCCGCGCGCGTCAGGCGAAAGGCGCGACCCACTTCGACAATTTTACGATCCACGTTGGCGATGGCGCCCATAACGCCGAGATAGACCGGAAAGAAACACCCCACCGCAATGAGCGCGATTTTCGATGTTTCAAATATACCGAGCCAGAGAATGAACAACGGCACCCAGGCGAGCGAGGGTATGGCGCGCAAGGCCTGGATGGTGGGGTCCAGCACGCGGCGCGCGGTTGCGGACGAGCCGGTAAGCGCGCCAAGCAGAATGCCCGCCGCCAAACCAAAGCCGAAGCCCGAGGCAACGCGCATCATGGTTGCAAGAATATGCGTCGAGAGTTCACCGCTGGCCGCCAGCCTCCACAGCGTCGCGCCAATCCGGGAAGGCGGCGGCAGCAGCCGCGCCTGCACAAGGCCAAAGCGGAAGGCGAGTTCGTAAAGAACCGCGGCGCCGATCGGCAAAAGCAGGCCGATAGCCAGATTGCCGCCCGGATTTCCCGCCGGTTTTCCTCCCTCCGGCTTGCTCGTTGTATCCGTCCCCGCCAAACTCTTCCCCTCAACCCGATCAACGCGGTTGTCATACATGAGGGCGCGGAAAATTGGTAAGGTGGATTTCGGGGAAATATTGCCGATTCGGGGATGGGTGCGATGGAAAGCTTGAATTGGGCCGGTCGTCTGGTTTTTTCGGGCGTATTCGCCCTTTCGATACAAGCGCAGTCACAAGAGGCTCTCACCGGCGCCGCCCTGCATGCAGAGCTTGAGGGGCGCAAACCGGTGACGTTGTCGCAAGGGTCGCTGAAGGTGCAGCTTGGAATCGTCAAGGCCGGCAAACTGGAAGCGCCGGTTGCAACGGGCGCCGTTAACGGCAAGCTGGTTTTCGTTCTTGGCGCGGGCGCGGGCGCCGCGGTCACCCTCGGCGCCCATATCCGTATCCTTGCGCTGGATAAAACCACGTCACTGCCGCAGGTCGTCCTGAGCCGCTACACCGGCGGCACCCATTGCTGCGCGGAGACCTTCATCGCGATGCAGAACGGCGGCCGATGGACGCGACTCAAGGTTCCCGGCCGCGACGGCGAGGAGGCGTTCGCCTATGAGGACGTCGATGGCGACGGCAATATCGATCTCATCGGCATGGACAATCACTTTCTCTACGCCTTTGATTCCTACGCCGGATCGCTGGCGCCCACGCAGATCTTCAA
>JAYTTW010000213.1:0-22376 GCA_043744855.1 Hyphomicrobiales bacterium
TGCGGGCGCGAGTGGCGCCGACGCCGACGTCGCCGCGAATGTACCAGCCGGAAAATTCCGGCGCGACTGAGCCACGCAGCAGCGGCGCGTCCGGCATGGGAGGCGGCGGCAGCATATCGGCGGCGGCAACGATTTGTGGCGCAAGCGCAGCCGCGCCGGCGAGCAGGAGGGCGGAGATCTTGCCCATGGGTTTTCCCTTCGTGATGCAGGGCGCGAACGGGCCCAGGCGAGTGACAACGAAGGCAAGGTGACGAAAATGTCTTAAAGAGTGTTTAACCTTAAAAATTAGGGTTAACTTCGCACCTCGGAGCGCGCCATCCTGCTGCGCTAGCGTTGGCCTGCGGCTACTCGGCGGCCAATGCGCCGCCGCCGCCCTGCACGGCAGCGCAGATGTCGTTGACGACGGATGCAACCAACTCGCGGTTGTCACCTTCGGCCATGACCCGAATGACCGGTTCGGTGCCAGACGGGCGGATGACAAGACGACCGGCTTTGCCGAGGCGCGCCTCGCCCTCTGCGATGGCTTGCTTCACCGGCGCCGCTGCGAGTGGGCTCTTGCCGGAGAAATGCACATTTTTGAGAATTTGCGGCAACGGTTCGAAAACGTGGCACACCTGACTGACGGGTTGCCCTCTGGCCTGAACCACGGCGAGCAGTTGCAAGGCGGAGACGAGACCATCGCCGGTGGTGGAATAATCCGACAGGATGACGTGGCCAGACTGTTCGCCGCCGACGTTGAAGCCATGTTCGCGCATGTATTCCAAGACGTAGCGGTCGCCGACCTGGGTCCGCGGCATCTCGAGGCCGATGTTGGCGAGGAAGCGTTCCAGACCGAGATTGGACATTACCGTCGTCACAACGCCGGGCTTGCTGAGCCGGCCATCTTCTTTCCAGCTTTGCGCGATGACGCCCATAAGCTGGTCGCCATCAATCAACTGCCCGCGTTCATCGACGATCAACACGCGATCCGCGTCGCCATCGAGCGCGATACCTATATCGGCGCGCATTTCGCGCACTTTGTGGATGAGCTTGCCGGGCGCTGTGGAGCCGACTTCATCGTTGATGTTGTAACCGTTCGGCTCGTCGCCGATGGTGAACACTTCCGCGCCGAGTTCCCATAACGCTTCAGGCGCCGCCTTGTAGGCCGCGCCATTGGCGCAATCGAGCACGATGCGCAAACCATCCAGCGAGAGGTTGCGCGGCAGGGTGCGCTTGGCGAATTCGATATAGCGCGCATGCACGCTTTCGACACGCTTGGCGCGACCGAGATCGCGCGATTTGGCAAGCCGCGGCGACAGATCGGAATCGAGCATCGCCTCAATCTCGCGCTCCAGATCGTCGGACAGCTTGTAGGCGTCGGGGCCGAAAAGCTTGATCCCGTTGTCCTCAAAGGTGTTGTGCGAAGCCGAAATCATCACGCCGAGATCGGCGCGCATGGAGCGGGTCAGCATGGCGACTGCCGGCGTCGGGATCGGGCCGAGCAGCAATACGTCCATGCCGACGGAGGTGAACCCGGAGACGAGAGCGTTTTCGATCATGTAGCCGGAAAGGCGCGTGTCCTTGCCGATCACGACCCGGTGGCGATAATCGCCGCGCATGAACGCCAAGCCCGCAGCCTGCCCGACTTTCATGGCGAGCTCCGGCGTAATCAAGCCGTTGGCGCGTCCGCGAATGCCGTCCGTGCCAAAATATTTACCCGCCATGCGAATGGATCCCGATGCTTTGTCGGGTCCGGATTATTCGACCCGGCTCCCTGCGTCCAGTCGAGTATAGCCCCGATAATCCAACCGCATTTCACAAAATATGAATTTGTTTAACATGGAGCCGCCGGCCGCTCCAGCCTGCGCCTTGGCGGGAGACGGACGCGTGAGCGTGACGATCCGCCACAATCCGGCTTGCAGCAACTTTCGCAGCGTTGGGGGGCCGGGGTACTGTCTTGGTGGTGACTACCGGATCACACTTGGGGTTGCGGCTCCAGACCGCCGGTGTCGGGCTTGGGCCGGCCGCGTCCGGCGGCAGGCACCGCCGCCGTCGGGCGTTGCTGCGGGGGGTCGTCGAGGTCACGCACCGGCTGACGGCCTTCATTGACGAGCGCAATGATTTCCTCGCCGCTCAGCGTCTCGTATTCCAGCAGAGCGTTGGCGAGTAAATCAAGCTGCGGGCGCTTCGCCGTCAGGATGCGCTTGGCGGTGTCGAAGCCCTCCTGCACCAGACGCCGAACCTCCGAATCGATGGTTTCTGCGGTGGCTTCCGAAATGTTCTGCTGGCGACCCATGGAATAGCCCAAGAACACTTCTTCCTGGTTTTCACCGTACATCACTGTGCCGAGCTTTTCCGAGAAACCGAGCCGCGTGACCATGGCGCGGGCGACTTTCGTGGCTTGCTGGATGTCGCCGGAAGCGCCCGACGTCACTTTATCCTTGCCGAAGACGAGCTCCTCGGCGACGCGACCGCCCATCGACATGGCCAGCACCGAGATGAGTTGCTCGTAGCTTTGTGAAATCTGATCGCGCTCCGGCAGCGACTGCACCATGCCGAGTGCACGACCGCGCGGAATGATCGTCGCTTTGTGAATCGGGATGCTGGCGCTCATGCTGAGCGAAACGAGGGCGTGGCCGCCCTCATGGTACGCCGTCAGCTTTTTTTCCTCATCTGTCATCATCAGGGTGCGGCGTTCGGCGCCCATCAGGATCTTGTCGCGGGCATCCTCAAACTCGACGCGCGTAACGATGCGCTTGCCGCGCCGCGCCGCGAGCAGCGCCGCTTCGTTGACGAGGTTCATCAGGTCGGCGCCGGAAAACCCCGGCGTACCGCGCGAGACAACTTTGAGGTCCACGTCTGGCGCCAACGGCACCTTGCGGACGTGCACGCGCAAGATTTTCTCACGACCGATAAAGTCGGGGTTGCCAATGGTGATCTGCCGGTCGAAGCGGCCCGGACGCAACAGCGCGGGGTCCAGTACATCGGGCCGGTTGGTGGCGGCAATGATGATGATGCCTTCGTTTTGCTCAAACCCATCCATCTCGACGAGCAATTGATTGAGCGTCTGTTCGCGCTCGTCGTTACCGCCGCCCAGCCCGGCGCCGCGATGCCGCCCCACCGCGTCGATCTCGTCGATGAAGATGATGCAGGGCGAATTCTTCTTCGCCTGTTCGAACATATCGCGGACACGGCTGGCGCCGACGCCGACGAACATCTCGACAAAGTCCGAACCGGAGATCGTGAAGAACGGCACGTTGGCTTCACCTGCAACGGCGCGCGCCGTCAAGGTCTTGCCGGTGCCGGGAGGACCGACGAGCAACACGCCGCGCGGAATGCGGCCGCCGAGCCGCTGATATTTTTGCGGATCGCGCAGAAACTCGACAATCTCCTGCAAGTCTTCCTTGGCTTCGTCAACGCCAGCCACATCGTCAAAGGTGACACGGCCGTGCGCCTCCGTCAGCAACTTCGCCTTGGATTTGCCAAAACCCATCGCCTTGCCGGCGCCGCCCTGCATCTGTCGCGACAGAAACAGCCACATCCCCAAAAACAGCAGGATCGGCAGGCCGTTGATCAAAAGCGAGACGATCCACGAATTGCCATCCGACGGCGGACGGGCGGTGATCGCGACATTCTTTTTCTGCAAGCGGTCGACAAGGCCAGGGTCGCTCGGCGCATAGGTGTAGAAGGCGCGATTGTCGGCAGCGTAGTGACCATTGATGTCGTGTCCGGCCAGCGTGACTTCGCGCACCTTGCCGGCGTCGACATCGTTGAGGAACTGACTGAAATTGATTTCGGTTGTCTGCGCCCGCTGGCCGGGGTTTTGGAACAGCATCACCAACGCTACGACGAGCAGGAAGATGATGGTCCAGAGGGCGAAATTCCGGTAATTGTGGTTCATCACATACCTTGAAAGGCTGAGCGGAGCGACGAAGTGGGGAATCGCCAGGCCGGTTGCAGCGTGCCTTGTGAGCGTAATTTAGGGCGAGGCGCCCTAAATGCCAAGGCGACGGCTATCCTATTTGTCGCCTTCAGCGGTTAATAATGCGATTAATGTGAATGGGAAGCGTTTTTGCGTCGCGGCGCCTCGGCTCGCATCGACAACACGCCACCGGCGCTTAAACGCACGTGGGCGCCATGCAAGGTTGAGCTGAAGGTGTTGCCAGTCCGCAGTGCGGCGACAAGCCGCGCGCACAGGGCTTCCGCCCGGTTGAGCCGTGGCGGCCTAGGTGACGCCCGGGCTTGCGGTCGGGCTTGCGCTGCGACATGCGCCACCACATGCGCCACACCGCGCAGGAGGATGCGCAGGAGGATCTCGTCCGGCGGGTCGACCAGCCGGGAAAGGTCGGCGCTGAAGGCGCCCTGCGTGAATTCCGCGTCGCCAGCGACGAGCGCCGTTTCGAGCATCGCGCCGAGCGCCTGTTCGGCGCGCGCGACGCGGGCGCCGAGACGCAGCCAGGCGTCGCGGTCGAGGCCTTCGGCCTCCAGCAGCGGCGCCAGACGTCGCAGGCGCGCCCGTGCGTACCGCGTATCTGCATTGGAGGGGTCATCGACGACGGGCAATTGCGCCGCCGCACAAATCGCCGACAACCGGGCTTTCGGCACACCCAGAAGCGGCCTCAGCAGCCGCAAGTCGCCGTGCTGGCGCGCCTTCGCCATGCCAGCGAGGCCGGAAAGTCCACTGCCTCTCTGCAGGCGGAACAAAATGGTTTCCGCTTGATCGTCGGCATGGTGGGCGGTCATCAGCACGTCGGCGCTGATGCGCCGGGCGCAGGCGTCGAGCAGGGCATAGCGGGCGTCGCGGGCGCACTCCTGCAGGCGCGTGGCGGGTTTGTCGCCCTCCCAGCACAGCGTGTGATGGCGCAAGCCGAGGCGACCGGCGGCTGCCGCGACGAGGGCGGCTTCGGCGGCGGCTTGCGGGCGAAGGCCATGATCGACGGTCGCCACTTCGATGCGCGGGCGGTTGGGCTGGGCGGCCCAGCGCGACAGCAACCACATCAAGGCCATGGAATCGGGTCCACCGGAGACGGCGGCCAGAATGCCGCCGGCGTGTTCGGCCGGCGCAAACCAGGCTGCGATTTCAACGAGGTGGGGCGCGGCGAAGCCGGCGTCGCTCATGGGCGAGCAGCTTGTTGATCGAGCATGATCTTTTCCGAAAACCGGCGCCCACTTTTCGGGATCATGCTTCTAGCACTGGGCGCGCTTGCTCTCGTGCTCGGCACTGGTGCGCGTCGACGCGCCAGCGTTGGGATACTTGCGGGCGACTTCGCCGTAGGCGGCGCACGCCTGTTCCTTGGCGCCAAGTTTTTCGAGCGACAGGCCGAGACGCACCAGCGCCTCCGGCGCGCGGCGCGACTGCGCGTAATCGGTGGAAACCTTGAGGAACTGCTCTGCCGCCTCGCGAGGCCGCGAACGGCGATAGAAGCTTTCGCCGAGATTGAATGTGGCGTCGGGAACCAGATTGCTTTTCGGATATTTGCGCAGAAAATCCCGGAAACCTTCCTCGGCGGCTTCGAATTGACCGCTTTTCAGCACGGCGCTGGCGCGATCAAACGTCTCGCGCGACGAGGCGGGCGGCGGCAGCGCGGCGAGCTGTTGCGGGGGCTCGCCGGTGGCGCCCTGCGGGGCTGGCGTGGCGGCGCCAGAGCGCGGCGGGCGACGCGTCAGATCGACCGGCGAGTCGGGATCGTCGTCGAGGTCGCCAAGCGGGCCAGCGGTCAACGGCGCGGCTGCGCGTCCGGCCGGAAACTCTGGCGTCGCGGGCATTGCTGAGCCGAGTTGCCGGGGCGCCCCGGGAGCGCCGGGACTGGCGTCGGGGTCGAATGCGTCGCCAGGGTTGCGACGGTTGAGGCGGGTTGCGGGTGTTGGCGACAACGGCGCGGTTTCGCCGGCGACGGCGGCGCTGGAGACGGCGGCGGGAGATTCCGTGCGGTCGCTGCGGCGTCCCGGCGCAGGCGCCGTCGGCGGCCGCCCGGCAGGGGCTGCGGATTTGCTGTTTTCCTGAAAACGGAATTCGACGTCCTGCTGGAATTTGCGCATCTGGTCTTCGAGACGCTTGTTCTGGAATTGCAGTTGTTCAAGTTGGCCGGTCAGCGTGCGCACCTGATTTTCCAGCCGGTCGATGCGCAGCAGGTTGCCGGCGACGTCGGCGCCCTGGATGGTCTCGATGTCGCGAGCGGTGCTGTCGCGCAAATCGAGCGGCGGCCTGAGCGCTTGCGCCGAGGCGCCGAGCGGCGCAAGGCAGGCGAGCGACAGTAAGGCCAGCGACAGCAAGGCGTGGCGAAGCGGTCGAGCGTGCCGGTTGCAGGCCATGAGCTAATCCAGGTTGGGGCTAATCCAGGTTGGGCGAATCCAATCGTCGATCAGTTAGATAGCCTAGCATGGCGCGCGACTGCGACCAAAATCCGACATTACTGGCCCGTCGGGCGCCCAATAAAATTCTGGCGCTCCTTGCGGGGAGCGCCAGATATGTAGGGGGTCGTGACTGCCGGCGCGAAAGTCGCGCCAACCCCTCACGAAACGCCGCCGCCCAGTACGGTGACGGCGCGGCGGTTCTGCGACCAGCAGGAGATGTCGTCGCAGACGGCGACGGGTCGCTCCTTGCCGTAGCTGATGGTCTTGATGCGCGAGCCGGGAATGCCTTTCGCGGCGAGATAGTTTTTCGTGACTTCGGCGCGACGGGCGCCGAGGGCGAAATTGTATTCGCGGGTGCCGCGTTCGTCGGCGTGGCCTTCGACGGTGAACGAGTAACGCGAATACTGGCGCAACCAGGTTGCCTGTTTGTCAAGCGTCGATTGGCCTTGCGAGGTCAACTCGGACGAATCCGATTCGAAAAACACACGGTCGCCGACGTTACTGACGAAATCCTGTGCGCTGCCCGGCGTCGCAACGCCCGAGCCGACGCCGCCGAGGCTGCCTTTGCCGCCATTGGCCTCGTCGCCCGGCTTTTTCGAACAGGCGCCGAGGGCGAGCGCGGCAGTGAGGGCGAGCGCCAGTCTGGCGCCGCGGCTGAAATCAACGAACAGCATGCGTGAACTCCTTGAACGCACTCGATACATGGTCGTGTACCTAGCGCGTCGATGGTTAAGCGAAGGTTCCATCAACCTTGATGCAGGGTTGATTGGAGGTGTTGCATTTGAGCAATTGCCGATGTGGTTAAGCCATGGTTAATGGCGGCATTGCGGCATTTGCCGGGCCATTCCGGGTAGGCGCGAATGCATTGTATTTTCGCCACAAGCGGCGCGCAAAAATGCGGCGCGCCGCAATGGGCGAGCCGATGCCGGCTATCGGGTCGGCCTGTGAAGGCGGAGCCGGCTATCTGATCGTGATGAGACCGACGCGGTTAACGCCGCTTTCGGCGATGACGAGGCTCTTGCCGTCGGCGCTTGGCATCATGTTGCGCACGACGCCGCCGCCGGTCGGGATCTCCCACGTCTGAAATTTCTCGCTTTGCGGGTCGAAGCGCACCAGCACGTTGGGTTTGGCGTTGCCCTCGACGTACCAGACGATATCGTTCAACACGGTAATGCCATAAGGCTGCGTCTTCGGGCCGCTCGGCGAGGGCCAGTCTTTCATGGCGCCCGTGCGGGTGTCGTACATGCCAAGCGCGCCGCGCGAATAGTCAGTGTACCATAGCTTGTCGTCAGAGGTGATGGCGAGACGACGCGGACGCGTCTCGGGGTTGGGGAGCGTGTATTCTTTCAGCTCGAGGCTGACGGGATCGAGGCTCGCCAGACGCGGCGCCCCAAACTCCTCGAACCATACGGTTCCCTTCGAATCGAAGACGATGCCATAGGGCTGTGAACGCGGCGCCGGCATGGTGACGAGCTTGATCTCTTTGGTTTCCATGTTCATCCGGCCAACCATGTTCGAGGTTTGCAGGGTGAAGAACATGTTCTTCTCGCCCTTGTCGAAAAGCGGCGTGTGCGGATCGCGCGCCTTGGGGTCGGGCATTTTGAATTCAACGACCTCGCCGGTCTTGGGGTCGAGCGCGCCGATGTGGGCGCCCCAGTTGGCGGCGTACCAGACGTGGCCGAACTTGTCGGCGATAAGGCCGTGCGGACCCGCCAACGGGGATTTCAGCGGGAACTCTTTCATTTCGCCGGTTGCCGGATCGAGCCGGCCAAGCTTGTTGGCGGATTGTCCGCTCCACCAGATCGCGCCATCTGGCGTCGCCAATGGATCATGCGGACGCGAGCCCGGCGTCGGCACCGGCCAGCTTTTGAATTCGACCTGCACGGGACCCGCGATAAGCACCGGCTTCGGCTTGGGTTTTTCGGGCCAGTTGGCGACGAGGTATTGCTTGATGTCGCCGACGCGGTCGGGCGGGATCGGCGCGCCGATGTTCTTCATCATGTCGAGAACGGTCTGCCAGCCCTGCTCCGTGTAACCGCCGCCGGCGGTGAAACGGCGACCCTCGTGGCAGGCTGTGCACAGGGTCGGCACGATGTCATGCGCCGCGCCTTGCGGCCATGCATCGGTCGGGGTAGACGGCGGCGTTTGCGCCAGGGCGGCGCCGGGGAGCACGACGGCGCCCGGAAGCGCGACAGCGCCGATGAGCAGCAGGACGGCGATTTTCATGAACATCCCTCCAGGAATTCAAGCTGAATTTTAGCGGCTGCGAGAGGCCGGTTCAAGCCGCCTCAATCCAGCGTTTTGCGGAAACGCACGAGCGCCAGCAAGGCGTACGCCGGGACGAACAGCGCCAAAATCGCGAATTCAAATCCAATGTCGCCGAGGCTCGCGCCCTTCAGCATGACGGAGCGAATGACACGCAGAAAATGCGTCAGCGGAAACACCTCGCCGAGAACGCGCGCCCACTGCGGCATGCCGTTGAAGGGAAACATGAAGCCCGACAGCATCAGCGAAGGGAGGAAGAAAAAGAACGTCAACTGCATCGCCTGCATCTGCGTGCGCGCCAGGGTCGAGAAGGTGTAGCCGAGCAATACGAGCGCCATGACGAAGATCAGCACGCCCGCCAACAGCAACGGCAGGCCGCCGAGGAAGGGAACCCCAAAGGCGAGGCGCGCGGCGACGAGAACGATAACCACCTGCACGGCGCCCACCGCCAGAAACGGCAATACCTTGCCGAGCATGATTTCGCCGGCGCTGACCGGCATCGCCAGCAGGTTTTCCATGGTGCCGCGCTCGATCTCGCGGGTCAGCGCGATCGCGGTCATCATCACCATGGTCATTTGCAGAATGACGCCAAGCAATCCCGGAACGATGTTGTATTGCGACACGGCTTCGGGATTGTAGCGGCGATGCACGATAACCGCGATGGCGGCGCGGGCATGTTCAGCGGCGACGGCTTCGTGCCCGAGTTCGCGCAGCAGCGCTTGCGCGGCGATGGCTTGCAGGGCGCCGACGGCGCCGCTCGACGCGGCTGGATCGGAAGCGTCCGCTTCGACCAGGATTTGCGGAGCGTCGCCGCGCTCAACCCGCACGCCAAAGTCGGCGGGAATCGTCACCACGAAGGAGACCGCGCCGCTGGCGATCAGGCTTTCCGCTTGCGCGACCGTCTCCGGACGACGCACGAAACGATAGTAACCGCTGACCTCCAGCGCCGTAATGAGGGCGCGGGCGTAGTGGTCCTGACCTGTCGCCAGAACGGCGGCGTTGAGGCCCTTGGGGTCATTGTTGATGGCGAAGCCGAACAGCAGCAGTTGCACGATCGGTACGCCGAGCATCATCCCGAATGTGAGGCGGTCGCGCCGCATCTGGATGAATTCCTTGATGAGGATGGCGCTTAGGCGAACGAAGGAAAAGCTCACGGGGTGTGGTCTCCCGGGCTGTGGTCTTGCGGGTTGTGAACTTGCGGGTTGTGATCCTGCGTCTGGCTCATGAACTTGATGAACACGTCCTCGAGGCTGGTGACCCCCGGCTCCACCACGAGATGGTTCGTTGCGGCAAAGGCGCGGAGCGAGGCGCGCAAGGGCTCGCTGTGCGAGCCGACGACGTGCAGCGTCGCGCCGAAAGGGGCGACCTGCTCAACGCCATCGAGCGCGAGGAGGCTGGCGACGAGTTCGGGCGAAGGCTGCGCCCGCACAACGAAGGTTGTCAGCCCGGAAGCGCGCACAACTTCGTCGACCGTGCCGTTCGTCAGCAAGCGCCCATTGGAAATGTAGCCGATGCGATGGCAGCGCTCGGCTTCGTCCATGTAATGGGTGGAGACGAGCACGGTCAGGCCTTGTGAGGCGAGCTGGTGTATCTCGTCCCAGAAGTCACGGCGAGCTTTGGGATCGACCCCAGCGGTGGGTTCATCGAGGAGCAGCAGTTTCGGCCGGTGCATGGTGCAGGCGGCAAGCGCCAGACGTTGCTTCCAGCCGCCCGACAGGGCGCCTGCAAGTTGTCCCCGACGCGACGTCAGGCCGAGACTGGCGAGCGTGCTTTGGACCACGCCCGCGCGCCCCGCCATGCGATAGAGGCGGGCGACGAATTCGAGATTCTCCTCAACGGTAAGATCCTCATAAAAGGAAAAGCGCTGGGTCATGTAGCCGACTTCGCGTTTGATCCTGTCGCTTTGTCGCCGCACGTCGTAGCCAAGCACCTCGCCCTCGCCGGCGTCAACGGTCAGCAAGCCGCAAATCATTCGGATCGTCGTGGTCTTGCCGGAGCCGTTGGGTCCGAGAAAGCCGAGGATCTCGCCGGCCGCCACTTGCAGCGTCACATTGTCGACAACCGTTTTGGCGCCGAAGCGTTTGGTCAGGCCACGAACATTGATGACGTTCAATTCTGCACTCGCGGAAGCTGCACGTCGACGATCTGGCCGGGCTGCAGCCGCTTGCCAGCCTCGCCGACAGGGCGGGCCTCGACGAGGAATACGAGCTTCTGGCGACTTTCCAGCGAATAGATCACCGGCGGCGTGAATTCAGGTTCGGGCGCAATATAACTGACGCTCGCTTGCGTCTGCGGCGGGCAGCCGTCGCAGCGGACGTTGAGCGCACGGCCCACAGCCAGCGCTGACAGGCTGGCTTCGGGTACGTAGAGTTTCAGCTTGATGGCGCCATCCGGCAGCAGCGAGGCGACCGGCGCTGTTGGCGCGGCGATTTCGCCGGGCCGCCGGATGATGTCGGCGATCTGGCCTGCTGCAGACGCCACAATGGTGCGTTGCGTCAGCCGCCAGCGCGCCAGATCGAGCGCCGCCTGGGTTTGGCGAACGCGATTTTCCGCAGCCTGGATTTCCTGGCGCCGGGCGGGCAGCCGCGCCACTCCCAGGTTGGCGGATATCTCGCCGACATGAGCGGCGGAGACGTCGCTGGCGGTTTGCGCGGCGTCAAGATCGGCCTGCGAGGCGACGCCGCGGCTGCTCAGGTCCCGGCGCCGGTCGAGCACCCGCTTGGCGTCACGGGCGGTCGCCTCGGCGGCGCGCAGCGTGGCTTCGATGACGGCGATTTCCTCAGGACGACGGCCGGCTTGCAGGTTGGCGAGTTCGGCTTGCGCCTGGCCCAGACGCGCCTCGGCGTCGCGCAAGGCGACCTCGACGTCGTAACTTTCCAGCGTGGCGACAATGTCGCCAGGCTTCAGCCGGTCGCCGCGCCTGACGTCCACAGTTTTGAGCCGGGCGGTTTCGATGGGCGCCAGAAGCACGTATTCGCCTTCGACATAGCCGATGGCTGCAGGGCTGGCGGGCGTGCAAGCGGGTAGCAAGGTGGCGATGAAACCAAGCGCGCAAAAGGCTTCGAGGATCACGAAGAGCCTCCAGTGGAGACGACAAGGCGCCCGCAAACCTGCACAAGCGATCCGCGACACGCCGTTGGCGGGAGCCTCCTGTCATAGATCAATATGGCCGGGAAGACCAACAGCGGCGAGCGGTGTCAGCGGTTCGACGCTGCCGTTCTCCTGTCTCCGTCAGCTCAGCCTGGCGGCGCGAAAACGCGCAACCGATGCCGGTCCGGCCATCCTGTATTCAGTCGATCTCGATGTCGAGGCCAACGTCCAGAATGGGCGCTGAATGGGTTAGTGCTCCCGACGACAGCAGATCGACGCCGGTCTCGGCAATGGCTTGCACCGAATCAAGATAAATGCCGCCGGAAGCTTCGAGTTTTACGCGGCCTGCGGCAATCCTCACCGCCTCACGCAGCTGCTCAATCGTCATGTTGTCGAGCAGGCAGAAATCGGCGCCTTCTTCCAGTACCTCGCGCAACTGGTCAAGGGTGTCGACTTCAATCTCGACCTTGACCAGATGTCCAGCGGCGGCCTTTGCTGCGCGTAACGCCGGCTTGATGCCGCCGCACACGGCGATGTGGTTGTCCTTGATGAGGAACGCGTCATCGAGGCCGAAGCGATGGTTCATCGCGCCGCCGCAGCGCACGGCGTATTTTTCAAAGGCGCGCAGGCCGGGCGTGGTTTTCCTCGTGCAACAAATTTTGGCGTTGGTGTGCGCCACCAGCGCGACATATTTCGCCGTCAACGTGGCGATGCCGGACATGCGACACATGTAGTTCAGCGCCACACGCTCGGCGCAGAGGATGGCGCGTGCATCGCCTGACACCCGCGCCACGGGCGTGCGGTGGCCATCGACGTGGGCGCCGTCGGCGACCAAAGCCTCAAACTTCAACGAAGCATCGATGGCGCGGAACGCCGCCTCGGCGATGGGCACGCCGGCGACGACGCCGGGTTTGCGCACCGCCAAAACGGCGGTCGCCTGACGGCCGGCGGGGATCGTCGCCAGGGTCGTGATGTCGCCGGCGCGACCGAGATCCTCGTCAAGTGCTGCGCGCACGGCGTTGTCGAGATAGACAGGATTGAAGAAAGTCATCGCCATGCGGTTGGCCTGAACTACTTGCGGTCGCCGCGCAAAAACTCGCGCACGATCTCCGCCGTCAAAACTATTTTCGGATCGTATTCCGGCGCATCCTCAAGCTGGTCGAGAGTGTTGAGGCCGATCTGCTTGAAGATGCGGTTGGTTGAGGAAATGACGCGCGCGGGATTGGCCGGATCGGCGTTGAAATGCTGGTGAATGGTGTTCGGCGGGATGTAAATGACATCGCCGGCTTCCCATTCGAAGCGCTGGATTTTGCCGACCGGCTTCCATTCGAAGACGTCGGTGATCTCGACGTCGCAATCCTCGTGCAGGTCGTAGCCCTTGCCCTCGATGACGTAAACGCACTCTTCCGCAAGGTGGCGATGACGCCCCGAGCGCGAACCCGGCGGCAGAATCTGCATGTAGGCGTCAACCGTCTCCATGCGGGTGTTCATGTTCTCATTGATGAGATGCTTGAGCAGGCCCTGGCGCGACATTTCCCACGGCATGTCGGCCGGGCGGACGATTTTCTTGCGACGTGAGTTGCGCGAGTTGGCGTCCTGCGCGTCGTCGAGCAGGCGTTGATAGAGACGCTCGTTGGCGTTGCCTTCCAGCCACGATGCGGTTTCGCTCCAGGCCATCAGTAGCCTCCCTCGGGGTGGTTGAAATCCTCCTCCGCCTCGCGCGCCTCGAAGCCTTCAGCCTCGGGGATCATGTCGACGGAACGGGCTTTCACCGTCTTCTGAAACAGCATGTTGAGGAACAGGTACATCGGCTTCGTCTTGATGACGATGGCGCGCGCCGGCTTCGTCGAGCTGGCGTTGAAATGCTGGTGCACACAGTTGTTGTGAACGATGGCGACATCGCCAGCGTGCCAGTCGTAACGGATGCCGTCGTGAATCTCGTAGCCGTCGCCATCGAGAATGTAGAACGCGGCTTCGTTGACGTGGCCATGCTTTTGCGAGGAAGCGCCGGGCGCGTATTCCTCGAGATGCAGATGGAAGGTCTGAGTGATGCCGTCCTTGGGCTCGACGTAGTGCCGACTGAAGCACGTGGGGCCATCGACGAAGCCGGTCGTCTTGGCTTTTTTGACGCGCGGTACCGCGCGCAGGCGGTCGAGTTCGGCCTGCACGTTGTATTCGCCCTGGATGGCGCGAACGAACACGCGGTCTTTCTTGGAATGATAGAGGTTGGCGATTTTTTCCTCGCGGCTCTGGTTTTCCGAATTGTGCCCGATGGCGCCGCCGGCGGCGCCTTTCTCGACGCGGGAATCGCCTTCCATGGGAATTCTCCTGAGTTAGCTGAACCGCACACGGCGGTTGGTTGGAGTACTGAATGCATCGGGATGCTGCATACATTTAAGTTCTGCATACACAAGGCGGGTGCGGTTGTCATGTTACAACGGCCTGTTCGCTGTTCAATCCAGAATTGATACGCAAGGCAAAGCTGACTCGAATACGAGTCCAGCGGCAGCGAAACGCCCGCCATTTGTAAGTGTCCATTAACAACCTGGTGTTGTAATCTGATCACTAGCAGGAGCGCCCATGACTGGCTGGCCTCGAATAAGAATCACGCCGTTTGCCCTGGCCATGATTGCATTATCAGGCGGCGCCGCGATGGCTTCGGATCCATCCGCCGGAAGCCCGACGAACCTGAGAACCACGATGGTCCTCGCGCTCGCGAAAATCATGGGAATGGGCAAGCTTTCTGAAGATGAATTGAATATGCTCGTTGCGCTGGCGTCGGTTTATTGTGTGGCACTGGGCTGGATCGCCCATTGCTGCCTGGACAAAAGGGCTTTCGGACGCGGCTTAAACGGAGCGATCGCGTTCTTTGGGCTTTTCGTTGTTTTCATTATCGCAGGTCAGCTATTCGGCCCCTTCAAGGCGTCCCAGATAAACTACCTCGTATTGCTTGGCGCGCTTGGATCGTCTGCAGCCATTGTCGCATCGGGCATCGTCAAATTCTGGCTTATGGAGTTTCTCTCGGATTGGTTTGACGGCGGTTCGTCTATGGCGAAGGGCGGAAAGCAAGATAACGTCAAGTCGTCCCAGTCAGCCCGGCTGGCCCGTGTCGTGAACCGGTAGACAGGCATTCGCTTGTCGGCCGGTGCGCCGTGGTCGTCGGGCCGGGGCGGCGCAGGCGACCATACCGGGGAACGTTTCATGCAGAGACCCATTCGCGACGCCCGACCAACCCGCGCAGCCAGCCGCCGCGCCATGCTGCTGGCGGGCGCCAGCCTGGCGCTTGTTGCAGGTTCGCGCTGCGCGCTTTCGCAGAACGCCGAAATTGCCGACCCTTTCACGCCGGTGAAATCGCCGCCGCAACCACCCATGAGAGAGGGTCGTGTCGCGTTGTCGAACGGGGCGGTGTTTGTTCGCGACAGCGGGGGCGACGGGCCGGCCATCGTGCTGATGCACCCCGCGACTGGCAGCGGGCTCATCTGGGAATATCAGACGCCAGCTTTCGTCGCCGCGGGGTATCGGGTCATCGCGTGGTCGCGACGCGGACATTTTGGCTCCGATCCGGTCGACAAGGCTAATCCCG
The DNA here is from genome assembly GCA_043744855.1 of Hyphomicrobiales bacterium. Classification (GTDB taxonomy): domain Bacteria; phylum Pseudomonadota; class Alphaproteobacteria; order Rhizobiales; family Beijerinckiaceae; genus Terripilifer. The sequence continues at coordinate 15,272 of JAYTTW010000213.1, forward strand.
GCTCTTATACGCGCGACCTCGACGAACTCGCGACGAGCTTGGGGCTGACGCGTTTCAACCTCGTCGCGTCAGCTGCGGGTTGCACGATTGCACTCGACTACGCGATGTCGTTTCCGGCGCGCCTGCGGCGGCTCGTGCTGTGCGCGGGTTCGCTTGGCAATATCGCCGAGGCGGACATGCGAGCGGCGAGCGAGGCGTCGCGATTGGCGGGCTTTGACGATCTGCCGGCCGACGTTTCGTGAACTCGGGCCATCCTATCGCGCCGCCAATCCTGAAGGCGCAAAGGCGTGGTCGGAACTGGAGCACAAGGCGCTCGCGGGCAATCGCGCCGGGCCGAAACTGCTGAACGCGTTTACGTGGGATACGTTAAGCCATATGCAAACGCCGACGTTGCTGCTCTATGGCGGCGCCGATCTCGCCGCGCCACCGGCGCTCGGGCGACTTGTGGCGAAGCATCTGCCCAACCGGGTGATGCAGGTGATGCCCGAAGCCGGCCATTCCATTTATTGGGAGCAACCCGAGGCTTTCAACGAGGCGGTGCTGGCGTTCCTGCGCGGCGGCTGATTACGGGATATGCCGGGACACAACTGGCCGGCGCGATCCTCTGCCGGAAGGAGAAATTTATAGTCTGACGGAGAAAAGGATGCGTCGCCTTGTCGTTGTCACCTTGGGATTGCTGGGCGCCATCGTCGCCGGACTGATCGTATTCGCTGTTGCAGCGTTCACGAATGCAACGCTGAGCCAAGCGGCTTTTGCATTGGCGTTCTTTACCCTGTTTGTGGCGCTGACGGATTGGCTGCTGAACGCCGCCGGGAGCGACGGCGAGCTATTGTATTTGCTGTGGCCGCTGGCGCTGTCGATTGTCGCAGCGCCGCTGTTGATCGCGGCTGTCATCGGCGAGGCGCTGCGGGTGCGTTCGCTGCTCTGGTACGCCCTGTGTCCAGGCGCCGTCGGCGCCATGGTTGGCTGGAGCTGGCGGCGCTATCCCCCGGTGTCGCTCAACACGCCGCCGCTGCGCGTCGAGAGCGCCGACAGTCTGGCGCTGGCGCTGTTCGTCGCGGGCGCCGCGGCGGGCTTGGTTTACTGGCTGCTGGCGGGGCGTTCGACCGGCAAGTTGCGACGCTAACAGGCTGCTGAAAAGCCGCCATTCAATGACAACGTCGAGTGATGTTTTGAGCACACCGTCAGCAAACGTCGAAACGTCGAGGTCACCGATTCTTCTCGATCGTCCCATGCGCTAGAATCCTTCACGGGCGAGAGCAATCATGCAGACACCGGCGATGAGAACCGCGAGAGCGAGACCTGCGAATGCGCCGATAAAGCCGCCGCTGGCCTGCAAGATGTAGCCCATGACCGCCGGCGCCGACGCGCCTGTCAGCTGGGTCACCAATGCGCGCAGCCCCTGGGTTTTACCCATATCGTTGGTCGTCACGACGCTGTGCATGAGCATTTCAGCGCATGACACGCCGACCTGTTGAGCACAGAGAGCGCAGATCATCAGAATCACGCTGACGCTTGCGTCCGGCGCATAGGCCGCCGCCATGAGAAATACGGCAGCGAGCGCCCATCCAATGCCGGCGAACGCGGCCCGACGGAAGATCCGGTCTGATAGATGGCCAACCGTAACAATCGTTAAGACGGCGCATCCGAATATGATGAATGTCAGGTAGCCGGAGACGCTAAATGAAAATCCCCGGACCGTGCGCAGATACGTGGGAATCCAGAAGGACCAACCCCAAAAGAAGATCGCGTTCGCGGCGATCGCTATGGTGGTGAGCCAGAACCGGTAATTGCTCCAGATGCTGGTGCTCTCGCGGGCAGCGCGGCCGGGAGCGCCCTGGTCGTGCTCGATTGAGCCCATCGCGATGAGTTCGCGTTCTGCTGCATTCGCGCCTGGATGTTCCGCCGCGCTGTCGCGAACCAGAAACCATACCATCGGCAGAGGCAACACCAGCGCGAGAATGCCGAGAGCATGGAACTGCCATCGCCAACCCACGGCCAGGATAAGTGTGGTGACGACAAGTCCGACCAGCATCGGCCCGATCATCGTCCCGATCCACCAGAACGATGTCGCACGTCCGCGCTCGTTGAGCGGAAACCACCTTGCGACCAGCGCTACGGTCACAGGATAGAGCGCGGCCTCACCTGCGCCGAGAGCGATGCGCGATAGCAAAAGTTCATTGTATGACTGAGCTACCCCCGACCAGAAACATGTGATCGCCCACACGATCAAGCTGAGCGCCGCAGTCTTTCGGGGTCCGATGCGGTCTACCAGATACCCCCAAGCCGGAGCGAAAACGCCATACGCTACAAAAAGTCCGGTCCCCAGCAGGCCAAGTTTTCCCTGTTGACCGACAAGTCCGAGATCATTCAGGAATGTCTGGTCGTTCAACACAATCGGCATATTGCTCTTGTCAAACATGGAGACGATCCAGACGACAAGCAGCGCGGGAGCGATCTGCTCCCAACGCACACGCGAACTGCTTCCCGCCGAGAGGCCTTGGGTGCTCGCATTCACTGTTGTCATTGAGACTGTCCCCCCGGAGAAATTTTTTAGCCAAACGTTTTAATGGCGTTTTGGCTCCTGCATCTTGTGCGCATGGCGCACACAATATGTCGAATACGCATACGCTTTCACGCACGTTGAATTATGTCAAATTTCAAACGGTACTCGCGTTGACACGCAACGGCATAAGATGCGCTGGCGTACGAGTGTGCGAGAATCAGAGATCTCGGCCAACTCACTCCGCTGCTTGGGCGCCCGCGCGGCCACGAAACGCCAGTTCTTCAGGCGAGGCGCCCAGTGTGCGCCAGTCAGAACCCTTGGGCACGATGCCTTCGAAGGAATGCAGTTTGGCGTGCGGAATACGTGGCTGTTGCGAGCCGATGGCGGCGCCGCCGGCGGCAAACGTGCGGGCCGCCTCGATCATCTGGCGGCGATATTCGACGATGGCGAGATCGCTCGCGCCGAGCCGCTCGTCGCTGCGGTTGGCAATGGCGCCGATGGTTTCCCACATCACCACATCCTGATTGGGGATGCCGGGAATCCCCGTCCAGTCGCCAAGCTTCATGGCTTGCCGGTCTTGCAGATAGTTGTTGGCGCGATTGCGCTTGCTGACGAAGCGTTTGTCGACATCCATGCCGCCCTGCATGGCAAGGAACTTGCGCCACTCCTCAACGCCCGGCGTCGTCTCGCCGCCCCACGCGATAAAGTGAAACGCGGTATGCGTGTCGTCGACGGGAACGTGGACGATGGCGATATTGTAGAGATTGTTGGAGGGAATCTGCACCGTGTAGGGCGCGACAAAAATCGTGGTGCGCACGTAGTCCATGGTCGCGGCGTCCTTGATCGGACGGCGGACGGCGGAATAACGAAAACCGAAGCTGGTGCGATCCACAAACAGGCGCGGCGCCTTGTCGGTGGAAGGGCGTTGCCAAAACTGGCTGTTGGCCTGGGCGCCATCGACGCGCGCCGGCAGCATGTCGGAGGAATGCAGCGACGAGGAATGGGCCGAATCAATCGCGCCTTCGAGGATTTGCGCATAGTTGCAATCGACGATCATGCGGGCGATGGAAACGCGCGTGTCGGGCGTTGGCTGAAACACTGGCGGATCAAACTCCGGCATTTCCGCCGCCGGTCCCATCCACACCCACACAAAGCCGGCGGATTCGTGCACAGGGTAGGATTTCTGTTTGACCTTTTGCGCGAGAACGGAGCCTGGCGGCTCGGACGACATGTCGACGCAATTGCCATCCACATCGAACTTCCAGCCATGATAGAGGCAGCGCAAGCCGCATTCCTCGTTGCGGCCAAAGGCGAGCGAGGCCTTGCGGTGCGGACACATTTCGTCGAGCACGCCGACGCGGCCTTCGCTGTCGCGGAATACAACGAGATTTTCGCCGAGGATGCGCTGGCGCACGGGATCGCCGTCGGGCGCCGCAACCTCCTCGGTGAGGCAGATGGGCAGCCAGTGGCGACGCATGAGGCCGCCCATGGGGGCATCGCCTTCGACGCGGGTGAGCAGATCGTTTTCTTCGGCTGTCAGCATGACCGGTCCACCGATATCGTGATTATCAATAATCTTAGACTTCTAAGACGATAGCAGGCGGGGGGCGCCTTGTCGAGGCTGACTATTCCGGCTGCAAGCCGATTTCGTCAATGACGGCTTTCCACACGGTGACCTCTTTTCTGGCGAAGGCGCTGAACGTCTCCACCAATTCCGCCCGCGCCACAATGCCGAGCCTGGCCAAGGTTTCGACATTGGCGGGATCGCGAAATGTCGCCCGCAATCTCTCGTTGAGATACTGGACTGTGGACGCCGGGGTCGCCTTGGGCGCGACGACACCCCACCACACGGACATCTCGAGATTGGGCAAGCCCTGTTCGGCGAATGTCGGCACATCCGGCAGGGCCTGCAACCGCTGCGCGCTGGCGACGCCGAGAATGCGCACGGTTCCCGCCTGACGAAACGGCTCGATGCTGCCAAGCGACGCCATGCTCATCTCAATGCCGCCGCCGGCGACTTCCATTATCGCGGCTGCGGCGCCGCGAAACGGCACGTGCACCATACGGGTTCCCGTGGCGCGCAGCAGGCGTTCGACCGCCAGGTGCGGGGTGACGCCGACGCCGGGCGAACCATAATTGTAGACGCCCGGTTTGCCGCGCACGACGGCGAGGAACTCCTGCATGTTGTTGGCTGGAAAGGACTTCGTGACCGCCACGATCTCAGGCGCTTCGGCGACCAGCGCAACGGGCAGGAGGTCGGTTGCCGGATCGTGGCCGATATTTTTCATGGTGAACTGGTTGCCAGCCAGATTGTTGGTCGGCGCCAACAACAACGTGTAGCCGTCGGGCGTCGCGCGCGCCACGGAAAGGCCGCCGATATTGCCGTTGGCGCCAGTGCGGTTTTCGACGATGACGTTTTGACCGGTGCTCTGCGTCAGGCTCTGGGAGATCAACCGGGCGATGATGTCAGTGGCGCCGCCTGAAGTGGCGGGCACGACAATGGTTATGCGCTGCGAGGGAAAAGCCGGCGCCTGGGCCGATGCGGGGGAAGCCAGCAAAAAGACCGCCACCATCGAAAGTATTTCGCGTGACAGCATGGCGGGCTTCCGGTGGATGGTTGTTGACGGCGAGGCAAGATTGCGAGGCGCCATCGAATGGCGCAGCCTTGCGTTGATGGTTGCCGCCGGCAGCATGCAAGTCAACGTCGGTGAAATCAGCGACGTGCAAAGCAATTTCGGGATTAGGCTGTGCGCGACGCGCTTGAAGCGCGACGCTTAGACCTCTAAGAAGCGAAGCTTCGGAGAAACCAGCGTTTGGGAAGCCTGCGGGTTCAGCCATGACCGACGACGAATTCGCCGCGTGCGCCCAAAGTCTCATTGTACGTGAGAAAGCCGAGATTGCGCGCGATATCTTCCGCTTCAAGCTGACGCGCCCCGATGATGGCGAACTGGCGGCGTTTTTAGCCGGAGCGCATATCGAAATGCGCGCGCCAAACGGCGCCCGAAAAAAATATTCCCTGTGCAACGATCCCGATGCGCGCGAGCATTACGAAATCGCCATCAAACGCGAGGTCGCCGGCGCGGGGGGGTCGATGTCGATGATCGACGCGCTGCAGGTCGGCGATACCCTTGCGGTCGCGCCGCCGCGCAACGATTTTCCGCTGGCGGCGAACGTGCAGAATTTTCTTTTCATCGCCGGCGGCATCGGCATCACGCCGATCCTGTCGATGATGCGACATCTGAAAACGAGCGCGGCAGGGCGCTTCAAACTCATATATCTGACGCGCGCGCCTGACATGACGGCGTTTGCCGAGGAATTGCGCCAACCGCAATTCAGCGGGCAGGTGAGTTTGCATCATGACGGCGGTGACCCGGACAAGGCGTTTGATCTGTGGCCGGTGCTTGAAAAGCCGATGGCCCGGCATCTCTATTGTTGCGGGCCGCGCCCGTTGATGGAGGCGGTGCGCGACATGAGCGGACACTGGTCGAGCGCCGCTGTGCATTTCGAGGACTTCGGCGCGACCGGCGCGCACAAGCCGCAGGACAAACCGTTTCACGTGACCCTTGCGCGCTCGGCGAAGACCTGCGCAGTGCCTGCCAACGTCTCCATTCTTGACGTGCTGCGCGCCGAGGGCGTGGCGGTTTCAAGTTCGTGCGAAAGTGGTTCGTGCGGCTCCTGTCGCACCAGACTTGTGTCGGGCGATGTTGAGCATCGCGACCTCGTGCTGAGCCAGCGGGAGCATGCAACGGATATCATGATCTGCGTGTCGCGGGCGCGTAGTGGCGATCTCGTGATCGATTTGTGAGGTCGCAATGAGCCAGCGCAAAATCCGCCTCGGCGCCGCCGGGCTTGGGCGGGCCTTCACGCTGATGCTGCCGACGCTGGTTGGCGATGCGCGCGTGCATCTCGTCGCGGGCGCCGACCCGCGCGTTGATGCGAGAACGCAGTTCGAGCGTGATTTCGGCGGTCCGGCGTTCGAAACCGTGGAGGCGCTGTGCGCGGACGGCGATGTCGAGGCGATCTATATTTCGACGCCGCACCAGTTTCATCGCGCCAACGTCGAGGCCGCAGCGCGCGCCGGCAAACACATTCTCGTCGAGAAGCCGATGGCTTTATCGCTCGCCGACTGCGCGGCAATGATCGAGGCTGTCGAGCGCGCCGGGGTGAGCATGGTCGTCGGCCACAGCCATTCGTTCGATGCGCCGGTGCAGCATCTGCGCGCGCTGATCGACAGCGGCGCGTTCGGCGCCGTGCGCATGATCAATGCCATCAACTACACGGATTATCTGTATCGACCGCGGCGAGCGGAAGAGCTCGACACCGCCCAAGGTGGCGGCGCGGTGTTCAATCAGGCCGCGCACCAGGTCGATATCGTGCGGCTGATCGGTGGCGGCCGTGTCACTAGCGTGCGCGCCGCGACCGGCGTCTGGGACACGGCGCGGCCGACCGAAGGCGCCTATGCGGCGCTGCTGACATTCGCGGACGGCGCCTTCGCATCGCTCACCTACAATGGTTACGGCAATTTCGATTCCGACGAGTTTCAAGGCTGGGTCGGCGAGATGGGGCAGGCGAAACAGCCTTATGCCGCGCCTCCGTGGC
>JAYTTW010000214.1:0-22219 GCA_043744855.1 Hyphomicrobiales bacterium
GTCCTTTCATGCGGTCGAGCTCTACGCCACGATCGACTTTTGGGCGCTGCCGAGCACCTTTGGCGAAAGTGAATAAAGACCCATGGCCTCTCGTTTGGCGCAGTCCCCGGAGCAAAGCCGACTTCATCTCGTGCCGGGCGCCGGCGTGGATGGCCGGCGCCTTCGACTATTTGGCGAAACCCGCCGATGCCGATGAAATTTATGCGGAGCTGATCGGCAACCCCGGCTCCAAAAACACTCTGCCTGAAAATCCCATGTCGGCGGATCGCGTTCGTTGGGAACACATCCAGAGAATTTATGAAATGTGCGAACGCAATGTTTCAGAGACGGCGCGTCGACTGAATATGCATCGACGCACGCTGCAACGCATACTCGCGAAACGTGCGCCGCGCTGAACGCCGCCATCAGTCGCCGATGAGGCCGCCGTCGGGATCTCCGAGTATGTGCAGCCGGTCAGCGGCGACGCGGGCGAAGCGAAGCAACACGGCGCGCCGACGTGCGGCCGGCAGACGGTGCTCCGGCGCAGCGCGATAAAAATGCGCGCCGTAGGCGTCGGCGATTATCAGGCCCGCCTCGGGCGGCAGCACTTCGAGCGGAAACTCGACGGGAACCGCAAAATAAAACCGGTCACAAAAATCGCGATAGTCAGGCCATTTCCGGTCGGCGCGAAAATCAGCAAGCGAGGACTTGATTTCAACGATGTGAATTTCTGCATTGGCGTCGAGGGCGATAAGGTCGGCGCGCCGCCCGCTGGCGAGCGTCAGCTCGGTCAACGACGCATACCCCGACGAGCGCAACAGACGCCGCGCACCGCGCGCGACCGCCAGAGCGGTGGCGGAATGGCGGGCATCCGGCGGCAACGATTGCGGCGATTGCGGCGACAACGCCATGCGGACTTCCTCTTCAGGCGCGGGCATCTTCGAGAATCATTTGCGCCGCTTTTTCTGCAATCATCATTGTCGGCGAATTGGTGTTGCCTGAGGTAATGCGCGGCATGACAGAGGCGTCCGCGACGCGCAAACGGCCGACGCCGCGCACGCGCAGACGCTCATCGACGACCGCCATCGGATCGTTGTCCGCGCCCATCTTCGCCGTTCCCACGGGATGAAAGATGGTCGTGCCGAGGTCGCCGGCGGCGCGAAGAAGGTCTGCGTTGCTGCGGAATTCGACCCCTGGACGATACTCCTGCGGGTTGAAGGCCGCGAGCGCAGGAGCGGCGCAAAGCTTGCGCGCCAGCCGGATGGAATCTACGGCGACGCGACGATCTTCGTGCGTCGAGAGGTAGTTGAGCGCGATGCAGGGCGACTGCGCAGCGTCTTTCGACGCGGCGTGGATGCTGCCTCTGCTGGACGGACGCAGGTTGGCGACGCTCACGGTAATGGCGCCGAAGGGATGCAGCGGTTCGCCGAAACGTTCAAGCGACAGCGGCTGCACGTGAAATTGCAAATTTGCGGTCGCATAGTCCGGGCTTGAACGGGTGAAGAGGCCAAGTTGCGACGGCGCCATCGTCAAAGGGCCACGCCGCCATAGCGCGTAGTCAATTCCCATTTTCAGGCGCTTGAACAGCGACTGGTATTCGACGTTCAGGGTACGCGCGCCCTCAATTTTGAAAATCGGGCGCAATTGCAAATGGTCCTGCAAGTTTTCGCCGACGCCGGGCAGGGCGGCGCGGGTCTCAACACCGATCCCCGCAAGCCATTGCGGCGATCCGATGCCGGAAAGTTCCAGCAGTTGCGGCGTGTGAACCGCGCCGCAGGAAAGCACGACGGCGCCGCCAGCCAGCGCCCGAAATATTTGACCCCCCTGCGCGTAAACAACGCCTTTGGCCTCGCCATCGTGTATCTCGACGCTTTGCACTTGCACGCCCGTCCGCAGTTCGAGATTTGGGCGAGACAATACCGGCTTGAGAAAACCGCGCGCCGCGCTCCAGCGGCGGCCGCGCTTCTGGTTGACCTCAAAATAAGCGGCCCCCTCGTTGTCGCCACAGTTGAAATCATTGATGGCGGGGATGCCGATCTGCGTCGCGGCGGTGCGCACAGCATCGAGAATCGGCCAGTGAATACGCGGCGCCTCGACGCGCCATTCGCCGCCCGCCCCATGCAGGCTGCTGGCTCCAGAAAAATGGTCCTCATGTTTTTTGAAGACCGGCAACACGTCGTCCCAGCCCCATCCGCGCAGACCGAGTTGGCGCCACCCGTCGTAGTCCGCAGCCTGGCCGCGCATGTAGATCATGCCGTTTATGGCGGAGCATCCACCGACGACCTTGCCGCGAGGATAAGCCAGGGCGCGATCATTGAGCCCGGGTTCGGCTTGCGTCTTCAACAGCCAATCGGCACGAGGATTTCCGATGGCGAAGAGATAGCCTGCGGGAATATGCAACCATATCCAGTTGTCGCGGTCGCCGGCCTCCAGCACGAGGACTCGATTGCGGGGATCTGCGGACAGACGGTTGGCGAGCACACATCCGGCAGAGCCGGCGCCGACCACGATGTAATCAAAACTTCCGGCGTCAGAAGGTTGCTGGTCCGCCATGCGCATCCCTCCCGGCCCAGCGTTGCGCCAGACGCGAAATTGACTTTTCGGGTATCCGCCGCGTCTCCGCAAGTCCAGCGTGTCAACTGCGGCTGGCGCCGATGACAAGGCCACCCGCAGTCTCGAGGGCCTCGATGCGAACACCGAAAACGGCGTCGAGCTGACCCGACGCCAATATGCCGGATGGCGTCGCGTCGGCGACCAGCACGCCCGCATCAAACAACAGCACGCGCGAGGCGTAACGCAACGCCATCGAGAGATCGTGCAGCACGGCGAGGACGGTCCGGCCGGCGAGCGCAGCGGCTTTCAATTGATCGAGCGTCGCCAATTGCCAGGCTGGATCGAGCGAACCGATGGGTTCGTCGAGCAGCAGGACCGGCGCGTCGCTGGCGAACGCGCGGGCCAGAAGGGTGCGGGCGCGCTCGCCGCCCGAAAGTTCTGTCGCCGGCCGGTCGGCAAGATCGCGCAAGCCAAAAACTTCAAGCGCGTGATGGACCGCGCGGCCGGTTTCCGCAGTTGGCGGACGCCCCAGCGCGACAATCTCGCGAACTGGCAGGGGCCATGCAATAGACCCGCGCTGTTCGAGATAGGCGATCTCGCGCGAGCGTTGGCGCGGCATAAAATCACGCCAGTCGCGCTGATGCATTCGTATTTCGCCTGAGAATGCGGCCACTCCCGCGATGGCGCGCAGGAAAGTCGTCTTTCCCGCGCCATTGGGTCCGAGCACCGCGATCCATTCGCCGGCGCTGATTTGCGTTGTAACGTTGCGCAGGGCGTGTCGGGCGCCAAGATGCACATCGAGTTGGCGGATGGAGAGACGCGGCGCGGCAGCGTTCATTCCCCACCCGTGAAATAGGCCCGCTGGGTGGCCACAAGCCAAAGAAACAGCGGAACACCCAGTCCTGCCGTAATGACGCCAATACGAATTTCGCTGGTCGATGGAATGAGACGCACACCAATGTCTGCGAGCGTCAACAAAATGGCGCCAGCCAGCGCGGCGGGAACCAGCGTGCGACCGGGATCGCCGCCGACGAACGGTCGCACCAGATGCGGAGCGACGAGGCCGACAAAACCGATCGCCCCAGACACCGCGACACTCGCGCCGACGCCAACCGAGACCGCCGCAATGGTCAACCAACGCAGGCGCGCAATGTGCACCCCAAGCGTCGTGGCGACTTCTTCGCCGAGGGTGAGGGCGCGATAATCCCGGCCAAGCCCGAGCAGCGCGAGTGCGCAGACGGCAAGGAATGGCGCGGCAATGACGACGTGTCGCATCGAGCGATCTTCAAACGAACCCATCAGCCAGAAGACGATCTCCGTTATGGCGAACGGATTTGCGGAGAGATTGATGACCAGCGATGTCCCGGCGCCGGCGAGCGCGCCAACCGCAAGACCGGCGAGGAGCAGGGTGACCATCGGCGCATTGCGGCCGGCGACCCAGCCGACGAGCAGGATTGAAACGCTGGCTCCCAGCATTGCGGCGATGGGCAAGGCGATCGACAAGGCGTCGGCGAAGCCCAGATACAAAACGCTGGCGGCGCCAAACGCAGCGGCTTGCGGCGCGCCGAAAATCGCCGGCTCGGCGAGCGGATTGCGCAATAGCCCTTGCATGGCGGCGCCGCACAGACCCAGCGTCGCGCCGACGCCCAGCGACAGCAGCAGACGTGGCAAGCGAATTTGCGTCACGATGATGCCGGCGACGGAATCGGAATGTCGCAAGCCGTCCAGAATCTCGGCAAAGCCCAGCCGGGCGGAGCCGAGAGCCAGCGAAGCCACAGTAAGCGGCAGCAGGGCGGCGCACAAAATCCAGTTCAGCGGCGGCGATGGTGACCTCGGACGCTGAACTTGCAGATCGCTCACCGGCGCTTCCCCGTCACCATGAGGATTTCAGGCCGGCGTAAAAGGATCGTCCGGCGACCCGATAGTTGGAGATTTCTTCGTAGTGCGTATTGGCGATATTTTCGATTCTTCCGAATACGGAAAACGTAGCGTTGAGTTTGTATTCGGCGAAGGCGTCGAAGCGAGCCCACGGCGCCAACCGCACCGGCGTCGGAAAAGAGAAATCGAGTTTCGCGTCGGTAAACGTGGCGCGGGCCTCGAGTTCGAGATTGGTAATTCCCGTGTAAGTGACAGCCACCGACGCCTTGTTGCGCGGACGTTGCAGCAGGGCTTGCCGGGTAATCTCGTTTTTGGCGATCAAATAAGTGTAGGCGGCGCGGGCGCGCCACTCGCCGGGCACGAGAATAACATCGGCGGAAACTTCAGCGCCGTAAGTCACGGCACGACCGACGTTATAATAGCAGCCGAAAATTTGCAGCGGCGTACAGCCGACATTGGCGAAATCGATGAGGTCGCGATAGCGGTTGTAAAACCCCGTGGCGGATACATTGACGCGGCCTTGCAGGAGGCTTTGATCGACCCCGGCGTCGAACCCAAGGCTGCTTTCTGGATTGAGGCCGGCTTTGCCGAACTCACTGAAGCGTTGATAAAGCGACGGCGTTTTCGCGCCCGTACCCACGCTGGCGCGCAGCGTGGCGCCGGTTCCCTCAAGGCGATGCGCCAGCGTGGCGCGCCATGTGGCGAACGTCTTGCCGCCAGAGACCGCATCGACACGACCGCCAATGGAAATATCCGTGCGTTCGCCCAGCGAAAACTGATGCAGCGCAAACACCGAGTTCGTCGTCTGCCGCGCAGCTATGGGATTGAACGGCGGACCGGCGTAGCCAGCCGGCAACTCCTCAGATGTATTAGCCGTCTCGGTTTCGTGGCGCAGGCCAAAGATCAGCAGGCCGTAGCGGCCAAGTTTCAGATCGCCCTGATACTCCGCGCCGTACCGCGCGCCGCGAAAACCCGAGCCGCAGTTGGAAAAGAAATCCGGGCACGTTTCCGTGAGGTAGGATTTCCGGTCGATTGAATTGGCGAAAACAGTCGCCTTGTTTTTCAGCGCGCCGTCGAGCGCATCGACGGTGAGGCTGGCGAACGCGTTGCCAGAGAATTGCCGCGATTGATTGAACCGATTGTAGATATTGGCGGGCAAAAAGGCGAAGGGGTTATCGAAAGCAAGGCGATTGAGTTGTCCGTTCGCGCCGACTTCGACGCTTGCACCCTCGCCAAGCCGGTAGGAAACCCTGCCGCTGACAGCGAGGCGTTGGGTCGGATCGCTTTTGGGAACCGCCGGCCAGGTTCCAGCGCGCACCTGATTTCGATCCACGTAACGGGCGAAGCCGTCGGTGTGCAAAGCGTCGATGGAGAAAGCATAGGTTGCCTGATCCGTGCCGCCAGATACGGCGCCGCGACCGTGCAATGTGCCATATGACCCCGCTTCAACCGAGGCGGAGCGCCGGATCCCCTTGGCTCCGCGCCGGGTGATGATGTTGATGACGCCGCCCATGGCGTCCGATCCGTAAAGCGCAGATTGCGGTCCACGCAGCACCTCGATGCGCTCGATGTCGGTGATGGCGAACGCTCCCAGATCCAGCGAACCATCCACCGCGCCGGGATCGCCGACGCGGACGCCGTCGACAAGAATGAGCGTCTGGCCCGAGCCGGAGCCGCGCAACCGCGCGTAACTGACGCTGCCGACGCCGCCGTTTTCGGTTATGTCGAGACCCGGCACAGCGCGTAGCACCTCAACGATGCCCTTGGCGCCCAAGCGTTGGATATCGGCTTCCTCTACCACCGTGATGGCGGAGCCGGAGCGCGAAACCTCGAGGGGACCGCGTGTGGCGGTGACGACAATCGGCGCCAGCGTATCGACGGTCTGCGCCGCAGTCTGCGTCTGCGCCGCCAGGATCAAGGCAACCCCACAGGCAACAGTGTTACGCGCACTCGCGCGCATTGAGCGAAAAAAAACCATGTTTGCTCCTTCCGTCCCGCCGACGGATTTCGGGTTACACAAACGTTGGCCGGTCTCCTGGCTCGCGGGTCGTCGCCGTCTCCCTGTCTTCCCGCAGCGCTAGGGCGCCGCAGTGACGTGTCAGGAGGGGCTCGCCGCTTACAGTTGCGGGGGCAGCCGCGGCATTGGGATCGCTCCCGCACCGCATTCCCGTTTCACCCCGGGATTTAACCGGGGCACCAACGTTGCAGTCTGCATAGAGGCTGACCAGAGCGTTGGCAACAGGTAAGCTGGCGGAACCTTACGAAGAGCCCGGATCGCGTGTTGCTGCGTCTTATCCTCTTGTTTCTGCTTTCTCCGGTCGCGGCGGCTAGTGCGCGCGAGGCGCCGCGACGCGTCGTGTCGCAAAATCTGTGTGCGGACCAATTGCTGATCGAGCTGGCTGATCCCGGTCAGGTCGTGTCGTTAAGCCCGTTGGCGGTTGATCGCGAATTGTCATTTTTCGCTGAAAGGGCGGGCGCGTTCCCCGCCAATCGCGGCAGCGCTGAAGATATTGTGCGGCTCGATGCCGACCTGGTGCTTACCGGACCTTTCGACAATCGTTACACCCGCGCTTTGCTGGAAGCGCGCGGCATGCGCTTTCTTGTGCTCGACCCGTGGCGGGATTTTCTCGACGGAGCCGCGCAAATACGCGGACTTGCCGGGGAGCTTGGCCATCCCGAACGCGGCGAGGCGCTGATTTCGCGAATCGGAGCGGCGTTGGCTGAAGCGGACGCGCTTGGAGCCGAGCAACTTGGCGCCGAGCATCCACAGCGCGCGACAAGCCTGGTGCTGCATCGGCGCGGCTTTGTTTTTCGTTCGGGTCTCACAAACGACATCGTGCGGCGCGCCGGCCTTGTCGACGCGTCGGAACAATCTGGCGTTGGCGCCTCGGGGTTTGTCAGCCTTGAGACTCTGCTGATGGCCAGGCCCGACTACCTCATCGTATCGCAGGGGGATTTCAGCGCCATGGATCAGGGGCAGGCGTTGCTTGCGCATCCCGCCCTGCGCGCTGCGTGGCCGCGCGACAAACGCCTGGTGCTGCCGGACCGGCTGACGATTTGCAGCGGCCCCTCGACGCCGGCGTTGATTGAGCGGATCGTGGCTGAAATCCGCGCCAAGGTCCGGTAAGACCAAGGTCTGATTAAACGAAAAAGCGTCAGACAGAGACAAGGGAAACGGCGCTGTCATGAACAGACTCTTCGCGGAATTGCCGACGACCATCTTCGAGGTGATGTCATCGTTGGCGCGCGACAGGCAGGCAATCAATCTCGGTCAAGGGTTTCCCGACGATCCCGGACCGGAAGACGTTCGACGCCGCGCGGCGGACGCAGTGCTGAATGGCTACAATCAATATCCCTCAATGATGGGACTGCCGGAACTGCGCTCGGCGATCGCCGCGCATTACAAGCGCTTTCAGGACATCGACCTCGACGCAAATCTGGAAGTAATGGTCACATCGGGCGCCACCGAGGCGATAGCCGGCGCGATCTTCGGCGCGGTTGAGCCGGGTGACGAAGTCGTGTTGTTCCAGCCAACCTACGACGCCTACCTGCCGCTCGTGCAACGGGCTGGTGGCGTCGCCAGGTTTGTGACCCTGAAACCGCCTCACTGGACGTTCAGCGAAGCCGACCTTGCCGCCGCCTTCTCGCCGCGCACGCGCGCTGTGGTGTTCAACAACCCGCTCAATCCCTGCGGCATCATGTACGGTCGCGAACAACTCGAGTTGCTGGCGCGGTTTTGCGTGCGCTTCGGGGCTGTGGCGATCTGCGATGAGGTTTGGGAGCACGTTATTTTTGACGGACGCCGGCATGTGTCCATGCTCAACCTTCCCCAGATGCGCGAACGCACCATCAAGATCGGTTCGGCCGGCAAGATTTTCTCGTTGACAGGCTGGAAAGTCGGCCTCGTCGCCGCCGCGCCGCAACTGCTGCGAACGATCGCCAAGGCGCACCAGTTTCTCACCTTCACGACGCCGCCCAATCTGCAGGTCGCGGTGGCCTATGGATTGGCCAAGGACGCGACTTACTTCGACGACATGCGGGCTGCCTATCAGCGCAGCCGCGACCGCTTTTGCGCTGGGCTCGAGGCGCTCGGATTTGCGGTGCTTCCGAGCCAGGCCACGTACTTTGTCAATGTTGATATTGCGCCGCTTGGCGAGCCCGACGACGTATCCTTCTGCCGGCGCCTCGTTGAGGAATTCGGCGTAGCGGCCATCCCGGTGTCGGCTTTTTATGCGGAAAACCACGTGCGCACCGTTGTGCGTTTTTGTTTCGCCAAGCACGATGCGACGCTCGACGCCGGGCTCGCACGGCTTGAAAATGCGGCCCGTCGCCTAGTATCCACCATCGGAAGAAAGTGAGTCACGCAGTGACGGGCTTTCTGGAGGTGATAAGTGGATACTTCAACAAAAACGACGTACCCGAAATCTATGATTCCGGGTACTAGGGAAAGGGAACGCCATATGAAACCCGGTTGCATCTGGCTCACGGCTCTTGCGTTGCTGACGGCGCCGGCGATGGCGCAGCAAAAAGTCGTCAACATCTATAACTGGTCAGACTACATCGATCCTCGCGTCATCGACGATTTCACCCGTGAAACCGGCGTCAAGGTTGTCTATGACACCTATGATTCCAACGAGACGCTGGAAACAAAACTGCTGGCGGGGAAAACCGGCTACGATGTCGTCGTGCCCTCGGCGACGTTTCTGCAACGGCAAATTCAAGCCGGCGTCTACCAGAAGCTGGATCGCGCCAAACTGCCGAACGCTGGCGGACTTTGGCCTGATATCATGAAGCGGCTGGCCGTTTACGATCCCGGCAATCAATACGCCGTCAACTATATGTGGTCGACGACCGGCATCGCCTACAACGTCGCCAAGGTGGGGCAGCGCCTCGGCGACAAGCCGATTGATTCCTGGGAGACGATATTCAAGCCGGAAATATTGAAGCGTGTCGCCAACTGCGGCGTCTACATGCTCGACAGCCCTGAAGACATGATGACCTCGGCGCTGAAATATCTTGGCCTCAATCCGGATTCAAAAAGGCCGGAAGACATTCGCAAAGCGGCGGACGCGCTCATTCGCGTCAAGAGCAGCGTCAAGAAGTTTCATTCGTCGGAATATATCAACGGCCTCGCCAACGGCGACATCTGCCTGGCCGTCGGTTGGGCGGGCGACAGCTTTCAGGCGCGCAACCGGGCGCGCGAAGCCAACAATGGCGTCGACATCGCGTATGTCATTCCCAAGGAGGGCGCGCTGATGTCGCTCGACAGTCTGGCCATTCCCAAAGACGCGCCGCACGTCGAGGAAGCGCACGCCTTCATCGACTATCTGCTGCGCCCTGAAGTTGCCGCCCGCAATACCGCCGTTACAAGTTTTGCCAACAGCATTCTGGCTTCGACAAAGTTCATCGACAAGGAAATTCTCGATAATCCGGCGATTTATCCGGGCGAAGAAATGCTGAAACGTCTTTACACGGTTTCGACCAACGATCTTCCAACCCAACGCCTCGTCACGCGCGAATGGACGCGCGTCAAAACCGGCAAGTAAGCGCCCGCCCCCGATTTGGAGGGAACGGGCGAAGCGATGGCACGAATCAAACTCAAATTGCGCCGCTGATCCACTTGACCAGCTCGCCCTTGGGGGCGGCCCCGACCTTTTGCGACGCCGCCTTGCCATCTTTGAACAAGATGAGCGTCGGGATCGAGCGGATGCCCAGCTTGCCGGGAACGGCGCTGTTCTCGTCGACGTTCATCTTTACGATCTTGACCTTGCCGTGCATCTCCTTGGCGATTTCCTCCAGTGACGGGCCGATCATCTTGCAGGGACCGCACCACTCCGCCCAGAAATCGACCACAACAGGCACGCTGGATTTCAAAACATCCGCTTCAAAACTTGCGTCCGTGACTTTTTCGGTCGACATGGTTGCCTCGCGCTCGGGTCGGCGCGGAAATCGCGCTTTGCAAGATAATTAGGTAGCGGGGTCAGGTGCGTCAAGACTGGCGTCGCCTGCCACGCCAATGGGATCGACATTCAGGTGCGCCACCGCAAGCGCCAACGTTTCGGGTGGGATTTCGACGATGCAAGGACCCTGCGTCCAGACCAGCAGGGCGCGCACCTTGTGTTGTGGATGCAACGCCACAAGCGCCAAATGATAAAGCGCGAGTTGCCCGAGGTAGGTTGTTGGCGTTGAAGCGAGATCAACCGCTCGACCCGTTTTGAAGTCGGCGAAGATGAGCTCGGACGGCGTGCGGACAAGGCGGTCGATCTGTCCAAGGATCTCGATGCTGCGCCCCGGCGCAATCGCGATTTTCCCCGACACCGCGACTTCCGCCCGTGAGCCGGGACCAAACAACAGCGCGAGTGCCGGATGGTCGAGCACGCGCAACGCTTGCCCGGCGAGCGCATTTCTTTGGGGTGCGTCGAGCCACGGGGCGCGCCGCGCCAAAAATGCATTTGCCGCTGATTGCCGCAAAGCCGATGGCGTGTCCGGCAAATTCTGCAACAAGACATGCACGAGGCTGCCGAAGCGCAGGGCGTCGACGCCGGCTCCATCTTCGCGCCGCCCGCGGGCGAAGCTGCCAATTTCGCTGGATGCCAACGCGGTCGAGGGCCGAAACGGCGGCGGCGCGACGTATTCGCGCGGGACGTGCGTGGTCAGCCACGTTGGCAAAGGAGCCTGTCGCGCTGTTGCCGCGAGCGCCGGCGCCGCGCTGGAGAGGAACACAGATGCAGGGACATCAGCGAGACGCCAGACCTGTTCGCCCGCCTGCCATGCGGCAGGCGCCGGCGTCGCATGCGGCTTCAACGCCGCTTCCAGCATTTCGTGCCAGCTTCCCGCCGCGCGCCCTTTCAACTTCGTCGCACCCATAATGTAAAGCCGCTCTTCAGCCCGCGTCATGGCGACGTAGAGAAGGCGTCGATGCTCGTCGGCTTCCGCCTGCAAGACGCGCGCATGAGCCTGCTGGACGACGGCTACCTCGTCGATTTTTTTGGATGACCAGGCCAGCAAGGAACCTGGCACGCCATCGTCGAGGACGAAAATACGCGAAATATTAGGGCTGGTGGGAGCGCTGCACGTATCCGCCAGCAACACAATTTTGGCTTCCAGCCCCTTGGCGCCATGCGCGGTCATGACGCGCACGGCGTCGGTCGCCGCATCCATATCGCGCTTGACTTCATTTTCAGCTTTTTCAAGCGCCGCGAGAAAGATTGTCATGGACGGCGGCGACAGGCGCTCGTGCGCCAGCGTTTGCGCCAGAAATTCATCGATGGCGTCGCCAGCTTCGGCGCCGAGCCGCGCCACAAGATCGCGGCGACCCCCCTCAGCACCGAGAAGTTTCGCATAAAATATGAACGGCGTGGCGCCGTGCACCCAATCGCGCCAACGCTCAAGACGCACGCAACACTGCTGATGCGCCGGCGTCGTGGAGCGCTTCAACGCTTCAAACAGCGAGCCCTTGCGTTGCGGCGCCAAAGCGATGAGGTCATCGTCGTCGAGACCCATCAACGGCGATTTCAGCAAGCAGGCCAGCGACAGATCATCGTCCGGCAGCAAGGCCGCACGACCAACAGCGACAAGATCCATGACCGCAATATGCTCGGCGAACTTCAGTCGATCGGCGCCGGCGACGGGTACGCCTGCATCCTTCAACGCGGCGATGAGCGGCCCAAATACGCCGCGGCGTTTACGCACGAGTATAATGATATCTCCGGCGCGAATGGGCCTCGGCTCGCCGCTATGCGAATCAATGACGCGCTCGGGCGAGGCCGGATCGATCCAGTCGCGCACCATTTCGCTGATGCGTCGCGCCAAAACCATTTCAGCATCGTGCGACTTTGGCGCATCGATCGGCGGCCGCCAGTCGGCAGGCACGACTGGGGGTTGCGGCGTAACGGGTTCCCAGAGTTCGACAAGTCCGGGCAAACCACGCTTCAACGCCTGATGCGCCAGCGCTACGTCGTCGTCGGTGGAAAGCCCGCGCCGTCGCTCCGCATCTGCAAACACCTTATCGACGGCCTCCAACACTTTTTCGGTGGAGCGAAACGAGAGGTCGAGCTTCACCTCATGAAAGGCTTGTTCGGCCTGACGCGTTTTGGCGCCAAAGTGTTTCTTCATGTCGTTGAATTTTTCAGGCCGCGCACCCTGAAAAGAATAAATCGACTGCTTCTCGTCGCCCACGGCGAAAAAGGTTCGCTTGCCGGAGCGTTGGCCCGCACCTGCGGTGAACTCCTCGGCAATACGCTGCAAAACCTCCCATTGCTCCGGCGAGGTGTCCTGCGCTTCATCCAGCAGCACGTGATCGATTCCCGCATCGAGTTTGTAAAGCACCCAGCCGGAACTTGTGCGCGTCAGCAACGACAAGGTCTTGTCGATGAGATCATCGAAATCGAGCCAACCACGCGCTTGCTTGGCGGTTTCATAGGCTTGCAGCATGGCGTCGGCGATGACGACGAGCGCCGCCGTATTTTCACAGATGTGCAGGGCCTTCTTGCGTTCGTATTCGGCCCCCATGCGCGATTGCTCAAGCTGCATCGCATCGAAAAGGGGTCGATCCAACTTTTTTATTCCCGCAGAAATGACGGGCGATGTGCCGGGGCCTGTCTGCGTCAGGAACAATTGGAGGTAGGCAAAGGCCTGGGCCGGCCCGTTGAGCATGCAGGCTTCGCGTAACCCCGCCGCGAACTTCGCATCCTTGGCAATGCCCGCCTCAAGCCGGTCCGCCATGGATGACCAATCGGAAACGGGCGGCGCACCGGCCAGTATATCATCAGCAAGGCGCTGCATATCGTCGCCAGTTTGCAGACCGAGACGCGGCGCAAGCCGGGCGCCATAGGCAGCGCGTGAATGGGGTTCGCCGCTGCCGGTGTTGATATACCGGCGCATGGACAGGGATGACTGGATCAGCTTGTCGAAATTTTCCTGCGAGGTCACCGCAGAGAGATGCGCCAGCGCGGCGCCTGTCTCGCTGTCCGGCGCGGCCAACGCTGCGGACAGCACCCGCCTTTTGGCGTCGGCGAGCAGTTCGCCGCGTTGCATGTCGTCAATCATTTCGAAGCGCGAAGGCAGGTTCGCCTCGAACGGAAACATTTTAAGCAGGCGCTCGCAGAACGCATGGATGGTCTGGATTTTCAGACCGCCGGGCGTTTCAACCGCACGGGCGAACAAGCGTCGGGCCAGTTGCAGCCGCGCTGGCGTCACTGGCGCGCCCATGTTTTCGATGGCGGCGGCGAGTTGAATATCGTCGAGGCGCGTCCACGCCGACAATGTATCGAAAACCCGCGACGACATGTTGGCCGCAGCGGTTCGCGTATAGGTCAGGCACAGAATCTTGGAGGGCTGTGAGCCTTCAAGCAGCAAGCGGATGACGCGCTGCGTGAGCACATGGGTTTTGCCGGAGCCCGCATGCGCGGAGACCCACGCGGAAGCCTGTGGATCCGAAGCCCGGCGTTGCGCCGCCAGAGTTGATTCGGGGATGGCGTGGCGGTGTTTCATTCGTCCCGCTCCGCGCCGCCTGCAGACCACTCCTTGACCCGCGCCAAATGATTATAATCGCTGTAGTCGTCGAGGAATTGTGGATAAGGCTGCGACAGATACGGCGTGGTTTCGTCGCGGTACTGATCCAGCAATGTGCGCAACTCCGTGAAGTGCAGGACGACCAGCTCCTGCAGGTTTTGCTCCTTGCCACCGACTCTTTGGACTTTGAATTTATCGCCGTCGGAAAGTTTTACGTAAAGAGCCTGGGAAACATCGCCGGCGATATTGGCGAAGGCGCCACGCTCCAGCATGGCTGTTTCGAGCGTGAGTTGCGGCGAAAAACCGGAAGCTATTTCTTTGGGCGACGGAATTTTTCCCGTCTTGAAGTCGATGACCGCCCAGCTACCGTCCAGACAACGTTCGATGCGATCCGCCTGTGCGGTCAGGGTGAAGACGCTGCCATCAGTCAGAGCGATCGGCAACCGGCCGCTGCATTCTATGTGCCGTGCGTTCGTAGCGGCGCGGCGCCCGGTTTCCCATGCCACATATGCGGTCAGCGTGCCGGATATTTGCGGCCATAGAAACGCATGAAATTCGTCACTTGGAAAAACCGTCGCGAATTTTTTTTGCGTCTCCGCCTGAAGCCACTCGATAGCGTTCGCCGGCAATGGCCCGGTGGGAAACAGGCGAACGAATTCGGCGACCGCCTCATGCAGGATGTTGCCTTTTTCGAGAGCGCCCTTAGTGCGAAGCAGGGAGCCAAGCGGGCGTAATCGAAGAATACGTTCGGCGTAAACGCCGTAGGGGTCGCGGCGCAATTTTTCTATCCGCGTGACGCTTAAAGAGGTGGGTCGCCAAGCGACAGGCGGCCGCGGCTTCGGCGGCGCAATGGGCGGCGTCGATTTTTCGTCGAGAGCGCGCGCCAGGCGGATGACCGCGTCGCCGCGTTCGCGGCAGGCGCCCCATTCGACCTCGCCAGCCAGCGCCGACATTCGCAGCAAGAATCTCGAGGCGGTTGTTGGCGCTGCGCCGCGCTTTCGCGCCCGGGTCAAAACGACGCGCTGTGCGCCGAACGCCTGAACAAAGTCATGGGCTGACTGGCCGATGCGACGCTCCGGCGGACCCAGGCCAAGGGCGGCGCGCATGGGCCGGTTCAGAAATGCGTCGGCGCGCGCCGCAGGGGGCCAGATCGCCTCGTCGAGGCCGCCAAGAATGAAGGTGTTGGCGTGCAGCAGGCGGGCTTCCAGCGGACCCAGAATTTTGAAGCGCGGATGGCCGCCCAAGCCGCCGCGCACGACCATCTCCGACAATATCTGATCGAGCCATGCAGCGTAGTCGCTGCCGGACATCCTTTCGAATTCCACGGTCGTGGCAATCAGCGCGTCAAACATTTCACAGATGGCGACGAGCTCGTCGTCGGCCGGAACCTCTCCGAGGATTGATTGCAAAACGCTGCTATGCGCGGTCGCCCAATCCTTCAGGAGTGCCGCGCCGTGCATTTCGCGCAGGGGTCTCAGGCATTCTTCGATGTGTTCGAGAAGGCGCTGCATCTCCAGCCAGTCTGCATCGCTGATGGCGCGCGCCGCCCGGTGCGCATCGCGGCCTTGCGCCGCCTGCCGCGCACTATCGATGGCCTCGGCGGGTGTCAGGGTCGCCACATCGACGCTGCGCCAGACGCCGATCTCCACAAGATTCACAAGCCGTCGCAATTCATCTGGAGTGGAGCCCATACGAACACGGGCGTGCGACAGCAGCGCAAGCTTTTCAACAACACTGCTGTCGGGCGCGGCAGCGGCGAGGATCAACCGCAGCAGCGTTCCCAACGGCGTGAGCAGGACACTTTCGCCGCCGGAATCATCAACGTCGATGTTCCAGCGCGCCAGTTCGCTTTTAACCCGACGCGCCAACTGTCGATCTGGCGTTATCAACGCGCCGATCGCGTAATCGACTTCCAGCATCCGTCGCGCCTCGATCGCGATGCACAGAGCTTCCTCGCGCTCGTCGGCAGCTTCGATGAGAGTGACACCTCGAAGCGCATCGGAAATTCCGCTGGCGGCGGCGTCAGCGAACTGTCGCCATGTGTCCGTCGCGTCGGCCGGGCACATGGCCTGGCTCACAAAGCGCGAACGCGCGGCGAGGAACGGCGACGGCGCGCCTATTTCCCTGACATCGGCGCGCGTCACGCCAAGCCGTATCAGCAACCGGTGTAACACCGCTTGCGGATGTCCGTCGGATGGCTCGACGCGAGCGGCGGCGTCGCCGGGGATCATCGCCCAGGCGAGATCATTCAGGTCGAAGTCGAGGCCTGGAAGGACGACGGCGCCGCGCGGCTGTCGCGCGATGGCTCCCAGCAATCTGGCTGTAGCGGGATTGGCGCCCGTAGAACCCAGAGCGATGATGGGTCGCCCGGAAGCTGCATGCATCAGCCTCCCGACCTCGGCGTCGATGAGCCGTTGCTGACGCGCTACAGCGTCAACCCAGCCATGTTCGGCCAGATATTCGGGCCACGCTTGCATGGCGATTTTCAGAAAATCGAGGGTGATGCGCCAGAAGCGATCGTACTCGCTGGGCGCCAGATTGCTGAGCGCGCTCCACTCGACGCCCTCGATTGTCATGTCATCGATAAGGCTCGCCAGATCGCCCGAAAGGCTCCAAGCCGATGCAGGCGAGGCAGCGACCAACAGGTTTTCGGATTCAATGACCTGGCGTTTGCCATCGGCCTCAATGGAGGTGATGGCGTAACGCAAATGCTTTGCCCATTCAAAAATCATCCGCGTCAACGACAATCGCCGTTGCATATCGTCGACTGCTTCCGGCAATCCATCTACGAACCCGCCGTCAAGACCGACTTGTTCGAACGACAGTTGCGTCTCAATATCCTCAAGGCGCCCCAGCGGCACTATCTTCGGCAGCAGAATTACCGGATTGTCGAAAGCGCGGGAGAACGCATCAGCGAGCGCCCCCGCCGCGCGCCGCGTCGGCACAAAGATGGTGGCGCTCGACAATCCCTCGGGGTCGTCAACCGGGCCAACGTTTCCGACGATTTCGCCCGCCAAAAATGCCCGCGCGAAAGTCGGCAAAAAGTCGACACTGGGAGAAATGCTGAACAGACGCGGTGGGAGGGAGCGCGCGGACTGGCTCACAGGACTGACCGCACGATGGCCTCATTTGCTTCAGCGATCGCCTCGGGCGTACCCACGTGCAGCCACAAGCCATCGAGCCGCACGCCAAATAGGCGACCGGCTTCGGCTGCCTGGAAGAAAAATGGCGCCAAACGAAATACCTCGCTTGGTTGTGAGGCGAAAAGTTGTGGTTTAAGGATGCCAACGCCAGCATAGACAAACGGCGCCACTCGCGGCTCCACGCGTCGCGCAAGGCGCCCGTCATTGTCCATGTTGAAATCGCCGGACCAATCCACGCCGACGCTCTGGGTCGCGCTGGCGAGCAGCAGAAGAATATCCATTTTCTCCGGATTCCAGGCTTGCGCCAGCCGTTGCAGGTTGGAGGCCGGTCCTTCCACCCAGAAGGCGTCAGTGTTGACGATCAGGAAGGGAGCTTCGCCGAGCAGCGGCAAAACCTTTTTGACGCCGCCACCCTGATCGAGCAGCAATGTACGTTCGTCGGAAATGATTATCTCCGGCGAAACACGCGATTTGAGATGGGCTTCAATCTGCTCGGCAAGATAATGCACATTGACGATGGCGCGTTCGACGCCAGCCTCGGCCAACCGGTCCAGCGTATGATCGATCAACGCTTTGCCGCCGACCCGAACGAGGGGCTTTGGCGTCGTCAGTGTGACCGGACGCATGCGCGTGCCAAGACCAGCAGCGAACACCATCGCCGTCGACGGAAGCGCGGCTTTCGACATTGGCGGGCTCCGTTCCAATCCGTCAGGGCTTCGCGGCGAAAACGCCGGGCAGACAGGTTTCGTACCATGTGCGCAATTCGGCCAGCGCGGGATGCGCCAAATCCTTGGCAAGGTAGGCTTCTACACGGGGCAGATGCGCCAGATATTGCGGTTTTCCATCGCGTTTGTGCAGTCTGGCGAAGATGCCCAGAATTTTCGTCGCCCGTTGCGCGCCCAACACGGCGTAGTCATGGGCGAAAGCGCGCATATCGAATGCGCTATCCCAACCGCGACGTGCGCGCGCGTAGTGAGACAGCAAACGAAGTTCGAGTTCATCGTTAACCTGCACGCGCGCATCCTGAGCCAGGGACACAACGTCATACGCTGGATTGCCGAGCGCGCAATCCTGAAAATCGATGATGCCAATCCGGCGCAAATCTTCGCGTTGTGGCAACCAGATCAGGTTGGGCGAATGATAGTCACGCAACGTCCATGTCGTGGGACGCGACAGGGTTGCGGCAAACAAGCCTTTCCACAAATTGACGAACGAAGCCTGCGCGCCCGACGATATGGATTTTTCGGCGTAGGCGGGAAGATACCATTCGAGCAGCAGTTCGACCTCAATCGTCAACGCGTCCATATCGTAAAGCGGCAGCTTGTAGGTCGTCGTGTTGTTGACGAACAAGGTTTCCGGCAGGTGGCGGGCGTGCAGCGAGGCGAGTACCGACATGGCGACCGTATATCGCTCCGCGATAGGCCCATTGTCGTCCACCACGCCTTCGCCGCCCAGATCCTCCAGGATGGCGATGCCGGTGTTCAGATCGCAGGTGTAAATGTCGGGCGCCGAGAGTTGCTGCGCCTGCAACGCTTTGCCGACAGCGACGAACGGCGTGACGTTCTCGGCAAGCCGCGCGATGGCGGAGTAAGGCTTGCCAAAACGCACGGGCGGCCCGTCCGGCCGGGGTGGCGAAATCATGAGAATGCCGCGCTCGCCGCCAGGTTTGCGCAGACGCTCATAGGCGCGGGCCGACGCATCGCCCTGCATGAAGCTCCGCTCGGCGTCGGCCCAACCCGCCGAGACAAGGACATCGTGAATGGCGCGCGCCCGCTCGACGCGCGGCGCCAATGCGCCGTAACCAGTGAGCTTGATGCGGCGAGCCTGATCGCCACGGGAAATGTCGAGGCTGAACGATATATCCAGTCGATCCGGCGGCAATTCGTCGCCGGCGCGGTCGGCCCACTCGACCAGAACGAGGGCGCCTTCAGCCGCCTCGTCCCAACCGAGTTGCGCCATGTCTTCCGGGCCGCGCAATCGGTAGAGGTCGGCGTGGACGATAGGGAAGGCTGGCGTTTGGTAAACCTGCATCAGTGTAAAGGTTGGACTGGGCACCTCAAGCGATGGTTCTTCTGCAAGCGCTCGAATTAGAGTGCGCGCGAAGGCTGTTTTACCGGCTCCGAGGTCGCCTGAAAGCGTGACGAGGTCGTCCGCCTGAACCATGTGCGAAACGAACAGAGCCAATGCGGCCGTCGCTGGCTCGTCGGAGATTTCGACGTCCCATGCACTCGTCTGGTTGCTGGATTGCGAACGCGACATTCAGCCCTCAAGCCACGTCGTGTTGTATCATCGGCGCCGCCGAGGCCGGCAAATTGCATGTGACCGTTGTGCCTTCGCCGGGCGCTGATTCCACATGAATGGCGCCGCCGTGCAGCTCGACGAATTCACGCACAATCGACAGGCCCAACCCGACGCCACGGTGGCGCGAGCCGCCGGTGTGGGTGTGGAAGCGATCAAAAATTTGCGCCAACGCTTCTGGCGGCATGCCGCGCCCCTGGTCGGTGACCTTGAAAACAATTTCTCCGGCGCGTCTAAAAGCGGAGAGCGATACCGTCTGGCCGGGCGACGAAAAGCCGATAGCGTTTGACAGCAGATTGAAAAGGATTTGCCGCAGCCGCTTGGCGTCGGCGCGCATGTATCCAATGTCGTCCATGGCGACGACACGCAAATCGATGGAGGCTTCGTCCAGCCGGTCGCGCAGGCCACGGGCCGCTGAATCGATGGTGGCGCGAATATCAACCTCGTCGAGCGACAATTCCATCGCGTTCATGTCGATGGTGGCAAGATCCAGAATGTCGTTGATAATCGTCAGCAGGGCCGTCGAGGATTTCATCACATAACTTGTATATTCGAGCTGCTTGTCGTTGAGCGCGCCGACACTTCCGTCGGCCAGAAGCTGGCTGAACCCGATGATGTTGGTGAGCGGCGAACGCAATTCATAAGACACGTGGTGGACGAAGTCGTTGCGCAACTTTTCCGCAGCGATGAGGGCTTGATTGCGGTCGATCAACGCGCGTTCAACATCCACCCCCGCCGTTACATCGACGAAGGTCAGCAGCGTTGCGCCATCTGGCAGCGGCGCGCCGGCGCAATCCAGCGCGCCGCCGTCTTTCTTGATGACGCGACGCTCCAGGCCGGTACGTGCATCGTGCAGGCCGGCGACGAGACTGCGCAGATCGCGCCACATGCCATCGTCGGGCAATTCTGCCCCGCACAGGCGCGCTACCTGATCGATATGCGGCTGGTTGGCGAGAGAGGTGGCGGCAACGCCCCAAAGCGAGGCGAAAGACGGATTGAAAAGTTTCAGACGCCCGTCACTGCCGAACACCGCAACGCCTTCTTTGAGCGTGTCGAGAGTTTCCGTTTGCACGCGCGCCAGCGAGTTGTAACGGGATTCAAGATGATTACGTTCACTGACGTCATCAAAAAGATAGGTGACGCCGCCCTGCGGGTTGGGGTTTACAACCACACGCAGGTTGCGCCGGTCTGGCAGGAACCACGAGAATTCCTGCGTATCGACAGACTGGTAGGATGCGAAAACGCTTTCTTTCCAGACGCGAAAGTCGGTTTGTTCCGGCAGCTTGCGTTCCGCCCGCAGCTGATCAAGAATTTCACCGTCGGTCGGCTTCTGGTCGAGAAAAGCTGGCGTCAGCGACCACAACTGGCGGTACGCCGAGTTGTGAAAAACCAGATGCCTCGATCGATCAAAGATGGCCACAGCCGTTGGCAACTGGTCGAGCGTGCGCGTGTGCGCCGCCATCTCGCGTCCGAGGTCGGAGCGCACCTGCTCCAGTTCGGAGCGATCAATCGCCTGCCCGGCGCCGCCGCCCGTCGTCGCAACGTCGACCACATCAACGGTGCGGCGCTGACCCGCGACAACGGCCGGCACGCGAGCGTTCCACGCCGGCGTGATGCGCTGCGCAGCCCGAGCCGCGTCGCGCGATTGACGATCCAGCAGTTCAATGCCACGCAACACCGCGTCGTGCGCGTCGCTGGCTTCTACCGCGCGCACGTAGGCCGTGTTGACCCAGCTCAGTTTTGCTTCGGCGTCGCGCATCCAGACGGGGTTTGGCGCGGCGTCAAGCAGCGCGCGAAGCGTATCAAGTTCCGTCAGCGCCTTTCCATGGCGTTCGCGCAATCGCGCCAGTTCGAGCCGATCGCCGGAGACCTCGCGAATGCGCATTACCGCGCGACCGCCGACAGCCCGCCCCTCGGCTTCAAGGTGCCTGCCGCTCGAACTCGTCAGGGCGATGCGAAAACCTTCGCCCCGCTGGCGCAGACACTCGACAAACGCTTCAAGTTCGACAGCGGCCTTCGCCGGAAGCCATGAACCAAATCCCAGCACCCGGCGGGGCGCCGGCGCATCGGTGACCAGCGAAAGTTCGCCTTCGATGTCGGGTTCACCGTCGGCGGCGCCCCAGGCAATGACGATCTGCTTTTCGGCGGAGAGAAAAACACTGGCGCGGTCGAGGCCGGCGCGCAGCTTCGACAATTCGGCGACGAGCTTGGCTTCGCGCTGGGTCCACTGAGTGCGTCCGGTCAGGTGCAGCAGCGCCGTTACTGCGGAAATCAGCACCAGCGCCACGACAAACGACACGCCGACAAGGCCTTGCGTGTCCATATAAGGTTCCATGGGCAGCAGGGAAAACCGTTGCGCCAGCGCTGGCGCTGGCCCGGCAGCGGCGGCGAAGCTGGCGGCAACCGCGAGGCGTCGCAATGCCGTCGATGGCGTCACGCACTGCTTTCCGGCAGCGAGGCGGCGCCGAAGCGGTCTCATCTGAAATCCTTGTCATGAAAGCGAACCGCAGAGCCCCGCGATTTCGCCGCAGCGAATCAAAACATCTTAGCGACAGGTCTACTTCTGGAGAAGGAGGTTAACCAAACGAAAACGCCTCCACGCGTCAGGCGTGGAGGCGATTATTCTGGCCGAACCCGCCAAACGGGGAAACCGGGTCAGTAACGATAGTGATCCGGCTTGTAGGGACCCTGCTGCGGCAGACCGAGGTAGGTCGCCTGCTCATTGGAAAGCTTTGTGAGCTTGGCGCCGACCTTGTCGAGATGCAAGGCAGCGACCTTCTCGTCGAGGTGCTTGGGAAGCGTGTAGACTTGCTTTTGGTAATGACCCGGACGTGTCCACAATTCGATTTGCGCCA
>JAYTTW010000215.1:0-5754 GCA_043744855.1 Hyphomicrobiales bacterium
TGATCCGCCATCGTCGTGCTCCACAAACAGAATCAGTGGACGACGACAGATTCAGTACTTCACCAGTTTGTCACGAGGTTCTTCACCCGATTGCCCTGGTTTGCAGTCGACATTGTCTTGCCTCACTGACGGCGATCCGCTAAGCCTCGTCGGCAATGAGCCCCGGCCTTTGCGCCGGGGTTTTGTTTGACGGATCGCGCCGGCGGCGCGCGCGGAAGCGAAGTTTTTTATGGCGAATGTCGTTGTTGTCGGCGCCCAGTGGGGCGACGAGGGAAAAGGCAAGATCGTCGACTGGCTGTCGATTGAGGCAGATGTCGTTGTGCGCTTTCAGGGCGGTCACAACGCCGGGCACACGCTCGTCATCGATGGCAAGACCTACAAGCTGTCGTTGCTGCCATCTGGCATCGTGCGTCCCGGCAAGCTTTCGGTCATCGGCAATGGAGTTGTCTTTGATCCGCATCATTTTGTGCGGGAGGTCGCCGCGATTGAGGCGCAGGGCGTTGAAGTCACGCCGCAAAACCTCAAGGTGGCGGAAAACGCCCCGCTGATCCTGTCGTTGCATCGCGATCTCGACGCGCACCGCGAGCAAGCCTCGACCGCAGGCGTTAAAATCGGCACGACCATGCGCGGCATCGGCCCCGCCTATGAAGACAAGGCCGGGCGGCGTTCGATCCGCATCATGGATTTGGCTGAGCCCGACACGCTCGACGCCAAGATTGAACGGTTGTTGTCGCATCACAATCCGTTGCGGCGGGGTCTGGGGCTGGCGGAAATCGAAGTACAGACGATTCGCGACGAATTGCTCGTTGTCGCGCCGAAAGTGCTGCCGTTCATGGCGGCGACGTGGGAACTGCTCGACGGGCTGCGCCGGCAGGGCAAGCGGATTCTTTTTGAGGGCGCACAAGGCGCACTGCTCGACATCGATCACGGCACGTACCCGTTTGTTACCTCCTCGAACACGGTGGCCGCCAACGCGGCGACCGGCTCGGGTCTGGGGCCAAGGTCGATTGGCTACGTGCTAGGCATCGCCAAGGCCTACACGACACGGGTCGGCGGCGGGCCGTTTCCGACGGAATTACATGACGCCACCGGGCAGCGCATCGGCGAGCGCGGGCATGAGTTCGGGACCGTCACGGGCCGCGCCCGACGCTGCGGCTGGTTCGACGCCGTGTTGGCCCGCCAGACGGTAAAAACTTCCGGAATCGATGGAATCGCGCTGACCAAGCTCGATATTCTCGACGGGTTCGACGAAATCAAGGTTTGCACACGGTATCGTCTCGATGGCGCCGAGATTGACCGGCTACCAGCCAGTCAGGCGGCCCAGGCGAGGGTCAGCCCTGTCTACGAGACAATCGAAGGGTGGTCGGGGGTAACGGCGGGGGCGCGTTCGTGGGCGGAATTACCGGCGCCGGCGATCAAGTACGTGCGCCGGATCGAGGAATTGATCGGCGCGCCGATTGCTTTGCTGTCCACCAGTCCGGACCGCCTCGATACGATTTTGGTGCATAATCCTTTTCAGGATTGATCGACACGGCAGCGGCGCCTTGATTAATGGGCGATCAGGAGTGGTGCGGCGTAGATGGCAGAATACTACCCATTGCTGGCGCGTGCAGTCGAGCGACTGCCCGAATCAACGGCTGAGCTGCGCCAGTCGGTGTACGAGCGCGCGCGTGCGGCGTTGATCGGTCAGCTTCGCAAGACCGAGCCGCCGGTTCCGGAAGGCGATATCGCGCGCGAGAGTGAGGCTCTGGATGCTGCCATCGCCCGGCTCGAGCGCGAGTTGGGGGCGCGACGGACGACTGCCGCCGCTCTGCCGCCAAGCGTCGCCGTGTCAACCCCGACCGCAGCGTCGCCAAACGCGCCAGTTACAAGCCCGCCAGTGACGCCATTCCCGAGCGCGCCAAAACTGCCAGGACTGGCGCCGCGCGCCGTCCGGCCTCCTGCGGTTTCGGTTCCGCTGCCGCCACTTGCTGCGACGGCTCCCGCAATGCCGGCACCGCCAGCTTCGCTTGCGGGTACGGCCCCCGCGGCTGCTTCCGGGGGGTCACCGGCGGCCGCGCCGATGGTTGCGCCCGGCGTTGACGCGCCCCCGTCTGGTGGGAGGGTCCTGCGTCCGCCGGCGATGACAAGCCCGGCAAGCGAGGCGGCATGGCCACCCGCCCCCAAACTCGACCTGCCCAGAGCCCGCGGGATCGCGCCAACAGAGCCGGCGCTGACGCCGCCTCGCGGCGAGCAAACCGAGCCAGTTCACACGCCGTTCTGGCAGCGGTTCGGCCGCTCCAAGGCGAGCGCCGGACAGGCGGCCAGCCTGGCAATGGGATCTCGGCGTGGCGATCTCGCCGGCACGGCGCGCGCGACGCAAAAGCGGCCGCTGGCGCCGCTTGCCACCTTGTCGCCGGTGGAAGCTCCTGCCGTGGCGGCGGTTCGCCCGCAGGCGCCCCCGAAGGAGGTCGTGCAGCGGGCTTCGCGGGGAGTGGGGGTCGGGCTGTTCGGCCTGCTGGTTGCGATGGTTGCGGTGGGCGTGCTCGCCTATCGGCTGCGCGACAAGCCGGAAGATTTCGCCCGCATCAAATCGCCCGTGACCGAGGATGCGGCAGCGACGCCGGCGCCGAAAATCGTCGAGCGTTTCGACGGTCGGCGACCCGGCGCGGCGAGCGCACCGGCGTCAAATTCGCCAGCCGCAGACGCGCAGCAGGCGACGGTCGCGCCGCAGGCCCGAAGCGAGCCGCAAACCATCGTCTCGCCGCTGCCGGTCGGCCAGCGGGCGGCGCTGCTGGTGGAGGCGCCGGACGAGGCGCAACGGGTGAAAACCTATTTCGGCGCCGTGGTCTGGAAGCTGGAGCGCTCCAGTCCGGAGGCGCTGCCGGTGCTGCGCGCCGATGTCAATTTGCCCGACGCCAGGCTCGATGCGACGATGCTGATCTCGCGTAACATTGACCCCAACGCTATCGCCTCCCACGTCATCACGCTTCGCTTCGCGCCCGGCGTCGACAGCGCGATAAGTTCGGTGACGGAAATCGAGGCGCCGTCCATGCGCCAGGAGGAACGCCCGGTCGGCGAAGCGCTCGAGGGCAGGGCGGCGCCGGTCCAGGCAAATTATTTTTTCGTTGGCCTCATACGCGACGCGACGATGACCGCGCACAATCTGGAACTGTTGAAGACGCGCGCGTGGATCGACGTGCCGATGCGTTTGAGCTCAGGAAAAATCGCCAAGCTGACTTTCGAGAAGGGGGCGCTGGGCGACCGTCTTCTCGATCAGGCGCTGGAAGCGTGGAAGTAAGCGGCGCGTCGCAACGCGCCTGGTACCCGGATTCAGAATTCCGGGTACGTCGTTTTGGTTGAAGTATCCACTTGTCGTCTCCAGAAAGCGCGTCACTGCGTGACTCCCTTTCTTCCGATGGCGGATACTACCAGCTCGCTTCGGCCCGCATGGCGTAGGGGCCCTGCTCGCGCGCCGTCCACAGGCGCAACCCCGTATCGCTGGCTTCGGCGTGCAATCCAATGGCGTCAACATCAAACAGCGGCGATGCACTGCGGAACGTGAAGCGCAGCGGCGGTTCGCCGTGCAGTTGCGTGGCGTAATTGTAGAGCCAGGTGGCTTGCAGCGGACCATGCACGATGAGGCCGGGGTAGCCTTCGACCTTGGTGGCGTAAGGCTGGTCGTAGTGAATGCGATGACCATTGAAGGTCAAGGCGGAATAGCGGAACAGCAGGGCGGCGTCGCCGCGAACGGGCTGCCGGCTTTTTCCCTCGGGCGCGGCAGGAGGCGGCGCCGCTGTGTTGGCGGTTTCGCCGCGATAAACCAGATGTTGTTTTTCGACGAGACGCGTTTCGCCCCGCACTGAAAGCGTGTGTTCAACGGTGACGAAAAGCAGGGCGCCGCTGGCCCCGGTTTTTGGCGTGACATCTTCAATCCGCGACCTCCGCGCAACGCTGTCGCCAATGTGCAGCTCACCGCGAAACTCCAGAGAGCCCGACGCCCACATGCGGCGTGGCAACGGCACGGGCGGCAAAAAACCGCCGCGTTGTGGATGCCCGTCCGGACCGAGATCGCGCGTCGGGGCGGCAGGTTGCGCCAGACAGAAATGCAACATGCGGGGCGCCTTTGCGCCGTCTTCGAGGGCGGCTTGCGGCAGATCGAGTGTCGCACGAAACTTGCGCACGAGATCGGCGGTGATGACTTCGCTGGCGCTCTCCTGGCGTCCGATCCAGCTTTTGAGGTGGTCGAGGTTGAGCGCCTGAGGTTTAGTCATATGTGGCTTTCTAACACTGTCGTTTTCTTGGACGGTCGCTTTGCACGCGTTGGCCTCCTGTCACGGGGCTTTTGACGCCGCTTCCGCATCTCGTGACGGTGGGGCCGGCTTTTCCGGCCAGGCTCAAGACATCTGGAACCAATCTCCTCTCAGGCGGGTTTGTTGATCGTGAAACAACAACGCACCTGTCGTGTGGAGTGTAACATGAACGGTATCATCTATCTTGTCGGTCTTGTCGTCGTCGTGCTTGCGGTGGCGTCGTTTTTTGGTCTGCGCTAAGATGCTGCGAACTCTGAATTCATCGGGACTGCCTGTCGTGAAAGTCATGAAATGAGCCGCGCGATTGTTTCCTACGTCGCAACCGCCGTTGTATTCCTTGCGTTGGACGCGGTTTGGTTGAGCCTCAGCGCGAGCCGGCTGTATCGTCCGCTTATAGGCGACATGGTGCTCGACAGTTTCCGCCCGGCGCCGGCGGTGCTTTTCTACGCGTTGTTCGTGCTTGGCATCGTTATTCTGGCGATCTCGCCGGCGTTTCGCGAGGGTGGCTGGCGGCATGCCATGATCTATGGCGGGCTGTTCGGGTTCTTTGCTTACGCCACCTATGATCTCACCAATCAAGCGACCCTCAAGCAGTGGTCGACGGTTGTTACGGTGGCGGATATGGCGTGGGGGACTTTTGTGTCCGGCGTCAGCGCGACGGTCGGCTTTCTTACGGCGTCGTGGTGGGTGGGACGATCTGTGAGCTAGCCTGCCGCGCGCGAAAAAATTGGTAAAGCGCGAAGACGCACAGGCCCGCAGTGCTGATGGCGTTCATCTTGTTGAAGCTTGCGTAGGCGGTCGCGTCGAAGGCGCTGACAGCCACCGGGTATCTTCCGTGAAAGGCTGCATATAGCCCCGCCACCACCAGCGTCGTCGCTGTCGCCCAGGTGCGCTCACTCCAGCGGAACGCCAGCAACGCAATCAGCAGGCAGGCCAAGAAGAACCATTCAACGCCGGAATTTGAACCAAACACAAAGCCGCAAAAAACTGTGTTCACCGCGCCGACGAGCGGCAGCATGGCGCGTCCCGCAACCGGCCATCGCCGACAAACAGCAGGCACGGCGGCGAACAACGGGGTCGACAAAAAAGTCAGCAGCGACAGATAGTGATCGTCGCCAACGATCCACCAGATGTACAGTGGGTACGGTGGTTGATTGGCCACAATCACGAAGCTTATGGCGTTCGATGCGGCGACATAGGGATCGGTCGCGTCGAAATATTTGCGTATCGACGCCCACGCCCGCCCGAACGCAAACATTCAGGCGGGCTTCAACCGGTAGTGGCTGACGCCCCATTCGCCGCCATCCGCGTGGCCAAACAGGCCCGCAGTGGCGAGGAAGAACAGCCGCCAGCGGCGTCGCCACAAACTGGCGTCGGCGCCATAGACGCGGCGCAGAATGGTGTTGATCGCATCGATATTCGCATCGAAGTTCCGCAGCCAGTCGAGGGCGGTGCGCTGGTA
>JAYTTW010000216.1:0-5723 GCA_043744855.1 Hyphomicrobiales bacterium
GGCGATGGCCGCTCCCCTTCGCCCTTGTCGCTTCGGTTGAAGCGCCTGCGGGAAAACCCACGGAGTCGGGCGGGGTCGCCGACAGGATTGAACGGAGCGCCGGGAGAAAACGAATTCTGACGGAAAGCAGCGCCGACGCGCGCGGCCCTGAATCGAAATCGCTCAAGGCGCGCAGGACAAGGCGGACGGGTACTCCCGATCCCTCATCGATCCCACGACCGCACGCCGGCGATTTTGGCGCTTGCCGTCACTTCCCTCAAGGCAACCCCTGCGGGGCGGCCTTCGGCCGGCCTTGACCGAAGCGACGGCAAGCGCCCACGCGAAAGCGTGTCGGCTCCGGGGGGAATGTCGCTCATGTCTCACCGAGGGGAATGACCGGCTTTCAGTGTCCCTCAATTCGCAGTTGCGCATCCCAATCGTGGCGGCGAGCAAATGTTTGGTAATGCTTTGAAATGTCCGTCAGAGTTGCCGCGACTAATGGATGAGAGTTCTGCAATCGCGCAGCGAGCGCCTCATATTTCTCTGCAAGCGTCCGTTCCTGATCGCCCCCATCGGTAGCGCCACGTGTAGTAACGCCACGGTTGTTAAGCACTCCTGTGTGGAACACGTCCCCCGAACAACCCATCTCCCATCTGGACTTGCCAACAGGCACCCATGCCGATCCTTCCGTCACGTCGATAAGACCATCCCAGCCGGGCTCCCCGACTGAATCACCACCACGCATCACAAGGGCAGTTGTATTGGAGGTCGCTGCGATCAGTCTTCTAATAAGGACAGGCAAGAGCCCCTGTGCCTCGCGCGTGTCAGCCCAGCTTTCAATTCGAGTCGCAGTAATTTTCATGGCGACCTTACTCGCGATTGACTTTGATAATCAGTAAGTATTGTAAGCGATTCGCCTGCCGTTCTCCAAGCACCCGCGCATCGAGCGAGTTTCGCTGGCTCGCGTTACAATTTTATTGGCCACCCTCCCGAAAGGATCGTGGCCGGAAACGAGCCGGACGTGAGCGGGGGGCTCGGCAGTCGCGTTATCACGCACAATGACGATCGACGCCGTAGCCCCGGCGCGCCTTTGGGATAACGGCACTGCCAGCATCACATCCACCGCGCGTCAATTCGAAAGTCGCATCGCGATCTTCGGGGAACACTGACGCGCATAGATGCGCACGGCGCGCCGGCTCCATTCCGGCTATGAACAAATCGTCATTGAATTTTGGCCTCACACTCGGCTCGCGCACATCGGGAGATTTTGCGATGCTCGGGGCAAGCGAACGCCGCCGGCATCTCTACATCGTGGGACAGACCGGCACCGGCAAGAGCACGCTCTTGCTCAATCTCTTGCGGCAGGATTTTGAAAGCGGCGCAGGCGTCGCGTTGCTGGACCCGCACGGCGATCTCGCGCAATCCGCGCTCGCCCATATCCCCCGCCGGCGCACGAATGATCTTGTTTATCTCGATCCCGCCGACCGTTCACGTCCGATCGGTTTCAATCCCCTGTCGCGCGTCCCGGCAGAATTCGCGCCGCTTGTCGCCGATGGCGTGGTCGCGGCGTTCCGCCACGTGTGGCCGGACAGTTGGGGGCCGCGCCTCGACTACATCCTGACCAACGCCGTGCGCGCCTTGCTCGACGCGCCGGGCTCCACTCTGTTGATGATTCCCCGCCTGTTGATCGATGATGGTTTCCGCATGGGTATTATTCGCGGCCACGTTCGCGATCCCGTCGTGCGGGCTTTCTGGTTGAACGAGTACGACGGCTACAGCGACAGTTTCCGACGCGAGGCCATTGCCCCGATCCAGAACAAAATCGGCAAGGCGTTGATGACGCCCGCATTGCGCAACATGCTGGCGCAACCCCGCAGCACGATCACGCTTCGCCGCCTCATGGACGAGGGCGCGATCGTCATTTGCAATCTTTCCAAGGGCGCGCTTGGCGAAAGCACAGCGCATCTTCTCGGGGCACTGCTTGTCACGTCCTTCGCGCAGGCGGCGCTCTCGCGCGTCGATACGCAGGAAAAAGATCGCCGCGTGTTCCACCTTTACGCCGACGAGTTTCAATCCTTCGCGACCGAGAGCTTTTCCCTCATTCTCAGCGAAGCGCGAAAGTATGCATTGACGCTCACCCTTGCGCACCAATACCTCGACCAGCTCCCCGATCCCCTGCGCGCGTCGACCTTCGGCAACGCCGGATCGATGATCGCCTTTCGCACGGGCGCGACCGACGCGCCGGAACTCGTGAAGCAGATCGGGCTTGGCGGCGATCCCGCCTTGCTCGACCTACCGAATTTTTCCGCATGGACGCGGCTGCTGCACGATGGCGCGCCTGCGTCCCCGCAACGGCTTCACCTTTTCAATGCGCCGAGGCCAGTGCGAGCCTCGGCCCATCGCCTCATTGAAACGAGCCGGAT
Organism: Hyphomicrobiales bacterium; assembly: GCA_043744855.1. Lineage (GTDB taxonomy): Bacteria > Pseudomonadota > Alphaproteobacteria > Rhizobiales > Beijerinckiaceae > Terripilifer. Next base: position 2,403 of record JAYTTW010000216.1, read on the forward strand.
GCGCTTCGGGCGCGATCGTTGCGAGATCGAGGAAAAGGTGCGGCGCTTTCTCGCGGCGTAGCGGCGACAGGCTTTTGGGACGGGTCGCGCTTGGTCCCGCCACGTCGCGACCAGCCGCGACAGCTTGCGACTTGCCCGGACACGCGGCGACGAAGCTATCCCCCGTCACGCGCCGCGCCGCGCGGCGACGCCGCTACAATGAACCCATGGGCAAAGATACCTCGGCAACGAAAAAGGCGCGCCGCCCCCGTTTTCGGCGCGCGGAAAATCCGCCGGCGTTTCAAATCACGTCCGACGATATCGGAATACTCCGGCACATAGCGCAGCATCGCTTTTTGCGATCGTCGCACATCGCGGTCTTGACTGGACGATCAATCGACCGGATCAATGATCGGCTGTTGCGCCTCTTTCATGCGGGATTGATCGATCGCCCGCGCGCGCAGCTCGATTATTATCCCGACGCCGGATCGTCCCCGATTGCTTACGCAATCGCCGATCGCGGCGCGCGATTGCTCGCGGAGCAAGATCGCATCGCATGCGCGGAGATCGACTGGAGCCGGAAGAACCGCGAGGCCAAGCGGCCATTCATCGAGCACCAATTGGAAGTCGCGGATTTTGAAATCGCCACGCGGATTGCGTGCGATGTCGCCGGCTATCGCTTCATCGACTCCGGAGAAATAATTGGCGCGTCGCCGATCGACAAAAATTCCGCCGCCAATACGATCACGGCGCGTGTTCAGGTTTCGCATCGCGGCAGACGATTGGAAGTTGGCATCGAACCCGACCTTGTCTTTGCCCTCGCCCTCGCGACCGGCGCGCGCCGCAACTTTCTTGTCGAGATCGATCGCGGCACCATGCCGGTCACGCGCGAGGACTTTTCCCAGTCGAGCATCGAACGGAAGCTGCGGTGCTACCTCGCCGCAAACGCCGCCCGGATATATGAGCGCCGCCTCAAGTGGCGAAAGTTTCGCGTGCTGTTTGTCACGACCGAGGCGCGCCGCATGCGCTCGATGCTGGACGCGTTGCGCAGGGTGCAGCCGCCGGGCGCTCCGGGATCGTCGCTGTTCATGTTCACGACGCGAGAGGCGATCGAGGCTTCCGATCCGCTTGCCCCGATTTGGCATTGCGCCGACGGGCACGTGCGTGCGCTGAGCTGATTCATGGCTGAAAGGACATTGAGTCGGGATGGAATCGCGAAAATTTGCTTTCGTTATGTCATTGAATTTTTGAGAATTCCGACATCGAGGTGGCGGCCCAGGTGGCGTATACGAAAAACGTAACGCGATACGTCATCCGATACGTCACGCGCTTGACCGATTCCAATCACAGCGTACGCTTGAAACAGTCCCACAATCTCCGAAGCGATCGATCCGCGCGAGCGGACGGCGGCGTGTCTGCGCGCCCTTCGCCGCCTGCTTACGCAGGATCATGCAACCCGCGACAGGAGATCGACATGGCGGAACGCGAACAACCCAAGCAGCCGACGCACCGGGCATACTCTGTTATCCGGCGAGAAGGTCAGGATGATTTCTGGCTGAACGTCGGGCTGGCCTTCCCTCACAAGGACGGGCGCGGCTCTCAAGAAATTTCCGATGTTTATGAAAGAGCTCAAGAGCTGATTCTTCGAACGAAGGAACACCGGAATAACCAGTTATTCCGGTTGTTCCTGTCAATTCGAACCATGCCATGCATCCTCATTCCGGCGCGCAATCGACAAAGCGCAGACGAACCGGAGCGCAGACCATGCATGGGACAGCTGTTCAGACTACAGACAATCTTTTGACGGAGGACGAAGCTGCGAGCTTCCTGAACCTCTCCGTTCGGACGCTGCAGGCGTGGCGCGTCAAGGGCGGCGGCCCGCTTTTCGTGCGTTTGGGACGCGCGGTGCGCTATCGCAGCCCCGACATTTGCCGATGGCTGGATGCCAACACGCTGGCGCGGACCTCGCAGCACACCGCGCCAGTGTCGGCCCCGCTTCCTTCGCGGAGGGCAGCCAATGCCTGAGACCGGCGATCCCAAGCGCCACGAATGGCGCGACGCGGTTCTCAGAGACCCGCGATTGTCGAAAGGATGTTTCAAAATCGCCTACGCGGTCTCGAGCTTTATCAACGCGCAAACCAATGTTGGCTGGCCTTCAATCAATCGGCTGGCGGCAGAGGTTGCTGCCAGCCCCAAAACCGCAGGTCGGCATGTCAGGACGCTTGAACGTTCGGGCTACCTCGTCGTCAATCGCACAAACCGACGCAGGCCGACCAACGAGTACAGCCTCGTTCTGCCAAAACCGCGCGGCGGCTGCGACGGCGAAGGGGACAAAGCTGTCCATTCGAGGGGACATTCTGGTCCCAAAACAGGGGACACAAATGTCCCCCAAATCTATTTAAAGAATCTGGTAAAGAACCTGAGCGCGGCAAGCGAGCCCGGAAGCGGGAATTCGAAAACCGAACGATCCAGGCAGTGGCCTTCCAGCGCGCCAATCACCCCAAAGCGGCCAAGGCGGGCAAACGGCGATCGCGGCGCCATCGAGATTCAAGTCGCCAACCGGCTGGGTTCCGACGGCATGGATCGTCTGTGCGCGCTACCCGAGCAGAAGATCGAACAGCTCTGCGCGATGCAGCGCGCGGGACGCTTGAGCGAGGACACGCTGCTCGAGCTGCGCCTGGGCCAACTCAAGCCACCCGGTGATGGTCCGGCCAGCGCCGCTGGCCCGGAAGAGCCTCAATGAGCCCCGCGTGCCGCGTGGTGGCCGCTGCGTTCGTCCGCTCCGCTGCCATGACGCTGCCGTTGGCGGGGCACTGGCACACCCCAATGGGTCCTCCCTGGCGGGTCGGGATACGAAAAAGGCGGCGCCTCCGGCGCAGCCCGTTGCGTCAAATTTTTAGCAGGGTTGAAGCGGTTGCGCGGTTAACAAGGTTGAAGGCAGCCAACGGTGAAGGCGCGGGGCAAGTGGTTGAAGCCGCCGCGCAGCCACTGGCGGCGTGCGCGCTGGCTCGCCATGCGAATGGGCCTACGCACGCGCCTTGTTCCGCCACCGCGCGCCCGCACTGCCACGCGTCCGAGCGTTGCGTCGCTCCGCCGGTGACGACGCCGTCCTCGGGGGGGGCGAATGTTCAAAAGGCATTCGCCTCGACCGGATCTTCAGAGAGAAAGAAAGTGGCGCGGAATTTCCGGAAATCTTTTTTTTCGGAGCGATCGCGCGGGCAGGCGGCGCATTTTCATCCGCGCCCATCCACGCGGCGATTTTCTCGCCGCGCGCGCGGTGTCGGTCCGCCCGCCCGCTTTCTTGCATCCGTCGCGCCGCCTGCCCCTACCGCAGCCGCGCGG
>JAYTTW010000217.1:0-5711 GCA_043744855.1 Hyphomicrobiales bacterium
GTCTGGTTGGTGAACGAGGCGGACATAACGAAGGAGGGATGGCCCGTCCCGTTGCCGAGGTTCACCAGGCGGCCTTCCGACAGCAGGATAATGCGTTTGCCATTGGGGAACTGAATCTGGTCGACCTGCGGTTTGACATTCTCCCACTTGAAGTTCTTCAGGCCGGCGACCTGAATTTCCGAGTCGAAGTGGCCAATGTTGCAGACGATGGCGCGATCTTTCATCGCCCGCATGTGATCGACGGTGATGACGTCGACATTTCCCGTCGCCGTGACGAAAATGTCAGCGCGCGGCGCGGCGTCCTCCATCGTGACGACTTCATAGCCTTCCATCGCCGCCTGCAGCGCGCAAATCGGATCGATTTCGGAGACGAGGACGCGGCAACCGGCATTGCGCAACGAAGCTGCGGACCCTTTGCCCACATCGCCGAAGCCAGCGACCATGGCGATCTTGCCCGCCATCATCACGTCGGTGCCACGGCGAATGCCGTCGACGAGCGACTCTTTGCAACCATAAAGGTTGTCGAACTTCGACTTGGTCACGCTGTCGTTGACATTGATGGCCGGCCACAGCAGCGAGCCGTCCTTTTGCATGTTGTAGAGCCGATGCACACCGGTGGTGGTCTCTTCCGAGACGCCTTTGATGGCGTTCGCGTTGGCTGTGTACCAGCCGGGCTTCGACTTGAGACGCGCCTTTATGGAGGCAAAAAGGACTTCTTCTTCCTCGTTGCCGGGCTTGTCGAGGAACGCGGTGTCGCCGCCCTCGGCGCGCTTGCCGAGGTGGATTAGGGACGTTGCATCGCCGCCGTCGTCGAGGATCATGTTTGGCGTGCCGCCGTCGTGCCATTCGAAGATTTTGTGGGTGTATTCCCAATAGTCTTCGAGGCTCTCCCCCTTGATGGCGAACACCGGCGTACCCGCCGCAACGATCGCTGCGGCGGCGTGATCCTGTGTCGAATAGATGTTGCACGACGCCCACCGGACATCTGCGCCCAAGGCCTTCAGCGTCTCGATGAGAACGCCCGTCTGAATCGTCATATGCAGCGAGCCAGCGATGCGGGCGCCCTTGAGCGGCTGTTTGGCGCCGTACTCGGCGCGTGTCGACATGAGGCCCGGCATCTCGGTTTCGGCGATGTCGAGTTCCTTGCGCCCGAATTCAGCGAGTTTAATATCCGCGATAACGTAATCTTTGGACTGCATGATGGTGGGATCCCGGTTGCCGGCCTTGCCGGCTGCGGGGCGGTGTATAGCAGCGCTTCCCGCACAAGGCAATAAAGATATAAGCAACTCTTTATATCATTTGGAGGGTGCAACGCTGGATTTTCCTGTCCGGCGGACTGTTGCCGCGTCTTGCCGCTTTTCTGGACGCAACCGAGTTCCGCCGCACGTTCGAGGATCGGGCGCCCTACACAGCGTTGGCCGCGCGCATTCCCACCTGGCTGGTTATCGCGCCCCATACGGTGCTGGAGGGTATGGCGGCCATTGCAACCAATGCGGACCCGTACCTGATCGATTACGACAAACGCCGATGGCGTTAACGCCTAGCGGAATTCAAGCGGCGTACGATGTCGAGTGTTGGGTCAGCATCATGAACAGCGCGTTGGCGTCCCGCGTCGCCCGCAAGCTGGCGACGAATTTTCCATCCCGCATGACGCGCGCGATGCGTGCAAGAGCTTTTAGATGATCTGCGCCGGCGCGCTCTGGCGCAATCAAAAGAAAAATGAGGTCGACAGGCGCAGCATCCTGCGCATCGAAATCAACGGGTTTTTCGAGGCGGGCGAAAACACCAAAAATGCCGGTGGCTTTTTTCAGCTTGCAGTGCGGGATCGCGATGCCAGAGCCGACGCCCGTCGAGCCGAGCCTTTCACGCTGCAAGATGGCGTCGAACACTTCCAGCTTGTCGAGCCCCGTCAATGACGCGGCGCGTTCCGACAGTTCCTGCAACGCCTGCTTTTTGGAGGTCGCGCGCAAAGACGGCATAATCGCGTCGATGGTGCTGATATCGATGAGCGGCATGCAAAAATCCGTTTCTCGAAATTACTTTTTTGTCTCGCCAGCTTCGCGCGCCGGATCGAGCCAGCTGATGTTTCCATCAGCGCGACGGTACACAATATTGACCCGCCGCGATGTCGCGTGGCGAAAAACCTTCACCGGAACGCCGGTGATATCAAGTTCGACAACCGCATCCGATACAGACATTTCCGGCAATGAACGTTCCGTTTCTGCAATAACCACCGGATGGAAATCCACCCCGTCTTCGTCCTCTTCCCGTGGCGGCTCAACTGTGACAACCGAAATAATTTCTTCGGGTTGCCGCCGCTCTTTGGCGCCGCCATGATGGTCCTTGAGGCGACGCTTGTATCGCCGCAAACGGACCTCAAGGCGATCAGCCGCCTGGTCGAAGCTGCCGTATGGCTCGTGCGCGCGGCCTTCCGCCTGCAAGGTAATGCCTGAGGCCAGATGCAGCACGCAATCGGCGCGATAACCAGCGCCCTCGTGATCAATAATCACGTGGCCGTTTATCGACCCGTCAAAGTATTTACTCGTAGCGCTGTCGACGCGATCCACGACGTGTTGGCGCAGCGATTCCCCGATGCTGAAATTCTTGCCGGAAACGCGCAGCACCATGTTGTGATCGCCTCCAGTTGAATCGCGCGGTGAGCGATTTCGGCGCCAAAACTCCGCTGACAGCGAATTCAGTTGAACAGGTTCGCGGTCCTGAACGAGGGTTAAGAGGGAGCATCCACGAAGTCAACCGGGAACGCGACCGGGTGGGATTTCAGGCGAGACTGCGCTGCAGCGCAGACTTTTCGCGCCGCCGCTCGACGGACGACGGAATTCGAAGGAACTCCCGGTACTTGGCGACAGTGCGACGCGCGATGACCACGTCCGCGCCTTTCAGTCGTGCGACAATTGCGTCGTCTGACAACACCCCGTCGACGGTTTCGGCGTCGATCATTTGTTTGATTTTGTAGCGCACCGCCGCAGCCGAGTGCGCCTCGCGCCCCGCAGATCCAGACGGGATGGACGCGGTAAAAAAATATTTCAGTTCGAAGACGCCACGCGGCGTCGCCATGTATTTATTCGAAGTCACACGAGAGATTGTCGATTCGTGCATACCAATTGCGTCGGCGATCGATTTTAAATTCAACGGGCGCAGATGCTCGACGCCATACATGAAAAAACTGTCTTGCTGGCGGACGATTTCCGTTGCAACTTTCAGGATCGTGCGGGCCCGTTGCTCGAGGCTTTTGGTCAGCCAGTTGGCGTCTTGCAGACACGTCGTAAGAAACGATTTGTCCGCCGGCGATGTCGCCGACCGGGCAACGTGGGCGGCGTAGGTTTGATTGACGAGAACGCGCGGCAATCCTTCGGCATTGAGGTCAATGCGCCACGAACCGTCGGCGGCGGCGCGAACGGTCACATCCGGCACGATGGCCTGCACCGGCTCGGCGCCGTACTGACGGCCGGGTTTTGGTTCAAGCCGACGAATTTCGGCGATCATGTCGATCAGGTCTTCGTCGTCGACACCGCAAATTTTTCGCAAGCTGGCGAAATCGCGACGCGCCACCAACGGCAAATGCGCCAACAACGCCTGCATCGCGGGGTCGAGATGATCGCGCTCGCGCAGTTGGATGGCCAGGCATTCCGCCAGATCGCGGGCCCCGACGCCGCCCGGCTCGAAAGTCTGGATGATGGAAAGCATCGACTCGCATCGTTGCAGTGTCGCCCCAAGCCGCTCTGCAATGTCGGCCAGCGGTTCTTTCAGGTAACCCGTGTCTTCGATGCAATCGATGATGGCGTGACCGATGCTGCGGTCCACCACATTCTTGCAAGCTATTGACAGTTGATTGGCGAGATGATCGCGCAGGCTCAAGCGTGATGCAACGTAGGCTTCCAGATTGGGGTCTTCGCCGTCAACTCCCCCGCCTGCCCCCGTCCACGAAGTGGCCGACAACCCGTCAGCCGATAAAGGCGACACAACTGTTTCAGCATCCTGCGTCGGGCGATCCACCTCAAAGGCATTGGCGCTGCCGTCGCCCAGATTCTCGGCCAGCGAAACCGCCTCCGTCTCTATGCCCTGTTTCGCCCAATCGGCGTCGGTGCTTCCAATCGTGTCGTGACGCTCGCTGTCAGCCGTCTGCAGATAGGCGTCGGTAAAGTCGGCGTTGTCGTGGCTTTGGTCGTGGCTCTCGTCATAACCGTCGTCATGAAGGTCAGGCGCTGGCGCCTCGATGGGCGAACCCTCCGACGCATCTTCTTCCCGCTCAAGCAGTGGGTTTCGTTCAAGCTCGGCGTCCACGTAGTTAGCCAGATCCAGCGTCGACAGTTGCAGCAATTTGATGGCTTGCAGCAACTGCGGCGTCATAACCAGCGACTGGCCCTGACGCATGACAAGTTTGGTCGATAAACCCATTCAACTTACCCAGAGCGCAACACAATTCGAAAAGTCCCGGCCAACCAAGTCGGCCCAGAAATTGCTTGTACCACGACGGGACGCGGGAAAACGTTTATGGAATGAAACTTGCCCTGCGAAATTTCAGCGCAGTTAAGGAAGTCTGCGGCACCCTACTGAGGCTGCTGATTTAAGACGCTATTTCGCGCACACAAGCTTGTCCGGCTTCACATTCGAAAGCTTTCGCCGAGGTAGAAGCGTCGTACGTCGGGGTTGGCGACGATTTCCTCGGGCGAGCCTTCCGTCAGCACATGGCCGGAGTGCAGAATATAGGCCCGGTCAATCAAATCAAGGGTTTCCCGCACATTATGATCGGTGATCAAGACCCCGATCCCGCGCCGCTTGAGGTGCTGGACGAGTTGCTGGATATCGCCGACGGCGATCGGATCGATGCCGGCGAAGGGCTCGTCCAGCAACATGTAAGAGGGCTGCCCGGCGAGGGCCCGGGCGATCTCGCAGCGCCGACGCTCGCCGCCAGATAAGGCGATCGAAGGCGTTTTGCGAATGCGGGCGATGTCGAACTCGTCGAGCAGGGACTCAAGCTCGTGTTCGCGGCGGTCGCGATCCGGCTGGGTGACCTCGAGGACGGCGCGGATGTTATCCTCGACGTTGAGGCCACGGAAAATCGAGGCCTCCTGGGGCAGGTAGCCGATGCCAAGGCGCGCACGTCGATACATGGGCAGTTGCGTTACATCGTGACCATCAAGTTCGATGACGCCCTTGTCGGGCCGCACCAAGCCTGTGATCATGTAAAAAACAGTGGTTTTCCCGGCGCCATTGGGGCCGAGCAGCCCGACAGCCTCGCCGCGCCGGACGTTGACGCTGACATCTTCCACGACCTTGCGGCTGCGGTAGGATTTGCCAAGATTGTAGACGGCCAGCATGTCCTCGCCAGCGTGTGCGGCGGTTTGCGGAGCGGGTGAGCCCGGCCCAGAATGAACATCCAGAATATCGCGAGCCGCGCGCCTTCCCGGGATAAGCGAAGCGGAGGCGGCCGGCTCGACGGGCGATCCGTCGGCTGGACCGGGCTGCCCCGGAGGTGGCGGCTTCGTCAGCACTCGTCGGCTTTCCAGGAGTGGCCGGTTTTCGAGCGACCGCTTGCCGGGCGCCTGTCAGGCATGTTGCTGTAATCGCACTTGGGCTTGGGCGCAATGCCGCAACCTGGTATCCACCATCGGAAGAAAGTGAGTCACGCAGTGACGCGCTTTCTGGAGATGATAAGTGGATACTTCAACAAAAACGACGTACCCGGAATC
>JAYTTW010000218.1:0-21911 GCA_043744855.1 Hyphomicrobiales bacterium
GCGGCACCGCCGCCAGCATCACCACAAAGATGATGACGAACGCCCATCCAAGAAACCCCGTGCCGTAAGCGACGCCGGTTTCATCGCGGATCGGCCGCACGACGTAATAGCCGCACAGCACGCAAAAAAAGAACCCGCACGACAGCAGCAATGCCGGTATCTCACCCGGCTCCGCGCGCAACAGCGAGGCGAGCCAGCGAGTCCTGGGTTGTGCGTTTGCCGTTAGGGTCATTGCGCCATGTAAGGAGGGCGGCGGCGTCGGTCAATTGCGGCCGGCGCTTCGGCCGGTTTGGAGTTTCTTTCACCCGCCTACAAACGCACGATGCGGCAAGGGTCGCCGGTCCTGGCTGCTGGCGCGTTGGCGTCGCGCACGACAAGACATTCCGATTGCGCCAGCACCCGCAGCATCGAGGAATCCTGCCGACCGAATGGCGTTGCAACTGGCAGGCCGTCGCCCGGCGCGAGGGAGGCGCGCAGGTAATCGCGACGGCTGTCGTTGGCTTTGAGGTCGCAGCCAAGGCGCGCCGGCTCACTGGGGTCGCGTCCGGCGTTTGCGTCGCCTTGCAAGGCGCGGATGAGCGGCACGAGAAACAGCACAGCACAAACGATGGCCGAGACGGGATTGCCCGGCAGGCCCAAAATCCGCATGTCGCCGAGCTTGCCGTGCATCAGCGGCTTGCCCGGTCGCATGGCGATCTTCCAGAAGCCGAGCTGCATTCCCTCGCGCATCAACGCGGTCTGCACGAGATCATGGTCGCCGACACTGGCGCCGCCAAGCGTGACGAGAACGTCGGCCTTGGCTTCACGCGCCGCGCGGATGGCGGCCTCGAGCGCGTCAAACGTGTCAGCGGCAATCCCGAGATCGATGATTTCAGCGCCGGCAGCCTCAGCGTAAGCCCACACGGCATAGGTGTTTGACGCGACGATCTGATCCTTGTCTGGCGTTTGCCCGGGACGCACCAGTTCGTCGCCGGTCGCCAGCAAAGCGACGCGTGGCTTGCGAATGACCGGCAGTTCCCCATGGTTCATGGCGGCCGCAAGGGCCAGTTCACAGGGGCCGAGACGACGACCTTTTTTGAGCAACAATTCGCCCTCGACGAAATCGAGGCCGGCCTTGCGGACGTTGCGCCCGGCCAAATCGCTTTGGCGCACGAGGACAGCCTCGCCGGAAACCTCTGTGTCTTCCTGAATGACAACGACATCGGCGCCTTCGGGCACCGGCGCTCCGGTGAAAATGCGCACCGCCTCGCCGCGCCCGACGGCGCCAGAAAAACCGTGGCCGGCGGCGCAGACGCCAATGAGTTTCAGGGTCGCCGGCACATTGGCGATATCCTCGGCGCGAGCCGCATAACCATCCATGGCCGAGGCTGCAAACGGCGGCTGGGTGCGTCGCGCCGCGAGGTCCTGCGCCAAGGTTCGACCGGCGGCGCGGGCCAGCAGCGCGCTCTCCATTTCAAGCGGTTCGGGAGCGCTCGCCAGAACAAGGGCAAGCGCATCGGCAACGGGAAGCCAGGAAGAAGACGCCATCGCAGCCTCAGAAATTATAGGTCTTCCAGGAATAGGCCCACGTTTCCGTCAGCACGACGGGGCCCTTTTTCAGTTTGCACGTCATGCCGGTGATTTCGTTGCTGCGCAGCTCCACATCGATCATGGCGCGGAAGCCGGATATGGCGGGATTGGCAACCAGAAACTGTCGAAACACCTTGCCATTTGTCGCCGTGGCCACCAACTCGACAGGGCCGGGGTCGGCCAGAAAAAACGCCAGATCGCCGCCGACAAAATCGATCATGAAGCGGCGCGTGTTGTTGGCGACAGCCTCATTGGCGCCAAGCGCTGTGGCCGGCGCCGTGAATGTATTTTTGACATATCCGAGCGAATGCAGCGACAGCCCGTCGCTCATTGCGCTCATGCGGTAGGTGTAGCTCGAGGGCGTGTCGGTTTCGATTGGATCTTTCGGCACGAAGGCGACAATGATGTTATCAAAAGTCTCGCCTTTGGTGGCGAGTTCGACCAGTTCGACATCGCCTTCGCCCCACTCGTCCTGCGGCTCGATCCAGTAGCTCGGACGCTCCTCGTAGTTGAGTTCGATATCCTGATAGTGCGCGAATTCCCGGTCGCGCTGCAGCAGCCCGAAGCCGCGCACGTCGGTGACGTGAAAGCGATGCACCTCCTGCACGAGGGGATTGCGTAGCGGCCGCCAGATCCACTCGTTGTCGGCGGTATGGATCAGCAGGCCATCGGAATCGTGCAGTTCCGGGCGAAACTCATCGTACTTGTTGCGGTCGTTGAGGTGGCGATCATTTTCGCCAAGAAAGAACATTGACGTCAAAGGAGCGACACCAACCTGCGCCAGACGCTTGCGCGGAAACAACGTCACGGTCACGTCGGCGTAGGTGTTGGCGCCCGGCACAAAATTGAAGCGATAGGCGCCCGCCAGCGACGGGCTGTCGAGCAACGCGTTCACCAGCACATGCGACGCGCCGGCGGCCGGGCTCTCGATCCAGAACTCACGGAAAAACGGAAACTCTTCCTTGTTGTCGAGCCGGCCCGTTCCAATCGAAAGTCCGCGGGCGGAAAGACCGTACTTTTGGCCGCGACCCAGAAAGCGAAAATAGCTGGCGCCGAGAAACGACACGAATTCGTCCATCCGGCGGGGATCGTTGACGGGATAGTGCAGGCGGAAGCCTGCGGCCCCAAGGTTCTCCGGCAAAGGTTTGGCGAATTTGTTGGCGCCGTAGTCAAAAAGTTTGGCGATGTTGAGTAGCGGGGCGGAAACGCCATCCTTGACAATATTGACGGCGACGGCGCGTTGGAAGAGATGGCCAAGGTGAAACAACTGCAACTGGAATTTGCCGCCATCCTGCGCCAGCGGCGAAGCCTCTGCACGAAAACGGATGGCGCGCCAGTGATCGAAATCGAGTTGGGCGAGCGCTTCGGGCAGCGGCGCGAGCACCGGATTGAATGGCGCATCGGCGATGGTGCGCGCCCGCTTGAGCACATCTTCAAAGCCGAACACGCCGGGTTCACGGTTGGTTTTCACCGGCTGTTTTGAGAGCGCTTGGGCTGAGGCGCGCGAGCGCAAGCCTGACATGGCGAAGAGCGCGCCCGCCGCGCTCATCAACGCCCGACGCGTCCAGTGCTTCATCGCGCGACGGCCTCATGAGATTTTGCTGCCGGCCGCTGCCAGTCGCCACTTTTGCCGCCGCTCTTTTGCGTCATCCCGATAGATTCGATGGTCATGAAGCGGTCGACGGCTTTCACCATGTCGTAGATCGTAAGGCAGGCGATGGAAACGGCGGTCAAAGCCTCCATTTCGACGCCAGTCTGCCCAGCAACCTGTACGCTGGCCTTGACGCGCACGCCGGGCAGGGTCGCATCGGGTGTCAGCTCCACAGTGATAGCTGACAGCATCAGCGGATGACATAATGGGATCAACTCATGCGTGCGCTTTGCCGCCATAATGCCGGCGATGCGCGCGGCCCCCAGAACATCGCCCTTTTTGGCGTCGCCCGCCAGGATGAGATCGAGCGTTTCTGCGCGCATTCGAACGCAGCCTTCTGCGACGCCGGTACGCTGCGTGGTCGCCTTGTCGGACACATCCACCATGGCGGCCTCACCGGACGCGGAGATGTGGGTGAGTTTGCTCATCGCGCGCGCGCCGCAGAGGGCGAGGGGCGCGACACGGCGCCGTGCAGCAAATCATGGGTGGCGGTGCGCACGTCCGGCTGGCGCATCAGGCTCTCGCCAATCAGGCAGGTGTAGATTCCCACCCGGCCCAGGCGCAGCATGTCGTCGCGCCCGGCAATGCCGCTCTCACTAACGACGATACGGTTTTTGGGCACGGCCTTGACCAGTCTCTCGCTGACTTCAAGGCGTGTTTCAAAAGTACGCAGATCACGATTGTTGATACCGATGAGGCGGGTTTCGAGGCGCAGCGCGCGCTGCAAATCGGCTTCGTTGTGAACCTCGACGAGCACATCCATCTTGTAGTCGTGGGCGGCCTTGTTGAGGGCTCGCGCCGTGTCGTCGTCGACCGCCGCCATGATGATCAGAATGGCGTCCGCGCCCCAGGCGCGCGCCTCGCGCACCTGATAGGCATCAAACATGAAATCCTTGCGCAGCACGGGCAGGGTGCAGGCCAGCCGCGCCGCTGTGAGGTATTCCGGGCGGCCCTGAAAAGACGGCGCGTCGGTCAGCACCGAAAGGCATGCAGCGCCGCCGCTTGCATAGGCCTTGGCCAGGGCGGGCGGATCGAAAGTCTCGCGGATGAGGCCCTTCGAGGGACTGGCTTTCTTGATTTCGGCGATCAGCGCGAACTGGTTGGCGCTGAGCTTTTGCTCAATAGCGTGCACGAAGCCGCGCGGCGGCGGGCAATCGCGAATTTGGCGCTCCAGCGCGTCGACCGGCATCCGCACCTTCGCATCCGAAATTTCAACGCGCTTGTAGGCTTCGATGCGGGCGAGAATATCCGCCATGGTCAGCTCCGGTTGGAAACTTCGACGAGTTTGGCAAGCGTCGCTTTTGCCGAGCCATTGTCAATGGCGCCGGCGGCGAGGCGCGCCGCGTCTTTCATATCGCTCGCCTTGCCGGCGACGAGCAGCGCGGCCGCTGCATTATACACACCGATGTCGCGATAGGCGGATTTCGCGCCGTCGAGCACGGCGCGCAGCGCCGCCGCGTTATGGGCGGGATCCCCGCCACGCAAGTCCGCCGCAACGGCGCGAGGCACACCAGCTTCTTCAGGCGTTACCTGAAAAGTCCGCACGGCGCCGTCTTCGAGCGCGGCGACATGGGTGGGGCCGGTTGTCGTCATTTCGTCAAGGCCATCGCAGCCGTGCACGACCCAGACCCGCTCAGATCCGAGATTTCGCAGAACCTGCGCCATCGGCTCCAGCAGGCTGCGCGAAAACACACCAACCAGTTGTCGCTTGACGCCGGCCGGGTTGGACAGCGGCCCAAGTATGTTGAAGATGGTTCGTGTGCCAAGCTCAATGCGCGCCGACGCAACATGACGGGTCGCCGCGTGATGCGTCGGCGCCATCATGAAGCCGATGCCCGCCTCAGCGATGCAAGCCTCAACTTGCGCCGGCGAAATTCCCACGGCGACGCCAAGGGCGCCCAGAATATCGCTGGAGCCGGATTTTGACGATGCGGCTCGATTGCCATGTTTGGCGACGGCGACGCCGCAAGCCGCAGTGAGGATCGCGGCGAGCGTCGAGACGTTCCACGTGCCGGCGGAATCGCCGCCCGTGCCGACGATGTCGATGGCGCCCGCTGGCGCCGTTACCCGCAGCATTCGCGCCCGCATGGCGGTGACCGCGCCGGTGATTTCCTCGACGCTCTCTCCGCGCACGCGCAAAGCCATCAGAAAACCGCCCATCTGCGCCGGCGTCACTTCGCCCGACAGCATGTTTTCGAAGGCGCGTTCCGCTTCGCCCACGCTAAGACTGGCGCCCGTGGCGATTTTGGCGAGCATCGGCTTGAAGGCTTCCATTCAGGTCTCCGCCGCGCCGTTTCGACGCTTCTCGTTGAAGTCGCTGGCCAGATCGAGAAAATTTTTCAAAACGTCATGGCCATGCTCACTGAGGATGCTTTCGGGGTGGAACTGCACGCCATAGACCGGATGCCGGCGATGCGCGAGGCCCATGATCAACCCGCCGGTTGTGCGTGCTGTTACAACAAGCTCTTGCGGCAGGCTGTCGGCAGCCACGACGAGTGAGTGATAGCGTGTCGCGAGGAACGGGCTGGGGATGCCGCGAAACACCGCCACACCTTCGTGGTGGATGTCCGACAGTTTGCCGTGCACGGGCTCCGGCGCGCGCACAACCTCGCCGCCATACGCCTCGCCAATGGCCTGATGACCAAGGCAGACGCCGAACAACGGCACGCGACCCGCGCTCGCCTCGATCAGTTGCAGGCAAATTCCTGCCTCACGCGGCGTGCACGGGCCGGGCGACAGCACGATGGCGTCGGGGGCTTGCGCCAGCACCTCGGCTGTCGTGATGGCGTCGTTGCGATAGACGCGCACGTCAGCGCCCAGTGCGCCAATGTAGTGCACCAGGTTCCAGGTGAAGCTGTCGTAATTGTCAATCAGCGTTACGCGGGTCATCGGGGTCCAGACAGACAGTGACTTTAGTCAAATGGCTTTCCAGCCGCCAGAATTTTATTCGCAGCTTTGGCTTTTAGCACACCAACCAACGCGGGTTGAAACGGGCGCGGCAACTGACGACAGGCCGCTCAACCCGCGCCACCGCGTTACGCCTCGCATTCACTGACCGCGCCTGGCTCGCGTTGCAAAGCGCACAGCTTCCTCCGCAGCGCGAAACAGCGCCGTCGCCTTGTTGACGCATTCGGTCTGCTCGCTCTGCGCAACGGAATCGTAGACGATGCCGGCGCCGGCCTGCGCGTGCATGTAGCCGTCCTTGACGATGGCCGTCCGCAGAACGATGCACGTGTCCATCTCGCCGTTCGCGCCGAAATATCCGATACAGCCGCCGTAAATGCCGCGTCGGTCGACCTCAAGTTCGTCGATGATCTGCATGGCGCGGACTTTGGGCGCGCCGGAAACAGTGCCGGCGGGAAATCCGGCGGCCAACGCGTCGATCACATCGCGGCGCGGATCGAGCTTGCCGATCACGTTGGACACGATGTGCATGACGTGGCTGTAGCGCTCGACGAAAAACTTCGCCGTCACCTCGACGCTGCCGATTTTGGCGACGCGGCCGACATCGTTGCGGCCGAGATCGAGCAGCATCAGATGTTCGGAGCGCTCTTTGGGATCGCTCAGCAATTCGGCCTCGAGCGCGGCGTCCAGGGCCGGTGTCTTGCCGCGCCAGCGTGTGCCGGCAATCGGCCGGATGGTGACTTCGCCGTCGCGCACGCGCACCAGAATTTCCGGGCTCGACACGACGATCTGGAAGCCGCCGAAATCGAGGTAACACAAGTACGGCGAGGGATTCACACGCCGCAGAGCCCGGTAAAGCGAGAACGGCGGCAAAACGAACGGCGCGGTGAAGCGCTGCGACAACACGACCTGAAAAATATCGCCGGCGCGAATGTAATCCCGCGCCCGCTCGACCATTTCGAGAAAGCGTGTTGCAGGCGTGTTGGAAACCGCGGCCTGGGCGAGCATGTGGGGATCAACACTTACCGTCGGCTGCGCCAGCGATCCTTCGAGCCTGTCGACAACCGCGTCGATACGCTCGCAAGCGCGACGCCACGCAGTTTTTGCGTCAACGCCTGCAATCGGGCGCACCGGTGTCACGACACGGATTTCGTCGGTGACGGAATCAAACACGACCATGATCGTCGGGCGGATCATCACCGCATCGGGTACGCCGATCGGATCCGCTTTGGGCGGGTCGAGGCGCTCCATTTGCCGCACCATCTCGTAACCGAGATAGCCGAACACGCCAGCCGCCATCGGCGGCAGATCAACCGGGGTCTGGATGGCGCTCTCGGCGATCAGCTCGCGCAGGGCGTCGAGGGGCGCCGCCACGCACGGCGTAAAGCGCCCCAAGTCGACAAGCGCATGACGATTGATTTCCGCTGTCGAACCCTTGACGCGCCAGATCACGTCGGGATCGAGGCCAATCATCGAATAGCGGCCACGCGTGGCGCCGCTCTCGACGGACTCCAGCAAAAAAATGTTGCCGGCGCGGCCTGCCGATAATTTGAGAAACGCCGAAACAGGCGTTTCCAAATCCGCGACAAGGCGGGCGCTGACGAGGCTCGCCTGCGGCGTTTCGAGACTTGCTGCAAACGTATCGAAGGAAGGCTCGTACATCGCCGGATCAGTTCGGCTCGGCGGAGCCGCCGGTGGCGACGCGCGCGGCGGTCTGATTGATGGTGACGCGTAGCTCGCCTTGAAGCTTGGCGAGGTACTGCACCAGAATGTCGTCGGCGACAGACGTGCGCAACTGCTGCGCGACGCCTTTGTTGACGTCGGTGTCCGCATCCATAACCGGCGTGTTGGCGTCAAGCACCTTGAAAACAATGCGCGTGTGAGCCTCGCCCAGAGCCGACGCCGTCTTGCCAACCGGGGTGGAGAAAACCCGTGCGACGACGCCGGGCGAAACCTGGTTGGTTTCGACGCGGCGGACATCGCCGATGTTCTTCACTTCAAGGTCGCCCGCCGCTTTGGCGACGGCCTCAACCGTTTCGCCAGCATCGATTCTGCCGACAAGTTCGGACGCCTTCGCCGCGAGGCGCTTGTCGGTCTCGTCATCGCGCCATCCGGCGATGGCCTTGTCGCGAACTTCCGCCAACGTGCGCTCGTGCGCCTTCTCGACTGCCGTGACTTCAAACCAGATGTATCCGCCATCGTGTGTCGACAGGGTGTCGTTGTCGACGCCGACATCGGAATTGAACACGGCGCGAAGCAGGGCGTCGCGCTCGCTCAAGATTTCGATCTCGCGGCCTTCGCGGTCGCGGCCCTGGGCATCGATGGCGGCAATCTGGATGGGCGTCACCCCGGCAATCCCGGCGGCTTCGGCCAAGGTTTTTCCCGATGTACGTTCGTCCTCGATCCGGTCGTGGATTTCGCGCACGAATTTGCCGGCGCGCTCCAGCGCAATCTCTTTACGCACCTCGCCCGCTACTTCACTCAGCGGTTTGATCGCGGCGGCGGTGATTTTTTCGGCGCGCACCAGGGCGTAACCAAACTGTCCCTTGACCGGGTCGCTCGTTTGGCCAGCCGCCAGCGCGAAACCGGCGTCGGCGATCGCCTTGTCGAAAAGCTCGCCCCTCGTGACCTCGCCAAGCGGCACGACGCTTGTCTTGTATTCGGCCGCAACGCCCTCCAGCGTCGCGCCGGCGGCGATTTTGGCGGCGGCCTCAGTGGCGCTCTTCTCGTCGGCGAACAAGGCCTGCGACAGTTGACGCTTTTCCGGCGAGCCAAACCGTTTGGCGCCCTCGCGATCATAGAGCGCGGCAACATCCGCGTCGGTGACGATGTCGGGATTGGCGATGGTTGCGGGTGTCACAGACAGGGTCACGAGGCCGCGATATTCCGGCGAGCGAAACGTTTGCTTGCGGGCGTCAAACCAGCTTTGCAGCGTGGCATCCTCGGGGGCGGCGATGTCGCCGGCGGCGCTGGCGGGAAGCGTGAAGGTATCAATGCTGCGGGTTTCCGCGCGGTAGCGATGCACGGCGTCGAGGTAGGCGGCGGGAACCTGCAGGTTGGCGGCGAGCGCGTCGACGAACTCCTGCCGCAGGTAAACCTTGCGCTGCTCGGTAGCGAACGAGCGTTCGGAAAAACCGTTATCCCGCAGGATTTCTGCAAAGCGGCCGGGGTCGAACTTTCCGCCGGGTCCAGCAAAAGTGGCGTCGGTCAGGATGGTCTTGGCGATGTCCGCGTCGGACATGGCGAGGCCAAGCTGGCGCGTGCGATCATCGAGGGCGGCGTCAGCGACAAGCTTTGAAAGCACCTGCGAATCAAGCCCCATGGCGCGCGCCTGATCGTTGGTGATGGCGCGGCGCTGCTGGCGCTGCATCTCCTGCAGTTGCGTCTGATAAGCGTTGCGCAGCGCCTCGGCGGGAATCGTGGCTTTGCCAACGGTGGCGACCGTGTTGTCGCCAAAGCCGCGAAAAATGTCGCCGACGCCCCAGACAACAAACGACAGGCTGATGAAGGCCATGATGACCGCCATCACGATTCGTCCAAGCCATCCCCGCGAGGCCTTGCGCATGCCATCAAGCATATGGAAAACGTTCTCTTTCTGCGGCGCGACACGCGCCAGCGATGGAAGCCGGCTTATATACGAAGCCGGGCACGAGCGCGCAACGCGCCGTTTGCGCCTTGACTTCGCCGCTATCTGGCTACTTGATCGAATGTCTTGCAGAGGAACAGATCATGCCGCGCACGCGTGGAAGTCTTGTCGGGAGCGTTGCCGGAACTCTTGCCGGAATTTTTGCAGTGGCCGGGCTTGCCATTGCGATTGCCGGGCCTTGTGCGGCGCAGAGCGCGCCTAGCGGCTTTGAGGCGGCTACCCCGCTGTTGGCGCCAACGTTCGATACGGATACGTCGAAAAAAGTATCCCCCGCGAAGAAACCATCGGGCAAGCCGAACCCGTCAAAACGCGCCGCCGGCGCCGATGCAATCACAAGTGACCCTGCCGATCCCTACGGCAAGGCCAGAAAAGCGCAACAGGACTATTTTCGCCAGCAGAAGGAAAAGCGCGACGCTGCCGTGCGCGCCTATGATCCCAACGCCTACAGCGCGAACCGCCCCAACAACAATCTCAATTTCTTCGGCGGCGGCGGCAACTCAGGGGCCAACACGTGGCAGAATCCGACGCGGTAGTATCCACCATCGGAAGAAACTGAGTCATGCAGTGACGCGCTTGCTGTAGATGATAAGTGGATACTTCAACAAAAACGACGTACCGGAATCTATGATTCCGGTACTAGGGACGCCGTAGCCGCTTAACCACAGGCGGTCTTGCCGCACTTCTTGACGTTCGCGACCTTGTCTTTCAACGCGTCATAGCCGACGGCGCCGACGATGACATCATTGGCGAGGACATAGGACGGCGTGCCGGTGAGTTGCAGGGAGTCGGCGATCTGCATGACCTCCTGGAGGCTCGCACGGGTGGCCGGGTCCGCCATGTCCTTGTCCAGCTTGCTCATGTCAGCGCCCATTTCTTTGGCGGTGGCGAGCGCTTGAACTTTGCTGACCGGTCCCTTGGTGGACAGAAGTTTCTGGTGGAACTGCCAGTATTTATCGCCCTTCAACTGGCTGCGAAGCGCGGTTGCCACTTCTGCCGCTTCGACAGAGCCGGGTCCGAGAACCGGAAAATCCTTGATCACGACCCGCAGATCCGGCTCTTCCTTGACGAGTTGGGCGAGATCGCCGAGCGCCTTTTTGCAGAAACCGCAATTGTAGTCGAAAAACTCAACCAGCGTCACTTTGCCATTGGGATTGCCGAGCACGGCCTGGCGCGGCGAATTGTAAATCAGGCTGGCCTGATCGGCGACGGCTTTGGAGCGGGCCAGCTCCTCCTCGACTTTCTGGCGGCGCTCCATTTCGTTCAGCGAATCGCGCAGCACGTCCGGATTTTTGAACAGGTAATCCTTGAGGATCGCCTCGATTTCCGTGCGCTGGTTGGGATTGAACTGGGTTTGCGCCGGCGCGGCCGACGTGAGGCCCACGAACGCAAAAGCGGCGACAAGCAAGGCGGGGCGCAGAGCCATCAAAAACTCCTGAAATGATTTGCACGGGTTATATCGCGTTTTTGGCCGATTCAGAAACTTCCCCGCAACACGAAGCTGTGAAGGCGGGCAGGGGTAGGCAGCGGCGCAAAGCGCCCGGCGCGGAAAGCCCGCCGGTCAGTTATATATTGGCGGCCGATAATTCAGGATGTCGTCGGCCTTCAACCAGCCGGGCGATCCCTCCTTGAACTGCTTTTTGGCGCGGTCAGCCTGGGTTCGCGCCTCGACGAATTTGCCTTGGAGAAAAAATCCTTGCGCCGCAGCGAGCTGCGCCTGCGAGGTTTCGCCCTTCCGGTCGTAAGCCATGGCGAGATATTGGAAACTCTCCGGGTCTTCAGGATCGAGTTGCGCCACCTTCGTCAGCACACCTACCGCCTCGTTGGCCTGATCGGCCGCGACCAGCGCATGTCCGAGCATGGCGCGGATGGGGTAACCCGACGGCGCCAAGGCCGCCGCCCGTCGCAACGGGGTGATCGCCTCGCGTGGCCGTCCGCCTTCCAGCAATACCTGGCCTTTCAGCTCGTGAAAATACGGATTGGCGGGCTGGCTCGCCAGCAGGCCCTCGATTTGCGTCAGCGCGTCGGCCTGCCGCCCGACCCGATAGGCCGATACGGCGCGGGCGTAACGGGCTGGCAGCGAGCTATCGGAAACTGGATAGCGGCGTCCGACTTCGGATGCATTGCCCATGAACCCGACGAGCTTGGCGCGGGCGAGATCATGCCGCTGTTGCAGGGCGGGCGGATCCACCGCGTTGTAATGGGCAGCGGTTTTTACCGCTTCTTCGAGGTTTTGGATGCGCTCGCGCGGCAGCGGATGGGTGATGGTGTAGGGATCGATGGACTGGGTTTTGAACAGCGATTCACTTTGAAATCTTTGCAACGTCGTCAGCAGGCCACGCGAGGACTGACCGGTCGCCGACAGATATTTGACGGCGGCGCGATCGGCCGCCTCCTCTTGTGCGCGGATGTAGGAGAGCAGGCTACGGCGCACCAGCTCCTGCGGTCCCAGAATGAGGCCAACCTGCCCGGCGCTGTCAGAACCGACGTTGGAGCCCGGCCGGTTGGCGCGCGACGTGGCGACGAGGGCGCCGGCGCCAGCCAGCGCGCCAACAATGGAAAGCAGTTGCGCGTGGGCCATCTCCTGATGCAGGGCTGACAAGTGCCCGCCAGCGATGTGACCGCTCTCGTGCGCCAGCACGCCAATCAACTCGTTCGGCGTTTTGGCTTCCAGGAGCGCGCCAAGATTGATGAAGATTTTCTGGCCGTTGGCGACGAACGCATTGAATGAGCGATCATTGATCAGGACGATTTTCGTCGCTGTTGTGTTGACGCCAGCGGCGCGCAGCACGGGGGTTGCGTAGTCGCGCATGAGTTGTTCGATTTCCGCATCGCGCACGATGCCGGGAATTTCGCCGGATTGCGCCTGCGCTTTCAAGCCCTGCGCACAGACAACGAGCGCTACCGCCGCGAGCCGAAAGCCAAGCCGACGGCGCACTGGCGCGCGCCGGGGGAGGCTGTCAGGGGTGGCAAGCAGACGGCGAAGCGGCATCGGGCGATCCTGGGGCGATCTTGGGGCGCAAATTTGGTGAGCAGCTTGCACGCCACGCACACTCCCGCGTCCCTTTTATCGGGTTCCTTCTATTGAGAAGACGAATAAGGCGGCAAGGCGGCGACTACGCTGAAAGGCAAAAGAGCCAGCGAGCCCAAACGAGTTTGGCATGACGAGCCTGGCAAGACGAGCCTGGCAAGACGAGCGCCATATGACGAGCGCGCAGATTGTGCATACCGGCGCGACGCCGCCCCTCTAAAAACTGGCACGCTGCGCTGCGCAACTCGTTAAAGTAGTTTCTTGTAAATATGTATTATATAATTGACGATATTTAGTAAAATGGCCGCCATTTCTGGATGGCGGCCAAGCTCCGGTCAGGTGCCCAGGTTCTTGCGGGCGCGCTGCCACCATCCCGCCCGTTTGGGTTCTGACGGATCAATCAGCGTTTCCGGCAGAGGAGCGCTATGGGCCGGCGGCGGTTCGGGCGCCAACGGCGTCGGGGCGAGCGCCGTCGCCAATGTCATCGACGCTGCCGCGAATGCCGGCGGCGACGACGGCGCCTCCTGCACTGCCGCTGTCATACCCCCCGGCGCAGGGGTGTGAACCGCCGCGTCCGCATGTCCGGACGTGTTCATCGGAGCGGCCCTGGCAGGTTCGGAAGGGCCGTCGGGCGCCCTGTCGGGGTCGGCGAAACTGGCCCCCGCCACATGCGGCTGGGGTTCGTCGCCGAGATAGGGCTGTTCAACCCGGCCGCCATCCCGACCGCGATTGCGACCCCCGCGCCTCGGCCGGCGACGCCGGATTTGCCCACTCTCCGGTTCGCTGGATGGCTCGCCATCAACCGGAAAGTGACCGGCTTCCGTCTCGTCACTCTCGCCATCAGAGACCGTGGCCTCGGCCAGTGTGTTGGGGAAATCGCCATGCAGTTCGGCGACGAACCCCAGCCCGTCGTCGGTCGGCTGCGGCGCGTCGGCGGCCTGAAACTCGGCTGTGTCCCGATCTCCGCGTCCGCGCCGACGCCGGCGCCGACGCTTGCGCCGGGGATCGCCAGCGTCACCGGACAACTCATCGCCGGACAACTCGTCGCCGGACTCGCCGCTGGCAGTCTCCAAACCGGGCTCCTGGCCGTCGCCGCCCTCGCTGTCGGTTTCCTCGCCGACATCCACATCGTTTTCTTCCTCGTCTTCGTCGTCGGCGGCGTCAGGGAGGACGGAATCAATGCGCACGAGGTCGGCGCTCTTGTAATCGGGCGGCGGCGAGGCAAGTTCGCCCCGCTCGACGGCGTGATAGACCGCGCCGGTGAGCAGGTCGTCGCTCATGACAGCGATGCTGAGGCTGAAACGCTTCTCGATATCGAGCAGATGGGCGCGCTTCTGATTGAGGATGTAGAGCGCCACCTCGCTGCGCGTGCGCACGATTATGTTGTGGCTGGCGCTTTTGATAAGCGCGTCTTCCAGCACCCGCAGGACGTGCAGCGCGATGGAGGCGATCGAGCGGACCATGCCGGAGCCGGAGCAATGCGGGCAAGGAATGGTCGAGCCTTCAAGAACGCCGGTGCGGATGCGCTGGCGCGACATTTCGAGCAGGCCGAAGTGCGAGATATGGCCAACCTGGATACGCGCGCGGTCATTTTTCAGCGCGTCTTTCATCCGCCGTTCAACCGAGCGGTTGTTGCGGTTTTCCTCCATGTCGATGAAATCGACGACAATCAGGCCGGCGAGATCGCGCAACCGCAACTGTCGCGCAACTTCGTCTGCGGCTTCAAGGTTTGTCCGCAACGCCGTGTCTTCAATGTTGTGTTCGCGCGTCGAACGGCCGGAGTTAACGTCAATGGCGACCAGCGCTTCGGTCTGGTTGATGACGATGTAGCCGCCGGAACGAAGCGTCACGTGATTGGAATACATGGCGTCGAGTTGCGTTTCGACGCCGGATTTCGCGAAGATCGGCTGCGGCTCGTCCCACGCCAGCACATTCTTGACGTGCGAGGGCATCAGCAACCGCATGAAGTCGCGCGCCTCTTTATGGCCGGCGCCGCCCGCCACGACGATCTCCTCGACATCTTTGTTATAGAGGTCGCGGATGGAGCGCTTGATCAGCGATCCTTCTTCGTAAACCATGGTGGGCGCGGTGGATTTCAACGTCACCTCGCGCACGGTTTCCCACATGCGCAGCAGGTATTCGAAATCGCGGCGGACTTCTTGCGGGGTGCGGGCGGCTCCTGCGGTACGCAAGATGACGCCCATCCCCTCGGGAACCTCGAGTTCCTGTGCAATTTCTTTCAGCCTCTTGCGGTCGCCGGAATCCGTAATCTTGCGGGAAATGCCGCCGCCGCGCGGGGTGTTCGGCATCAACACCGAATAACGTCCGGCGAGCGACAAGAACGTTGTCAACGCCGCGCCCTTGTTGCCACGCTCTTCCTTGACGACTTGCACCAACAGCACCTGACGACGCTTGATGACCTCCTGAATTTTGTACTGGCGACGCAGGCGCGGCGCGCGCACCGGAATTTCCTCCATGGCGTCGCCGCCGAGCTGTTCGATCGGCTCGTCCTCGGGTTCGTCCTCGCCATCCTCGATGCCGTCGTCGAGCGGGTCATTCTCGTGGATGCGACCTTCAAGCGATGCCTCGTGCGCGGCGTGCGCATCGCCATTATCGTGCGCGGTATCCTCTGCGTGCGTTTCTTCCGAAACGCCGTGAGCGTGCATGGACGCCCGGGCGGCGGCAGCCGACTCGTCGCCATGAGGCTCGCCGTCTCCATGTGGCTCGGCGTCTCCATGTGGCTCCGCCTTCGAATGTGGCTCCCCGTTCTCGACGGAGGCCGCCCGGTCCGTGGCGTGCAGGTCTTTGGCGTGCAGGTCTTTGGCGGTCGCGTGGGCTGGCGTTTCAATGTCATGGCCGACCGCAGCAGCCACTTCATGGGCTACCGGTGCGTGGCCGATTTCGCCCACATGCGCAGCGTGCGCGGAAGTCGCGTGCGGATCAGGCTCCTGCGAGGCGGCCTCGTGCGTTGAGCCCGCCTCGTGCGAAGTGTGCCCCTCGTGCGCCGGGTGGCTTTCAAAAGCCTCGTCGGCGTGCGCCGCAGCGTCGTCGGCCTCGACGGGGCCGCTGACGCTTTCATCACCCGGCGAACGGCGCTTGTCCGAACGGGGTCCGCGATCGCGGCGATGATTGCGACGGCTGCGGCGCTGTTGCTGCGGGCGCGCTTCCTCGTCCTCCTCCTGCGCATGGGCGCGGGCTTCATCCTCGATCAGCGCCTGCCGGTCAGCGACGGGGATCTGGTAATAATCCGGGTGAATTTCCGAGAACGCGAGAAAGCCGTGTCGATTGCCGCCGTACTCGACGAACGCCGCTTGCAGCGAGGGTTCGACGCGCGTGACTTTCGCCAGGTAAATGTTGCCGCGTAACTGTTTCTTGCTAGCGGACTCGAAGTCGAATTCCTCGACGCGATTGCCGCGTAACACCACCACCCGGGTCTCCTCGGGATGCGAGGCGTCGATGAGCATTTTGTTGGCCATATTGAATTTCTCTGAAGCGGATGCCGCCGCCGTCCGTAGCGCCGAGCGAACACGGGCCTGCCTCTGCCGGCCCGAAGATCGGACGGCGCGAGAACGGGAAGGGCATCACGATGGGGTTGATTGGAGAACGCAGGGTGCCGAAAGTCGCGCCGGGACGGTGCGCTGCCGGGAAGATTACGCGGGTAGAATTATCCGTGCCGCCGCGAGGCACGAGCACGGCAAAATTGAGTGAGGCGATTGTTGACCTGCAATCAGTCGACACAGAGGCCGCCGTTGACACAGGGACCGCGCGCGTCAGGAGCCCGGAAGGGCTCACAGCGTGTATCGGGCCTCGTGCGGCGCAGCGCATCATCTCAAAACCTGTCGGGCGTCCCCCGTTGCGGGAAAGGCCATCCCGGACCTGTCTGGTATAGCACTGGGGACGCGACTGCTTCTGCACATCCACCCTTCGCGGACGCCTCACAAGAGGGCATCAGGATGGGGTTGCAACCAGACCGCGTGACCACATTGAAGGGCCGCGCGGCAGCCGTGTCCCTTTCCGGGATATTCCTGCATAGCGTCATAAAGGCGGGCAATGCAAGACCTTCGTTGGTGTGGCTTCCGTGCAACGTTTCCCCGCGCCAACCTGCAGGTGGTTAGCCAGTTGGCAAGGAAAGCGTTAACCAACGATGGCTAATGGCATAAATCAAAGCGAATCAACCTGACCCCCCGACCGGATGGCCGAGACCTCATGGCCGAGTCCCCGAAGATGCGTTTGGCGCGGCCAACCCGGCTTTCGGCAGGCTGTCGCACGGGCCGGCTAACCCGGTTGCTGGCCGCTGTCGTCATGGGCGTTGTCGTGACGCCCGCATTGGGGGTCGCCGGGACGCTTCCGGCGCGCCCGCAACTCGCCTTGGCGCAACCAGCAACGGTGCCCTTCGATGGCCCGATAGCGACGGCGGTTCGTGTCGAGGCCGGGCCAAGCCTTACCCGGCTTGTTTTCTCGACGACGCAGCGCATCGAGGCCAGCGGCTACGTCATGCTGAATCCGGACCGCATCATCGTCGATTTGCCCGAGGTTGAGTTCCGCCTCGATCCACTGGCCGGGCGGCAACGCCAGCGCGCCCCCGGCAAGAACGCCAAAATACGGGGTTCCCAAACTTCGTTTGGCGTCGTTTCCGCCTATCGGTTTGGCAGCTTTGCCGCCGGCAAATCCCGCGTTGTCATCGATCTCGCCGCGCCGGCGCGGCTGCTGCGCGCCGTCAGCGAACCTGCCGCCAACGGCGACGGATGGCGGCTTGTCATCGAACTCGCGCCGAGCGATCGTGCCAGTTTTCAAGCGGCCGCGAAAGCCAGACCCGGCGTCACCGCCATTGTGCCAGCGGCGCCCGTCGCCGCCATTTTGACAGCCGCGCCCGTCGCTGCCATTGGGTCAGCGGTGCCCGGCTTGCCTGTCATCATGCTCGATCCCGGCCACGGCGGCGTCGATTCGGGCGCCCACGGCGGCGCCGATACGCTCGAAAAGGATGTCGTCCTGGCTTTTGCCACGGCCTTGAAAGACCGTCTCGATGCGCAAGGGCATTATCGTGTTGTGATGACGCGTTCGACCGACGTTTTCATTCCACTGGCGGAACGCGTTCGGATGGCGCGCGAGGCAGGCGCTGCACTTTTTGTTTCGATTCACGCTGACACTCTCGTCAGCCAAGCGGCTGTTTCCGGCGCTACCGTCTACACGGTTTCTGAAAAAGCCTCCGACAAGGAGGCGGCGCGCGTCGCCGAGAGCGAAAACCGCGCCGATATCGCCGCTGGAGTCGAAGCCGCCGACGAACAGTCCGATCTCAACGATATTCTTTTTGAATTGACCCGCCGTGAAACCCGCATTCACTCGCACACTTTCGCCCGCACGCTTGTCGACTATCTGAAAAATGCTGGCAGCATGAACAAGAACCCGCATCGTTCCGCCGGATTTCGCGTGCTGAAGGCGCCCGATGTTCCCTCCGTGCTCATTGAACTTGGCTACCTGTCGAGCCGCAAAGACCTCGAGCATCTGGTCTCGCCGGAATGGCGGGAGAAGGCCGGCGCACAGGTTGCCATCGCGGTCGACGAATACTTCCGCGTCAACAAGGATGCCGGCGCCAGCGCTATACAGCGTGGCGCCGATGTGACAGGTACGGCGCAATAGTGTTTTTTCGCGGTTTTCCTGAGTCTTGTTGCTGGTGTCGCCGCTAAAACACCACAATGGGGTGGCGGATGAGAGGGGCTTCGATTGGCTCGCCGTCGGAGGGGGACGCTGGCAAGATGTCAGGCGGCATGTTAGGCCTGCCGCCAATTTTTGTGACGCGTTTCCTGTAATTTCATTGCTCTGCGCCTGCACGCGGCGTCTGGATCGAACGAATGCGGCTCATCGCTAGATTTTTCGGCTTTATATTTGCAACGGGTGCGATCGTTTTCGTGCTCGGGGCTATCGTTGCCGGAGCCATCATCTGGCATTTCCAGCAGGACCTGCCGGACACCGCGCAGCTCAAAAATTACGAACCCCCTGTGATGACCCGAATCCACGCCGGGGATGGCTCGATTCTCGCCGAATATTCGCATGAGCGGCGATTGTACCTGCCGAGCTCGGCAATCCCTCCCATTGTCAAGAACGCTTTCCTCTCGGCCGAAGACAAAAATTTCTACAATCACCCCGGCATTGATCTCGAGGGAATTGCGCGCGCCGTTTTGGTGATGTTCCGCGGCCAGCGCGTGCAAGGCGCCTCGACCATTACTCAACAGGTCGCCAAGAATTTCCTGCTGACCAACGAGCGCAGTTTTGAGCGCAAGATTCGCGAGATGTTGCTCAGCTTTCGCATCGAGGCCGCGTATTCGAAAGACCGCATTCTCGAACTATATCTCAATGAAATATATCTCGGGCTGAGCAATTACGGCATTGCGGCTGCGGCGCTCAATTATTATGGCAAATCCGTCCACGAGCTGAACTTCGCCGAAATGGCGTACCTGGCGGCGCTGCCGAAAGCGCCGAGCGACCTGCACCCCTTCCGCAATCGTGACAAAGCCATCGCGCGCCGCAATTACGTACTCGACCGCATGGCGGAAGACGGTCACATCACGAGAGATCAGGCGGCAAAGTCAAAACTCGAACCGCTCGGTGTCAATCCGCGCGTGCTGTCGCCCAATTCCTACGCGGCTGGATATTTCGCCGAAGAGGTGCGTCGCGAACTCAACGACCGCTACGGCGAAAAGAAGTTGTATGAGGGCGGTTTGTCGGTGCGCACGACGCTCGACCCGAAAATGCAGGTGCTGGCGCGACAGGCGCTGGTCAAGGGCCTCGTCTCATTCGACGAAGCGCACGGTTTTCGCGGCGCCATGCGCAGCATCGACATTCGATCTGACTGGGGCCCGGCGCTGGCCGGCGTTCAAGCGCTGACCGACGTTCAGCCTTGGCGTCTGGCGGTCATCCTCGACGCCAACGACACGACGGCGCGCATCGGCTTGCAGCCGGGGCGGGAAAAGTCCGGAGAAATCAGCCGCGAGCGCCAGACCGGTGTGTTGTCGGCGGACGGCATACGCTGGACGCACAAGACGAGCGTACGATCACTGTTGCAGGCGGGCGACGTGGTTTATGTCGAACCGCTGGAAGGCCAGGCCGGGCAATTCCGCTTGCGGCAAATACCGGAAATCTCCGGCGGCATCGTCGCCATGGACCCTTACACCGGCCGCGTCTTCGCCATGGCCGGCGGATTCTCTTACGATCAGTCCGTCTTCAACCGCGCCACGCAGGCGTTGCGCCAGCCGGGATCCTCGTTCAAGCCCATCGTTTATGCGACCGCCCTCGACAATGGTTATACGCCTTCGTCGGTTGTTCTGGACGCGCCCATCGAGATCGACACTGGCAACGGCGAGGTTTGGCGGCCGGAAAATTATGGCGGCAACGACGGCAGCGCACCGCATACGCTGCGTTACGGAATCGAGCACTCCAAGAACCAGATGACCGTGCGCCTCGCCAAGGACGTCGGCATGCCGCTCATCGCCGAATACGCCAAGCGCTTCGGCGTGTACGAGGACATGCTGCCGGTGCTCGCCATGTCGCTTGGCTCGGGCGAGACGACGGTGCTGCGGATGACCACCGCCTATTCGATGTTCGCCAACGGCGGCAAGCGCATCAAGCCGACCTTGATTGATCGTGTTCAGGACCGCTGGGGCCACACGATCTATCGCCACGACGAGCGCAAGTGCGAGGGTTGCGATGCCGAACACTGGGCCAACCAGTCCGAGCCGCGCCTCGTCGACAAGCGCGAGCAGGTGCTGGATCCGCTGACCGCTTACCAGATCACCTCGATGCTCGAAGGCGTTGTCGAGCGCGGCACGGCCGTCGTCCTGAAGCCCCTTGGCCGCCATCTTGCCGGCAAGACCGGAACGACAAACGACTCCAAAGACGTTTGGTTCGTCGGCTTCTCACCCGACCTCGCGGTGGGCGTGTTCATGGGTTATGACCGCCCGCGCTCCCTCGGCGATTCCGCCACCGCCGGCAAGTATGCTGCGCCAATCTTTGGCGACTTCATGAAGGTCGCGCTTCAGGACAAGGTGAATACGCCGTTCCGCGTGCCGCCGGGCATCAAGCTCATTTCAATCGATCCAAAATCGGGGATGCGCTCCTCGGGCGCCAGCACGATTCTCGAAGCCTTCAAGCCGGGAACGGCGCCGCCCGATTCCTACTCGGTCATCGGCGGCAATTCATCGCGACGGCCGACTTCAATATCGCGCGATGGCGAACGCTCGGTTGGGACTGGCACCGGCGGCATTTACTGAGCGGCTGCGAGGCTTGCTGCGAGGCTCGCTGCGGCGGCTCGGGTTTACTTCATCGCCGACCGTCTCTATCCCTGCGCGACGATTTGCCTGAAAACAACTGGGGTGTTCTCTCATGCGCGCCGAAGCCGAAGCGCTTTTCGACCGAATCAAGCAGTCCATGGGACTGCTGAGGAGGCATCTTTGACGTCGATGCAGCCACCCGTCGCCTCGCCGAACTGAACGCCCGCATTGAGGACCCCAAACTTTGGGACCATGCGGACGCTGCGCAAAAAATCATGCGCGAACGCACCGACATAGAGGAGCGGCTCGGCGCTTTGTCGCGTCTCGAGCGTGAACTCGACGACGGCGTGACCTTGGTCGAACTCGGCGAAGCCGAGGCTGACGCCGGCACGGAGCAAGAGGGCCTCAGTCTTTTGCGCGGGCTTGAAGCGGAGTGCGCCACACGCCAGGTCGAGACGCTTTTGTCCGGTGAGGCCGACGCCAACGACACCTTCGTTGAAATTCACTCTGGCGCCGGCGGCACCGAGAGTTGCGATTGGGCGCGAATGCTCGAGCGAATGTACATCCGCTGGGGAGAACGGCAGAAGTTTTCCGTCGAAATCATGGAAGAGACCGACGGCGACGAGGCCGGCATCAAATCCGCGACACTCTGCATCAAGGGCCACAATGCCCACGGCTGGATGAAAACCGAAGCCGGCGTACACCGCCTGGTGCGCATCTCGCCGTTCGATTCGAACGCGCGGCGACACACCAGCTTCGCCTCGGTTTGGGTTTATCCCGTCGTCGATGAACGTATCGATATCCAGATCAACGAATCGGATTGTCGCATCGACACCTACAGGGCCTCCG